>DATEQV010000119.1:0-4855 GCA_035272265.1 Acidisphaera sp. | reverse complement strand
TCCGCCGCGCACTTTGGTGTCCGCCGGATTTTTCAATGTCTCGGCAAGGCAGTGATACCGTCATAATGCCAGTCGCTTTGCTAAATCGATTCGTGCAGACTCTATGCCTCGCAGCGTAAATTGCAGAAAGTCGAGCTCAGGCGCGCGGCGGCGGCAGTTTGCGCTATGGCGGCGGCATCCGGCGCGCTGACGGCGACATCGGCTGCGGACCCGGCACCGGCCGATTGCGTCGATGCGGCGGACCAGGCCGAGCGGAAGTTCGATCTTCCGAGCGGTCTGCTTCGCGCGATCGGCGAGGTCGAGTCCGGTGTGCTCGATCGCACGACGAGGCGGGTCGCGCCGTGGCCGTGGCCGTGGACGGTGGACGAAGCGGGCGTCGGCCAGTTCTTCCCGTCCGCCGAAACAGCAGTCACGTATGTGGCGCAGCAACTTGCGGCCGGCGCGCGCAACATCGATGTCGGCTGCTTTCAAATCAGCCTGCTGTATCACCCGGAGGCGTTCACCAGTCTCGAGCAGGCCTTTGACC
This sequence comes from Acidisphaera sp., assembly GCA_035272265.1. Taxonomy (GTDB): domain Bacteria; phylum Pseudomonadota; class Alphaproteobacteria; order Acetobacterales; family Acetobacteraceae; genus Acidisphaera. The sequence goes on along the minus strand of DATEQV010000119.1, from coordinate 4,329 downwards.
CGGCAGCGAACGCCGAGGCTGCCGCACGCCTGTTGCTGGATCTTCGTACGCGAGCGGCGAGTTGGGAGGAGGTCGCGGGACTGTACCACTCGGCCACGCCCTGGCGCGCCGCGGCATACCGCGACCTCGTTCTGCGCCGCTGGACAGGCGCACCCTCCGACGGAGGCGCCCTGTATCCGGCGCGGCCGATGCCGGTCGGCGGCTTGGTCGTGCGGGTCATCCTGCCGGCCTGGGCACTTCGCTCCCCGCCCGGTTCCGGCTCTTTGGTGCCGGCAGCGGAACCCGGCGCAGTCAGACCACCCGTTTCGATCCAACGACGGCGCGGTCTGCCGATCGTGCAAACGCCGTCGCGGGCGCCTGTCCACGGGTGATCACCGTTGCAATCGCGCGCATTCGCCGGCCCGGTTAAGCGAAGATTCAGCGACGCGGCAAAAGATAAGGAGGCGACAGCGCGACAAAGTCGCGCTGTCGGAACCGCATCGAGCTATCGGGGTCAGGCAGAATGCTGACGGAGTCCGGGTCACTTAACCCGATCTTCACCTCTGGGGCCTACGGCTGCAACTGGGGCGGCCCGGCGCGGCGACGGTCCTCGATTAGCCGGCAGAAAGCGCGGCGCGTTTCCGGCAACAGGAGTGCCAGCGTCGCGAAACGCTGGCCGAGCAGCGAAGTAGGCAACAATGCTCCGCATGATCAACAAGGCACTGAAGCCCGTTTCCTCCGACAGGAAGGGTGTGACGGCGGTCGAATACGCGCTCATGGGGGCGTTGATTGCAGCCGGTATCCTCACCGCGGTGACGACGCTGAAAACGAACATGATCGCAACCTTCGGCACCATCTCGAGCGCGGTCTAGCCGTCATCGCCGACGACGGCACGCTGCCTGCTCGGTGCCGTCGTCTGCGTCCCCCGCAGGGGGGGGCGGCGTGACGGCCCTTCCCTCCCTGCCGGTGGCCGCCATGGTCGAGCCCGCCGCCTTCCTCGCGCTGCTCGCGGGTGCCCGGCGTGACGTGCTGACGCGCACGATCCCGAACTGGGTGTCGGGATTCGTCGCAGTGGCGGGCCTGCTGTTGCGTTCGCTCGCCGGCGATCTGGTCTTGGCGCTGGCGGCTGCTCTCTTGAGTGTCTCGGGGCTTTGGGTGCTGTGGCGTTGCGGCATGCTGGGTGGCGGCGACGTCAAGCTGATCTCCGCGTGCGCGCTCCTCGTCGCACCTGGGCGCCTTCCGTCATTGCTTGCCGCGATCGTCATCAGCGGCGGCGCGCTCGGCGTGGCCTATCTCCTGTTGCGCTCCCTGCGCCTCCCCCAGGTTCGAACCGTGCCGGCTCGGCACGCCCGTCCGCTCGTGCGACTGGTGCGCATCGAAGCATGGCGCGCCCGACGCGGCGTTGGTGTCCCTTATGGCTGCGCCATTACGGCGGGCGCACTCGCGGTCGTCGTCGGCGCCGGGAGCGGCTGAGATGCTGGCGATCCGTTTCCTTCTGTTCACGCTGCTCATCGGCGGCCTGGCCGCGCTGGGCGGCTTCGCCTGGTATGCGAACCATCTTGCCGACGTGCCCGCCGCCGAAGCGCCGCCGGCGAAGGTTGCCATCCTCGTTGCATCGCACACGCTCCGCGTCGGCTCGCTCGTCAAGCCGGAGGATCTCGCATCGAAGGACGTATCTCCCGCCGAGGTGACGCCCGACGAAAAGCGCGACACGTCGGCCATGCGCGGCGAGCTGGTGGGCGCGCTGGTACGCCATTCGATCGAGGCGGAGCAGCCCATCCTGCCAGACTCGGTGCTGCGTCCCGGCGATTACGGATTCCTCGCTGCTGTTCTAACCCCGGGAATGCGTGCGAGCACGATCGGCGTCGATGCGGTGAGCGGCAGCGCCGGGCTGATCTGGCCGGGTGACCATGTCGACGTCATCCTGACACAGCAGCTGGACGATCCGAACCTGCCGCCAGGGCGGAAGGTTTCCGCCGAGACCCTGTTGTCCGACGTGCGGGTGATTGCGATCGATCAGCAGCTCACTCAGGGCGCGACCGCTGCCGCGACGGATCAGACCGTCCGGACCGCAACGCTGGAAGTCACGCCCGAACAAGCCGAGCGCATCGCCGTGGCCACGCGGCTGGGGCACCTGGTGCTCGATCTGCGCTCCGCCACACCTACCGCAAGCGCCGCGCAAGCAGCGGCAGGACCGCCGACGGCGCAAGCAGGCGCTGGAACAGCGTCGGTTACGACGAACGAGGCGCCAGCCACTACGGCGCAACCGCCGGCTCCGGGCCAAGTTGCGCCGGCAGCCGGCGCTCCCGTTTCAGCAACGGGAGGAGCCTTGCCGACGACGGCCGCCGGGAGCGTGGCACAAGGCGGCCCCGGGCCTGCGGTCGGATCCACCGCCGGTGCAGCCATCGGCAGCGCAGGTGCGCCGCACGGCGTGACGTGGGGCGGCGACGTCTCGGCGGCGCTCGGCAATGCCCCCGCCCCCGCAGCAGCCCCGCACCCTTCGGTGCGAGTGTACAGCGGCGCGCATGACGGCAAGGAGGTCAAGTTCTGATGCACCACGCACGGCGCAGAACGCGCCTGCTGCATGCTGCCGTTGCCGCCGCACTGGCCGCGTCAGCGACGGCATCGCCGGCGCGGGCTGCCGACGGTAACCAGCCGCGCACCGCAGGGCGTCACGGCGCGCTCACCATTCACGCCGGCATGGGTCAGGTTCTGCAGCTCGGCGCGCCGGCCGCAAACATCTTCGTCGCCGACCCGAAGGTTGCGGAAGTGCGGCCGGCCAGCCCGACCAGCCTGTTCGTCTTCGGTGTCGGGCCGGGGCGGACGACGGTTGCCGCGCTCGACGCCGCGGGCAACGCCATCGGGGATTTCGAGTTGACGGTACTGCCATCGGGATATGCCGCGGCGGCCACAGGTGCGACGCTCGGGCGGACCCTCCCCGGTTCTTCGGTCCTCGCGGCACCGACGGCGAACGGAATGGCGCTCGGCGGCACGGTCAGGACACCGGCGGACGCGGACAGCGCGGCGCAGATTGCGCGCGGCTTCGCCGGCCCGCACGGCACCGTACAAAACGACATGACGGTCGAGGCCGGAACGACGGTGAACCTGCGCGTCCGCATCGTCGAGATGAGCCGCGACGTGACGCGGCAGATCGGCATCAATTGGTCCGCCTTGGCGCAGCTCGGCAAATACGCGGCAATCGGCCTGGCGACGAACAATGTTCTCCCGTCCACCGGATCCGTCGGACTGGTTCCGAGCGCGCTCACCGGCGGCTACAACTTCAACACGCCTGGCCACGTGCTCGACATCAACGCGGTCATCGACGCCCTCGCCCAGGATCAGCTGGTTCACGTGCTCGCCGAGCCGAACCTCACAGCGATCAGCGGCGAGCCGGCGAGCTTTCTGGTGGGCGGCGAGTTCCCGATCCCGGTCACCGATCAGAACAACGCAATCTCCATCGAGTTCAAGCAGTTCGGCGTCAGCTTGGCCTTCGTGCCGACGGTTCACACCGACGGCCGGATCACGATGAAGGTGCGCCCGGAAGTCAGCGCGCTGACCAACCAGGGTGCGGTGACCTTGCCCGCAGGCAACAACTCGATCCAGGTGCCGGCATTGTCGGTGCGGCGTGCGGAGACGACCGTCGAATTGGGAAGCGGCCAGAGCTTCGCGATCGCCGGCTTGCTGCAGGACAGCACGACGCTGGTGGGCACTGGGCTGCCCTTCATCGGCGACGTGCCCATCCTCGGCGCGCTGTTCCGGTCGGACAGTTTTCAGCGCAACGAAACCGAGCTGGTGATCGTGGTGACACCATACATCGTTCGCCCGGTTTGCAATCCCGATCGCCTGCAGGTTCCGGGCGGACCGGACTGGCGTCCACCAAACGACCTCGAACGCATCCTGCAGTTGCGTCAATCCGGGGCGCAGGCATCTGGCGGCCCGCAGCCGGACCTGGCCGCGGTCGGTGCGGCGCATGTGCCGGGCGATGCCGGTTTCGTGGTGCAGTGATGACCAGGACCGGACAGGCCTCTCTGCTGCGAAACGGTGCTGCGGGTCGACACGCGGCGATCGCGGCGTGTGTGTCTCTGCTGGTCCCGCTCTGGCTCGCGGCGTGCGGGCAAACCGACCCGTACACGCGGCCCGGCACATGGGTTCCGACCGGCGTCAACGCTGCCAATCTGCGCGCCATGATCGCCGTGCCGTCGGACCTCGTCGCCGGCCACGGCGATGATCGCGGGAACGGCGAGATCGCCGCGATGGCGCTCGACCGCTTCCATCGCGACGCCGTGCGTCAGCTGCCCAACAGCTTGGTGTCGGCGGTCGGCGCGTCCGCCGGTGGGAGTTCCGGCAATT
>DATEQV010000118.1:0-10707 GCA_035272265.1 Acidisphaera sp. | reverse complement strand
CAGCAGGTCCGGCATCGCGTCGCGCACCACCTCGGTCAGGTGTGTGGCCAGCACGCTCGGCGGATCGACGACGGTGTAGCTGCGCAGCAGCGCCTCGTCCTTCTGCGCCGGCGCGATCCAGCGTGCGGGCAGGCCGAAGGCGGGCTCCTGCGTGGCCTCGCCCGGCAGGTCCGGCATGCCCCCCTTCGGGTTCATCGCCAGCAGCTGGCCTGGGCGCAGCTGGCCGCGCCCGGACTCGATTTCCTTGATGCGGATCGAGTAGCCGTTCGGCTCGAGCTGCATGTTGTCCTGGATACGCACCGGCGGCAGCACGAAGCCCATCTCCTGCGCCATGCTCCGCCGCAGTCCCTTGATCTGCTCGGTCAGCCGCGGCGAGTCGCCGCCGGCGAGCGCCAGCAGCGCGAAGCCGAGCTCCAGCCGGATCGGATCGATGCGCATCGCCTCGGACAGCGGCGCTTCGCCCGACGCGTCGGCGGCGGCGGCGGGTGCGTCGGTGGCCGGCGCCGACTGCGGGTGCTTGTGGCGCAGCCACGCGCCGCCGCCGGCCAGCGCCGCCAGCGCCATGAACGGCAGCATCGGCAGCCCCGGCATCAGCGCGAGCACGAACGCCGCACCGCCGGCGACCGCCAGCGGCTTGGGGTTGCCGCCGAGCTGGCGCAGCAGGGCGGCGTCCGCCGTGCCCTCCGTGCTGCCCTTCGTGACCACGATGCCGGCGGCGGTCGAGACCAGCAGGGCAGGGATCTGCGACACCAGCCCGTTGCCGGCCGTCAGCGTGGTGAAGGTGCTGGCCGCGTCGGCGAACGGCATCCCGTAGCGGCCGATGCCGATCGCGAGCCCGCCGATGATGTTGATCGTCGTGATGATCAGCGCCGCGATCGCATCGCCGCGCACGAACTTCGCCGCACCGTCCATCGCGCGGTAGAAGCCGCTTTCCTCCTCCAGCTCCCGCCTGCGCGATCGTGCCGCCTTCTCGTCGATCAGCCCGGCCGAGAGGTCGGCGTCGATCGCCATCTGCTTGCCGGGCATCGCGTCGAGGCTGAAGCGCGCGGCGACTTCGGCGATGCGCCCGGAGCCCTTGGTGATGACCATGAAGTTCACCACCAGCAGGATCGCGAAGATGATCAGGCCGATCACCACGTCGCCGCCCATCAGGAAGCCGCCGAACGCGGCCACCACGTAGCCCGCGGCGGTCGGTCCCTCGTTGCCGTGGCTGAGGATCAGCCGCGCGGTGGCGACGTCGAGCGACAGGCGCAGCAGCGTGGTCAGCAGCAGCAGCGTGGGGAAGCTGGTGAAGTCGAGCGGGCGCTTGAGGAAAAGCGCCGTCATCAGCACCAGCACCGACGCGGTGATCGACAGCGCGAGCCCGAGGTCGAGCAGCACCGTCGGCAGCGGCAGCACCAGCACCGACAGCAGCGCGATGACGCCGAGCGCCAGCCCGATGTCGCTGCCCGGCGCGAAGCGGCGCAGTCCGCTGAGGACGGAGGGGATCTTGATACTGAGGGTGCTGGCCATGCTGGCTCGTTACATCCGCAGACATGTCCCCGTCATTGCGAGCGTAGCGAAGCAACCCAGGGCCACGCGACAAGCGTCTGTCACGCGGTCCTGGGTTGCTTCGTCGCTACGCTCCTCGCAATGACGGTCCTTGCGTCGACACGACATGGCTCGATCTCACGCCGCCGCGCCGGCCGACGGACGCGGCACCGCGATGCCCTGTGCCGCGTAGTCGCGCAGCTTGTTGCGCAGCGCGCGGATCGAGATGCCGAGGATGGTGGCGGCGTGCGTCCGGTTGCCAAGCGTGTGGACCAGCGTCTGCAGGATCAGGTCACGCTCCACGTCGTCCATCCGCCGCCCGACCAGCGCCGCGACACCCGTCTCGTTCGCCGGTGCCGACGCACTCGCCGCCTGCGTCGGGCCGAGCTCGATCGCCTCCGGCCCGATCTCCACGCCCTCGGCGAGCAGCACCGCGCGATGGATGCAGTTCTCCAGCTCGCGCACGTTGCCGGTCCAGCGATGGCCGGCGAGGCGCAGATGCGCGTAGCGCGACAGCGGACGGTGCGGCAGGCCGTTCACGCCGGCGTAGTGCCGCGCGAAATGGTCGGCGAGTGCCGCGATGTCGCCCGGCCGCTCGCGCAGCGGCGGCAGGCGGAGCGAGACGACGTTCAGCCGGAAATACAGGTCCTCGCGGAACGTCTTGCGCGCCACCTCGGCCGGCAGGTCGCGGTTGGTCGTCGCCAGGATGCGCACGTTGACGCGGACCGGGCCGCTGCCGCCGATGCGGTCGATCTCGCGCTCCTGCAAGGCGCGCAGCAGCTTCGCCTGCAGGCGGATGTCCATCTCGCTGATCTCGTCGAGCAGCAGCGTGCCGCCGTCCGCCGCCTCGAACTTCCCGACGCGCCGCGCCACCGCGCCGGAGAACGCGCCCTTCTCGTGGCCGAACAGCTCGCTCTCGAGCAGGTTCTCCGGGATTGCCGCGCAGTTCAGCGCCACGAACGCTCCGTTGGCGCGGCGCGAGCGGTTGTGGATGTGGCGCGCGAGCACTTCCTTGCCGGTGCCGCTCTCGCCGGTGATCAGCACCGAGGCGTCGGACGACGCGATCTGCTCGGCGCGGCGGATGGTCGCGGCCATCGCGGGATCGCGCCAGATCAGCGCGTGGCTGTCGCCGGACGCGGCCTGCAGGATCGCGGCGATCAGGTCGGGGTCGGGCGGCAGCGGCAGGAACTCGCGCGCGCCGTCGCGGATCGCCTGCGCGGCCTGCTCCGCATCGGTGCCGGTGCCGCAGGCGACGACGGGCACCGTGATGCGCTCGTCCGCCATCGCGCGGATCAGGCCGGCGATGTCGTGCGGCAGCTCGCACAGCACGAGGTCGGTGTGCGCGTCGGCGCGCAGCCGCACCAGCGCCGACGCGGCGCTGTCGGCCTGCGTCAGCTTGGCGCCATGCGCGATCGCGATTCGGGCGGCCTTTCCCAGCTCGCCCGACAGGGAACCCAGGATCAGGACATGCATCGGCAAGGCTCGTCGGTGCGTGGCGCGCGGGGTCGTAGGCGAAACGGATCAGGCGCCACGGTCGGCTTTCACGATCTCGGTCATGGTCACGCCGAGGCGGTTCTCGTCGACCATGACCACCTCGCCGCGGGCGACGAGGCGGTTGTTGACGTAGATGTCGATCGCCTCGCCGATCTTGCGGTCGAGTTCGACCACCGCGCCGCGTCCGAGCTTGAGCAGCTGGCTGACCTGCATGGTCGACTTGCCGAGCACCGCGCTGACGGTGACCGGTATGTCGTAGACCGCTTCCAGGTCGCGCAGCGCGCGCGGCGGCTCGGCTTCCGGCGAATTGCCGCCGGGGTCGGACAGTTCCGAGAATTCAACATCAGGCGGCATCGGTCACCGGCTCGATTTTCGAGTTGGGTTGTTCGACCTTGATCGGCGCGGCGGGTCCGGCGCCTCGCTTTCTTGAGTCGCGGCGGCGGCGTCTTGCCATGGCGGCAGCGCCAGGGGCGCCAGCGCCTCGGCCACGGCGGACCACAGTTCGCGCGCCGAGCGCCGGGCGCGCCCTTCCGGCCAGGCCAGCCGCACATCGCCGGGCGGCAGCTCCTCGGCGGGAATGAGCCGCACGCCCGACGCGAGGTCGTCCTCGAGGGCGGCGAGTTCGGCCTGGACTGCCGACAGCGTGTGCGGACTGCACCGGATCGTCACCGCCGGTTCGTGCAGCACCAGCGCCGGCAGGATGGCGCGAACCACCGCGCCAGCCTCGGCCTCGCCGTGGCGGCGCAGCAACTCGGGCAGCAGGGCGCCGAGTGCGCCGAGCAGCAGCTGTGCCACCTCGTGCGCGGCGTGCTCGGCGGCGGCGGCGGCGGCCTGCCGCGCCTGCCCGACGCCGTCGGCGATGTGGTCGAGCGCGCGGCGGACGTCGTCGCGGTGCTGCGCCTGGGCCTGGGCGAGACCGGCGGCGACGCCGTCCACGTAGGCGTCGTCGCGCGTCTCCGCGAGCAGCGCCTGCAGGCGCGCGATCTCGTCATCGCGTTCGTCCGGCTCGCGCGGACGCTGGCCGCCGCCCGCGTTCGGCCGCGGCGGCAGGTCGAAGTCTTCGGCGAACAGCAGCAGCCGTCCGGCGAACCCGTCCATGCTCAATACACCATCTCGTCGTCCGCACCGGCGGAGATCTCGATCTGCCCGTCGGCGGCGAGTTCCTTGGCGGTGTTGACGATCGCGGTCTGCGCTTCCTCGACGTCGCGCATCCGCACCGGGCCGAGCTGGGCGATGTCGTCGCGCAGCATCTTGCCGGTGCGCTCCGACAGCTGCTTGAGGAACAGCTCGCGCATCGGCTCCGACGCGCCCTTCAGCGCGACCGGCAGCTTTTCCTTCTCGACGGTGCGCAGCAGCAGCTGCATCGCCTGCGGTGTCAGCCGCTGGAGGTCGTCGAAGGTGAACATCAGCGACTTGATGCGCTCGGCCGCGGGGGCGTCGCGCGCCTCGAGCGCCGTCATGAACCGGCCCTCCGCTTCCCGGTCGAGGCTGTTGAAGATCTCGGCCATCATCTCATGCGGGTCGCGGCGCGAACTGCGGGCAAGATTGGCCATGAATTCGGCCCGCAGCGTCTCCTCGATGCCGTCGAGGATCTCGCCCTGCACGCTCTCCATCTGCAGCATGCGCGTCACGACCTCCATCGCGACGTCTTCCGGCAGCAGGTTCAGCACCTTCGCCGCATGCTCCGGCCGCAGCTTGGAGAGCACAACGGCGGCGGTCTGCGGGTACTCGTTCTTCAGGTAGTTCGCGAGCACCGCCTCGTTGACGTTGCCGAGCCGGTCCCACATCGAGCGCCCGGCCGGGCCGCGTATGTCGTCGACGATCTGCCGCGCGCGGTCGCGCGGCAGCGCCTTCAGCAGCAGCCGCTCGGTGCTTTCGAAACTGCCGACCAGCGCACCCGCCTGGCCGAACCGTTCGACGAAATCCAGGCACAGCTGCTCGACCTGATCGGCGCGGACGGTGCCGAGCTGCGCCATCGCGGTGGAGATCTCCCTGATCTCCTCCTCGTGCATCATGCTGAACAGCCGCGTGCAGGCTTCCTCGCCGAGCGCCATCATCAGGATCGCCGCCTTGCGGCGGCCGGGGATGCCGTGATCGACGATGTTCACGTGCCGGCACCCTCGGCGAGCCAGGTGCGCACGATGGTCAGCGTCTCGTCCGGATGCTGCTCGACCAGTTCGGCGACGCGCCGGATCGAGGACGCGCGCATCTGGCCTTCGACATGGGCGAGGTTGACCATGCTCTCGTCGGTGATCAGCGCCATCGCGGGCGAGGGCGCCGACAGGGACGGGAAGCTGCCCGGCGACGGCAGCGCGGCGGACGCGGCACCGCCGAGCATCGCCGCACGGGTCTCCGAGCCGCCGGTCAATGCCGCCGCGGCAGCGGCAGCGGACGGCGCCAGCGTCAGCCGCGACACCATCGGGCGGAAGATCACCAGCAGCGCCGTCAGGGCGATCGCGCCGAGCAGCCCGGTCTCGGCCAGGTGCATCAGGTCGGCGGTGTCGAAGGCGGCGAGCCAGCCGCGCGGCGCCTCGGGCGCCGTCTCCTCCGGCGCGAAGCGCACGCTGACGACGTCGACCTTGTCGCCGCGCTTGGCGTCGTAGCCGACCGCGGTCTGCGCCAGCGTGGTCAGGCGCGCGAGTTCGTCGTCCGGCAGCGGCGCCCATGCCGGCTTGCCGTCCGGGCCGGGCTTCCCGATCCCATCGACCATCACGGCGACGCTGATGCGCTTGATCGTCGGCTGGTCCAGCGTGGTGGTGCGCACCGTCCGCCCGATCTCGAAGTTGGTCGTCTCCTCCTGCTTGCTGTCCTGCGTGCCGTTCTGCGTCGAGACGGCGTCGGCGTTCGGCAGGTTGTTCTGCACGCTGACGCTGCCTTCCTTTTCCGTCGTCTTGTTGCTCGACGTCACGCTCTGCTGGCTGCGCGGCACCTGGTTGTCCGGGTCGTAGCGCTCCTGCGTCTCGTTGACGTGCTGGAAGTCCATCTCGACCGTCGCCTCGGCGCGCACATGGCCGGGGCCGACGGTGCGCTCGAGCATGTCCTCCACCGCGCGGCCGAGGCGCTGTTCGGTCTCGCGGCGCAGCCCCTCCGCCGTCTCGACCGACGCGGCCGCGCCGGCCGGCTCGCCGGCCCTGGCGAGCACGCTGCCGCGGCTGTCGACGATGGTGACGTTCTGCGCCTTCAGGCCGGGAACCGCGGCGGCGACGAGGTTGAGGATCGCCTGCACGCCTTCGCGGTCCAGCCGCGCGGCCCCCGTCATCGTCAGCATCACGCTCGCCTGCGCCGACTGCCGCTCGCGCGCGAACGGCTCCCGCCGCGGCATGACGAGGTGGACGCGGGCCCCGCGCACGCCGTCCCTCGCGCGGATGGTGCGCGACAGCTCGCCCTCCAGCGCCCGGGTCTCGTTGATCTGCTGCTGGAACTGCGTCGTGGTGAGCGCGTCGGTGTGGTCGAAGATCTCGTAGCCGACGCTGCCGCCGGTCGGCAGGCCGTCCTTGGCGAGCAGCAGGCGGGAGCGGGCGACATCGTCGGCGGGCACCGAGATCTGCGCGCCGCCGGCCGCGAGCTGATACGGGATATGCTGGCGCCCGAGCGCCTCGGTGATCTGCGCGGACTCGCGCAGGTCGAGGTCGCCGTACAATAATGCGTAGCGCGGCGTGCTGCCCCGCAGGGCGACGACGCCGAGAAACAAGAGTACGCCGATGGCCACGGCGCCCATCGCGGCGAGCCGTGCGGCCCCGAGCGCTTGAAAGCCTTCCAGCAGCGCCTTCATGCCACGCGCCTGAACCCCCCCGGCCTCCTGCCTGGGCGAAACTGGCGCGACTCCCGTCACTGTCCGGTTAACGTACCGGCATTTCCTGCCGACGCATTCGTGCCGGCGCATTTTTTGCCCACACGATCCCCGCGCAGGTTGCAGGACCGCAACGCCCGGTCCATGGCGGCGTAGCCCCTTCCCCCGCATCATCGGTGCGCTTTCGGAAGGGCGCGCGTGAGCCAGACGATCGTATCGCCATCGCCTCGCAGCCTCGCGCGCCCCGCCTCGGGTATCGCAGCCCCGGGTATCGATGCACGCTGGCTGCAGATCGGCACGCTGGCCGGCCTGCTGGCGCTGCTGCTGCTGCGCGGCGATCCGGGCGTCGAGACGTTGCAGGCGCCGGTCTGCATCGGCGCGGCGCTGCTGGCGCAGGCGGCGTGCTGCCGGCTGTTCAAGGTTCCGTTCGACTGGCGCAGCCCGGCGATCAGCGGCCTGTCGCTCTCGTTGCTGCTGCGGGCGGATGCCTTGTGGCTGTGGGCGCTGGCCGGGGCGCTGGCCATCGGATCGAAGTTCACCCTGCGCGTCCGCGGCAAGCACGTGTTCAATCCGGCGAACTTCGCCATCGCGGCCTTGCTGCTCGCCGCCCCGGACGCGGTGTGGGTCTCGCCGGGACAATGGGGCGACACGCTGTGGCTCGGCGCGTTGCTGGTGTTCGCCGCCATCGCGGTCCTGGGGCGGGCGGCCCGCGCCGACACCGCGCTCGCCTTCGTGGCCTGCTACGGCGGGCTGTTGCTGATCCGCTGCCTGTTGCTCGGCGACCCGCTGGCGATCCCGGCGCACCAGATGCGCTCGGGCGCGCTGCTGCTGTTCGCCTTCTTCATGATCACCGATCCGCGCGCCACGCCCGATTCCCGCGCGGGCCGCCTGGTCTTCGCCGCCTGCGTCGCCGCGCTCGCTTATTGGCTGCAGTTCCGCTGGCAGATCCGGCCGGGCCTGTTCCTCGCACTGTTCGCCGTCTCGCCGCTCACCCCGCTGCTCGACCGCCGGCTGCCCGCCCGGCGGTTCGTCTGGTCCGGTTCCTGATCGAAGGAGGTCTTCGCGTGCGCATCGCCTGTCTCGTGCTCGCCCTGGTGTTCGGCGTGGCCGAATCCGCCCGCGCGTTCTGCGGCTTCTACGTGGCGCGCGCGGACGGCGCGCTGTTCAACAAGGCCAGCAAGGTCGTGCTCGCCCGCGCGGGCGACCGGACCGTGATCACGATGGCCAGCGACATCTCCGGCGAGCCGCGCGACTTCGCGCTGGTGATCCCGGTGCCGACCGTCGTCAAGCGCGAACAGGTGCGTCTCGTGCAGTCGGCGACGATCGATCACATCGACGCCTATACCGCGCCGCGTCTGGTCGAATACCACGATTACGACCCGTGCGCGCCGCCGCCGGTGCCGATGCCGATGACGGCCTCACGCGCCATGGGCGGCGCCGAGGCCGCTTTGCGCGCAAACGCGCTCGGCGTGCGGATCGAGGCGCAGTACAGCGTCGGCGAGTACGACATCATCGTGCTGTCGGGGGCGGACAGCGCCGGCCTGCTGACCTGGCTGAACGAGAACGGCTACAAGGTGCCGGACGCCGCCAAGCCGGTGATCGGCAGCTATATCCAGCAGGGGATGAAGTTCTTCCTCGCCAAGGTGAACCTGGAACGCCAGGCGGCCAGCGGATCGCACTTCCTGCGGCCGATCCAGGTCGACTATGAGAGCCGCAAGTTCATGCTGCCGATCCGCCTGGGCACGGTGAACGCGGACGGCCCGCAGGAGCTGCTGATCTACACGCTGACCGAGCACGGACGCGTCGAGACGACCAACTACCGCACGGTGCGGCTGCCAACGGGCACCGAGATCCCGCTCTATGTGCGCGACGAGTTCGCGTCGTTCTACCGCGCGATGTTCGACCGGCAGGCGCGCGATCACGACGACAGCGCCGTGTTCCTCGAATACGCCTGGGACCTGAACTGGTGCGATCCGTGCGCGGCCCCGCCGTTGAGCGCGGACGAGCTGCGCGAACTCGGTGCGGCCTGGGTCGCGCCGGCGGGGCAGTCGGCCGGCGGCGGCCAGCCGGCCTTCGTCACCCGCCTGCACGTGCGCTACGACCGCGCGCACTTCCCCGAGGATCTGGTGCTGCAGGAGACCGCCGACCGCGAGAACTACCAGGCGCGCTACGTGCTGCGCTATCCGTTCACCGGCGAAGCGTCGTGCGCGGCGGCGCGCAGCTACCAGGCCGAGTTGCCCCGGCGGAATGCCGATCAGGCGCGCAACCTCGCCGAGCTGACCGGCTGGGCCGACGCCGCGATCCGCGCGCGCATGACCGAGACCGGACAGCCCCTGCGGTAACGCGCCGCCGTCAGGACCCGTTGCCGACGGACTGCAGCTGGGAGAACGGCACCGACGTGGGGCCGAGCTGCAGGTCGACGGTGCCGCTGTTGATCGACGTGCCGGTCACCGTGCCGTTGACCGTGAACGGCACCTGCGTCTGGCCGGTCGCGCCCGCGGTCGTCACCGACACGGTGTAGGGGCCGTCCGGCGCGGTGCCGCCGCCCGCCATCGAGCCGTCCCAGGTCCAGGTGTTCGCGCCCGCGTTGGCCTGCACCGTCGTCTGGTCCACCACGACACCGGCGCTGTTGACGATCGAAATCGCGGCCTGTCCGGCGGACGGCATCGTGAAGGTGAGCGAGGCGTTGCCGTTCTGCAGCGGCAGCTGGGTGCCGTTCAGCGTCACCTGCTTGCCGTCCAGCGACGCGCCCTGCAGCATCTGATCCCCCTGCGTCACCTGGATCAGCGTCTGCAGGCTGCTGTTGGTGTTGATCTGCTGCTCGACTTCCGAGAACTGCACCAACTCCGTGGTGAACGAGTTGGTATCCATCGGGCTGGTCGGGTCCTGGTTCTGCAGCTGTGTCGTCAGCATCTTCAGGAAGTCCTGGAAGTTGCTCGACAGCGAGGCGAACGGGTCGGTGCTGGAGGTGCCGTTGTTGCTGATCGGCACGGTGGTCCCGGTGCCGGTTGCGCCGGTGCTGTTGCTGGTCGTGTTGGTGCCGGTTGTGCCGACGGACGTCGCGCCGATTGTGGCCGCGACGTTTTGGGCTTGCTGCGCGGCGACTGACGCGATGCTCATGGTGGTCTCCTGTCAGGCGGTGATGTCGATGTTGCCGGCGAACGCCGGCGCGCCGGCGGATTGGACCGCGGCGGTCGGAACCGGCGTGCGCGGGCGTCGCGTCCCGCCGCGCTGATCGCGCTGCTGGCTCGCGTTCGGATCGGCCGAGGCGTTCGGGGTCTGCGGTGCGGCGGGGGCGAGCTCGGCGTGCGGCGCGGCGTGCGTCGGCGCGGCCTCGGGCATCGCGGCCTGAAACGAGACGCTGCGCCCTTCGCGCGGCACGCCGGCCTGGTCGAGCACCTGCTGCAGCGTGCCGCTGTCGTGCGTCAGCATGGCGAGCGTCGCCGGCTTTTCCGCAGCGACCACGATGCGCGGTGTCGCGTCCTGCGTGGCGCGCTCGATGGTGACGCTGACGCGCCCGAGCGACGCGGGATGCAGCTGCAAGGCGATCGTCTGGCTGCCGTCGGCGTGCTGGACGACCGGGCCGAGGGTGACGGCCTGCGGCAGCTCGGGCCGGCTCGCCGGTTCGGCGCCCGATGTCTTCGCAGGCGCGACCGAAGCGGGGTCCGAGGCCTGCGTGGTTGCGGTCTGGATCACGATCGGAACGGGCGCCGCGATGCCGCCGGACGCCGGTGCCGGATGCGTGGGATCATTGGCCCGACTTTCGCTACTGACCCTCGATTCCAGGGATTTTCTCGCGCCGCCGCGAAGGTAAGTGACTGAAAAGCGGGGATCAGCGGCGCGGTGATTTGCCGCAACCGTCTGCGGTGCCGACCAAGTGGCTTGCGAAACGG
>DATEQV010000117.1:0-15570 GCA_035272265.1 Acidisphaera sp. | reverse complement strand
GTCCGGGGAACCTCGAGCCCCAGGGAGGGCCGGATGTTCGACTTCCTGCCGCCCTTCCTCAAGCGGCTCTACCAAAGCCTTCGCGTCCCGTACGCCCGCGGCACCCGCGTGCGCGCCACCCCCGAGCCCGAGCCCCGAGATCGCCGCCTCGGCCCGCGAGCGCATGTTCAGGGTCGAGATCATCCAGGACGCCTTCTGCGAACGCCGGCCCAAACCCCAGCGTCTGTTCCGCAAGCCGTCCGGGCACCGCGACATGGAGTCCTGGTGCGACCTGGAGGTCTCCCGCTATCCCACCACGCGGCACCGCTGCGCCCACTGCGCCGAGACCCGCGCGCTCTTCAAACGCGCCAACGACGGCGAGTGGCAGGCCGAAGTCCGCCTGCACCGCCTCGCCACCCGCGCGTCGATGCGTCTGCTCGCCGAGCGCCGCGCCTGGGCCGACACGCGCCGCCGCCAGCGCGCCGCGCGCACCCCCAGGCCGGGACCGCCGCCGGTGATCTGGGTCATGCTCGGCTGGAAGCGCTGGCGCGACCGACGCAAAGAGTATCACCCCGCAACCGACCGCTGGTTCATCGTCGAGCGCCGCGCGGCCGAGGACAAACTCGTCCGCGCCCATACGCGCAAGCTGCAACGCGACCTCCAGAAGCGCTGCGTCCGCATGCGCGACGCCCTCGCGCACTCCTCGCCCAACCCCGTCAGCACGTCCCCGGCCCCCCTAGGACCCGAGCACGTCGCGCAGATCGACCGCGCCGCTGCCGGGACGGAGCGGCCTGGGCTGGGACTCGTGCGGCGCCCAGGCGGTCATCATCGCCAGACGCAGCGCGACCTCGATCCGGCCCCCCAGCCGCGCGAGCGCGGCTCCGAACAACCCGCGGGGCGGGATGCGCCTGTCGCGCCGGATCAGCGCGTTGGTCTCCCCGGCGGCCCGCAGGTCGCGCAGCAGCCCGAGCGCGTCGGCGTAGCCGAGCGTGATGTCCTCGCGGTCGACGACCGGCAGCGCGAAGCCGGCCCGCTGCAGCAGCCCGGCACAGTCCCGCAGCTCGGGGAACGGCGAGATGCGGGGCGCCACGCCGCCGGCGATCTCGGCCTCGGCCTCGGTCAACGCGTCCCGCAGCGACTGCAGCGTGCCGAGCACGGGAACGCTGGCGAGCAGCAGCCCGTCCGGCCGCAACGCCTGCCGCAACTGGATCAGGCAGCCGGGCAGGTCGTTGACCCAATGCAACGACACCGACGCCACCGCCAGGTCGAAACTCCCCGGCGCGAAGGGCAGCCATTCCTCATCGGCAACGACCGCGGCGCCCCCGCCGGCGATCCCTGCCATGACGGGGCTGATGTCGACCGAAACGACCTCGATGCCGCGCGCGCGCAGCAAGGGGGCGACGGCGCCGCGTCCGCCCAGATCCAGGGCGCGGGCGAACCGCCGCTCGGCCACCACGTCGTCCAGCCGTTCGACCAGCCGCTCGGCACACTCGCGCAACAAGTCGGCGACCCTGGGCAGCAGGGCGGCGGCCCGGTCGCGGTGCAGCCGCACGGCACGGCGGTCGAAGACCTGCATCGTCATCGCCCGCAGATGCGCCGCCCCATCCGTCTTGCCAATGGCGCCCGCGTTGCCAACGCCGCCGGCGCCAGCCTAGGCTCCGGCCCCGCCCCGAACCAGGAGGGTCGCATGGACGCGAGCGATACCCGAGCCGCCCGCGCTGCCGCCGTCGCCGCCACGATCGACCGCATCCGCGGCATCGAGCGCGACCACGGCGTCACGCGCGGGGCGCTGGCCGCGATCGAGACCGAGATGCTGGCCCTCGCCGCCAACGAGGCGCTGTTCCCGGCCGCCGAGTTCCCCCCGCCGCCCGCCGGCGAGAAAGCCAGCCGCCGCTACCTGTTGCAGGAAGACCCGGACCATCGGTTCGCGCTCTACCTCAACGCCCTCAACCCAGGGAACGAGTCCAAGCCGCACGACCACACGACCTGGGCCGTGGTGGTCGCCGTCGAGGGCCAGGAGCTGAACCGCGTCTATCGCAACGAGGGCAACAAGCTGTCCGTCGCGCGCGAGGTGATGGTCGAGCCCGGCCACGGCATCGGGCTGATGCCCGACGACATCCACTCGATCCACACGCTGGGCGACGTGCCGACACGCCACCTGCACATGTACGGCCTGGCGCTGGAGAAGCTGGACAACCGCAAGGCCTACGACCAAGCGACCGGCGAGGGCATCCCCTACAACGCGAATTTCATGAAACCGACCGTCCCCGCCGCATGAACCCCATCAGCGCCGCCACCCTGCGGGCCTGGCTCCAGGATGGCGGCGAACTCGCCGTGCTGGACGCGCGCGAGGAAGGCGAATTCGCCGCCGCCCACCTGTTCTGGGCGGTGCCCTGCCCGCTGTCGCGGCGCGAGTTGCGCGCCCGCGCCCTGCTGCCGCGGCCGGACGTGCGGGTGGTCTGCACTGACGGCGGCCGCGACGAGGCCGAGCGTCTGGCGGACTGGCTGGAGAGCGTCGGCTACACCGACGTCTCGCTGCTCGAAGGCGGCACGCCCGCCTGGGCGGCTTCCGGCGGCGAGCTGTTCTCCGGCGTCAACGTTCCGTCCAAGGCGTTCGGCGAGTGGGTCGAACACCACTACGGCACCGAAAGCATCGACGCGGCGGAGCTGAAGGCGCTGCTCGACGCCAAGGGCAAGCTGGTGATCCTCGACAGCCGGCCGTTCGACGAATTCAAGCGCATGAGCATTCCCGGCGCGCGCAACGTGCCGGGCGGCGAGCTGGCCTATCGCATCGGCGACCTCGTCCCCGATCCGGAGACGCTGATCGTGGTGAACTGCGCGGGTCGCACGCGCAGCATCCTCGGCGCCGAAAGCCTGCGCCGCGCCGGCGTGCCGAACCGGGTGGTGGCGCTGCGCAACGGCACGATGGGCTGGGAACTGGCCGGGCTGGCCGTCACGCGCGGCGCGGCCGACCGCTACCCGCTCGGCCGCCCGCGCACGGAGGCGCTGGCCAAGGACCGCGCGCGGGCGTTCGCCGAGGCATCCGGCGTGGGCGTGATCGGCGCGCTCGACCTGGCGCGCTACGAGGACGATCCGCGCCGCACGCTGTACGTCTTCGACGTGCGCGATCCCGACGAGTATCTCGCCTCGCATCGCCCCGGCAGCATCAGCGCGCCGGGCGGGCAGCTGGTGCAGGCGACCGACCAGTGGATCGGCGTCCGCAACGCGCGCATCGCGCTGATCGACGACGACGGCGTGCGCGCGCGCATGACCGCGAGCTGGCTGCGCCAGATGGGCCACCGCGACGTGTTCACCGTCGACGGCGGATTGGCCGAAGCGAGCCCGAAAGCCCGCGCGCTGGTGATCCCGGAGCTGCGGGCGAAGGTGCCGACGATCTCGGTCGCCGACCTCGCGGCCGCGCTGGATTCCGGCACCGGGACCGTGGTCGTCGATGTCGCGCTCAGCCGGGAGTTCCGCGACGGCCACATCCCCGGCGCGCAGTGGGGCGTCCGCACGCGGCTCGCGGCACTGGCGGAGGCGCTCGGGTTCGCGCCCCGTGTCGCGATCACCTCGCCGGACGGCGCGGTCGCGAGGCTCGCGTACGAGGAGGTGGAACTGCTGACGCCGGGCGAGACCTTCGTGCTGGACGGCGGCACCGCGGCGTGGCGTGCATTCGGCCGGCCGCTGGTGCGCGACCGCACCTCGCCGCCCGACGCGGCGTGCATCGACGTCTGGCTGCGTCCTTACGATCGCAACGAAGGCGTGGCCGAGGCGATGCGCGCCTATCTCAGTTGGGAAGTCGGCCTCGTGCAGCAGATCGCGCGCGAGCCGTCGGTGCGTTTCGGTGTCGCGGCTGAGTGACCTGCTGACGCGGCTGCGCCCGGCGGCGCGCGCCGTCGGGTCCACCGCGCTCGACCTGCTGCTGCCGCCGGTGTGCGTGACCTGCGACGCGGCGGTGGACCGGCAGGGCCAGCTGTGTGCGGCGTGCTTCCGCGCCACCGCTTTCGTCACCGCGCCGATGTGCGCGCGCTGCGGCGTGCCGTTCCACGCCGCCGCGAGCGCGGGCGAGTCCGGCCTGTGCCTCGCGTGCGAGGCGTCGCCGCCGCCGTACGGACGGGCGCGCGCGGCCCTGCGCTACGACGCGCAGGCGCGGCGGCTGGTGCTGCCGCTGAAGCACGCCGACCGCGTCGAGCTCGCGCGAGTCCTGGCGCCGATGATGCACCGGGCCGGCGCGGCCTTGCTGCGCGAAGCCGACGTTCTGGTGCCGGTCCCGCTGCACCGCGCGCGTCTGCGCCAGCGCCGCTACAACCAGGCCGCGCTGCTCGCGGCGCATGTGGGACGGCTGGCCGGCGTGCCCGCGTCGCGCGACGCCCTGATCCGTCGCCGCGACACCCCGTCGCTCGGCCGGCGGTCCGCCGCCCTGCTCGCCGACGCCTTCGCCGTGCGCCCCGGCCGCGAGACTGCGGTGGAACGGCGGCGGGTGATTCTGATCGACGACGTAATGACCTCGGGCGCGACCGTCGCCGCCTGCACGCGTGCCTTGCAGGACGCCGGCGCGGCGCGCGTGGACGTGCTGGTCGCCGCGCGCGTGCCCGATCCGAGGATGGCCTGATGGCCGCGACAAGGGGGCACGACCGGCGCGCATGGCCCGATGCAGGCCCGCCCCTTGCTAGGACAGGGAACCGTTCCGATGTCCCGGCGCATGAGCAAGGCCGAGCCGGACGTCGAGATCTACACCCAGCCGTGGTGCCCCTACTGCGCCCGTGCCAAGAGCATCCTGGACCGCAAGGGCATCGCCTATCGCGAGATCGATGCCCCGCACGGCAGCCCGGAGCGCGAGGAGAGCATCCGCCGCTCGGGCGGCCTCACCACCGTGCCGCAGATCTTCGTGCGCGGCCGGCATATGGGCGGCAGCGACGAGCTGGTGGCGCTGGAGCGGACGGGCGCGCTCGACAGCGTGTTCATGCCGGTCTGACGTATAGGCCGCGGTTAGGAGTTGCGCCGGTAGTCTGGCCGCTTGACGGCCGGCCTGGTTCGGCGGTGAAGACAGGAATGATCCACTACGACCTCCGCTGTTCCGAGGCGGGCCACGTCTTCGACGGCTGGTTCCGCGACAGCGCGACCTTCGAGCGCCAGGCGGCGGACGGCCACATCGAATGCCCCGTCTGCGCCGACCGCCGCATCGTCCGCGCCCTGATGGCCCCGGCGGTCTCGACCCGTCGCGCGGCCCTCCCCGCCCCCGAGCAGCCGGCAGCGCCGCCCCCGGCCCCGACCCCGGCGGCCCCGGCATCGGTGCCCGAACCGATGGCCGGCGGCCGCCTCCCGGACGCGATGCGGGCGCTGTTGCAGCGGCTGCGCGCCGAGGTCGAGCGCAACTGCGACTATGTCGGCCCCGAATTCGCCGACGAGGCACGCAAGATGCACCGCGGCGAGATCGATCACCGTGCGATCTACGGCGAGGCCTCGCCCGACGACGCCGAGTCGCTGGCCAACGAGGGCATCGAGGTCAACCGCATCCCCTGGGTGCCGCTGTCCGACGCCTAACCGCCGCGCCGGCGCACGATCCGCGTGCCGGCGACGCCGTTGCCCCGGTCGAGCTTCTCCAGTCGCACGGTCACCCTGACCACGCGCGGATACGCCAGCAGCATCGCGGCGATGCGTTCCGCGAGCGTTTCGATCAAGGCGACATGGCCCTCGGCGATCAGCAGGCGGATACCGTCGATGATGATGTCGTACGACAGCACGTCGCGCAGCCCGTGCGCCGGCCGGCGCAGCGGTGCGAGTTGCACATCGACCGCGAACCCCACCCGCTGCGTCGCCGCCCGCTCGCCCGCATAGGCGCCGATCGAAACCGGCAGCACGAGATCGCGCACGAACACCGTGTCGCACTCGTCCGGCTCGTCGCCGTACGGCGGCGGCGGATCGGGGAGATCCGTCGGACGGGGAATCAGCCCTCGGATCGTCCGCACCGCGCGAGGATCGACGGTCGTGTGCGTCCCCCTCGTCAGCGCGCTGTGGAAGCCCAGCACGTCCGGTTCCAGCCGCAACAGCCGCGGGATATCGGGCGCCTCCAGGCCTCCTGCGAGTCCGGCCGACAGTCCGTGCGCCCGGCAGGCCCCGACAAACTCGGCCAGCGTCGTCACGTCCATCGCGTCCAACAGACGCGTCGCCGACCCGCGCGCCGTGTCGAGCGTGGCGCCGGCAAAGCCGCTTTCGCGCAGGACCGGCAGCAGGCCGAAATCCGGATCGCGGTCGGCGAACATCACCGCGATCAACCGATGCTCGGCGGCGATCGGCGCGAGTTCGCGGACGGATGCCTCCGACGCAGCGGCGACCTTGATGTAATCCGCCCCCGCGTCCGCCATCGCCTGCGCGGCGGCGAGGCTCGCGGCCGGCTCCGACAGCTCGTCGTCGACGATGGCGCAGACCGGCCGAACGTGACCGACGGCACCGACGAACGCGCGCACACGCTCCGGATCGGAAGGCCCGGCCACTTCGATGATGTCGACGCCGCCGTCCAGAGCGATCGCGGCGTCCTCCAGCGTGGCGACGCTGGCGAGGAACAGGGTCATGCGCCGCTTTCGTGCGCGAGCAGCCAGCGTTTGCGCGCCAGTCCGCCGGCATAGCCGGTGAGATCGCCGTTCGACCCGATCGCGCGGTGACACGGCACGACAACGCTGATCGGATTGGCCCCGTTCGCGGCGCCGGCCGCGCGGCTCGCGCCCGGACGGCCGGCGCGGCGGGCGAGTTCGGCATAGCTGACAGTCTGGCCGGCCGGCACCAAGCGCAGCGACCCCCAGACCGCGCGCTGGAACGCGGTCCCGGGAAGGCACACGTCCATCTGGTCGAGCGCGCCGACCTCGCCCGCGAAATAGCGCCCCAACACGTCATGCGCATGCGACGGCGGTCCGCGTGGGGCCAACACCTCCGCCGAGGTGTGGCAGTACCGGGACAGCAGGCGGGCGAACCGCTCGGGGCAATCGGCCCAGTCGACCACCCGCACAACACTGGCACCGTCGGTCACGCACAGCAGGGTGCCGACCGGCGTAGCGACCTCGGACACGAAGAGGCGTTCGGGCTGTGCGTTCACCTTCCCGGACTTGCCCGGCAACTCCGGGCCCGGCAAGTCTCCGCCCATGCAGATCGCGCGCACCCAGGCCGAGCTGGACGACGCCGTCGCCGGCCTACGCGAACGGGCGGCCCGCATCGGCTTCGTGCCGACGATGGGCGCGCTGCACGCGGGCCACCGGGCCCTGGTCGACGCGGCCCGAACCGCCGACGAGGGCATCGTGGCGTCGATTTTCGTCAACCCGACCCAGTTCGGCCCGAACGAGGACTTCAGCCGCTACCCGCGCGACGAGGCGGGCGACCTCGCCCTGCTGCGCGAGGCCGGCTGCGGCGTGGTTTGGATGCCGGACGTAGCCACGATGTATCCGCCGGAGATGACCACGCGCATCGACGTCGGCGGCCCGTCCGAGGGCTGGGAGGGGACGGCGCGGCCGGGCCATTTCCGCGGCGTCGCCACCGTGGTCACGCGGCTGTTCGGGCAGGTCAGGCCCGATCGCGCCTATTTCGGCGAGAAGGACTGGCAACAGCTGCAGGTCGTCCGGCGCATGGTCGCCGACCTGCGGCTGCCGGTCGAGGTCGTCGGCGTGCCGACGGTGCGCGATCCCGACGGGCTCGCCCTGTCCTCGCGCAACCGCTACCTGACGGACGCCGAACGCACGCGCGCGCCGCTGCTGTACGCCAGCCTGCGCGAGGCGGCACGCAACGGAGCGACACCAGCCGCGCTCGCGGCCGCGCGGCAGCGCCTGACGGACGCGGGCATGAGCGTGGAGTACCTCGAGCTGGTCGACGGTCCCACGCTCGTTCGCATCGAAGCCCCGACGCGCGCCTCGGGGATGCGGCTGATCGCCGCCGCGCGGCTCGGGTCAGTGCGCCTGCTGGACAACATCGACGTCTGACCCCGGCACTGGTGGCGGTGCCGGGTCGACGCGGTGGCGCGGGAAGCTGAGTTTGTAGCAGGTGCCGCGGTCCTGGTGGACGGTCAGCGTGCCGTCCAGCTGACGGGCGAAGCCGTGGATGAGCTGGATGCCGAGCCCGTCGCGCGGTCCGGCTTCGGTCTGCACCACGCCCGGCGTGATGCCGACGCCATCGTCCTCGATCTGCAGGTGCACCGTCGTGTCGTCGGCGGACAGGCGCACCGCGATGCGGCCGGACCGTCCGTCGGGGAACGCGTATTTGACCGAGTTGCTCACCGCCTCCGTCACGATCAGCGACAGCGGCACCGCCTGATCGCTGTTCATCACCAGCTCCGGCGCGTCGACGTCGAGCGTAAGCCGATCGGCGTCCCGGTCGCTCATCGCCGGCAGAAGCTGTTCGCAGAGCTCGAGCAGGAAGCCGCGCATGTTGATCCGCTGCACGTCGCCGTGCAGGTACAGATGGCGGTGCAACGTCGCCAGGGCGCGAACGCGGTCGCGCGCGGACTGGAACTCCGCGCGCGCCGAGGGCGAACGGATGCGTCCCGATTGCAGGTTCAGCAGGCTGGCGACGACCTGCAGGTTGTTCTTCACCCGGTGATGGATCTCCTGCATCACCAGGTCGCGCTGTTCGACGGCGGCGCGCAGCTGCGCCTCGCGCTCGGCCAACCGTTGTGTCGCCTCCTCGAACGCATGCGACAGGTCGGTGACTTCGGTGGGCGTGTCGAACGTGGTCTCCGGACTGAAGGTCTCTCCGTCCCGCCAGTGGCGCACCGCCGCCGTCAGGTTCTTCACCGGATTGACGACGGCCCGGTTGGCGCCGAGCGCGATCGCCGCGAAACCGATCCCAAGCAGCACGGTCAGCGCGGCAAAGCGACGGATCAGGTCGTCCCGCGCCTGCGCGATGACGTCGCCGGCCGGGACGCCGGCCACCAGCAGCAGGCCATCGGCGAGGCGCTGGGACGCGTATGCGTAGAGCCTGCCCCCTTGCGATCGTCCGGACACGACGCCTCGCTCGTCGGCGGCGAGGCCCGATAGGAGCTTGTCCGACGGCATGGCGGGGTCGGCCGGGCCCGCGCCGTCCGGCGCACTGGTGTCGAACAGCCAGACCGCGACTCCGGTCGCGCGCTGCGGAGGTGCGGTGACCCGCCGCAGCCAGTCGACGCTGACCGCCGCAACGATCGCGCCGCCGAACCCGGACGGTCCCGCCAATGGCACGCCCACGAGCACCGAACGATCGGGGCCAAGCGCATCCGTGGCAACCGGCGCGATCACCGGCGCACCGGTCGAGCGCATCGCCTGAAACGCCCGCGTGTCGCCGATCTGGGTGGGCAAGCCGGGCAGCGAGGTCGCGCACCGGATCGCCCCCTGACGGTCCGCCACCAGGATCGCCACATAGCGGCCGCCGCCGCGCAGCAGCGCCGCTTCGGCGGCCGAATTGCACGCGCCGGCCTCCTGAGTGAACGCGCCACGCATCGCGGTGTCCGACGCGAGCCCGTCGAGGCTTTGCTTCACGCCGTCCAGCGCGGCGAAATGGCTCGCGGACACGCCTTCCCGCGCCAGACGCGCCGTCTGCAGTGGCTCGTCGCGCTGCAGCACGTAGGTCTGCCATGCCAGCACGGCCGCCAGCCCGATCACCGGCACGGCGGCGATCGCCAGCAGCACCATCAGACGCGCACGAAGGCTCGCGAGCCATGTCAGCACAGAACGCGCAACCCCCAACGGCGCCGGCGGTTCACCGCCGACCTTCCCAGCACTCGCGTTGCTCGCGCGTCAGCGGTTGCGGTCTTCCTCGATGATCCGCAGCAGCTCCTCGGGGATCGGCTCGCGGGCCACGTCATCGAACAGCTGATGGAGGCCGCGGTTCAGCCACAGGTCGAACGCAGCCTCCGGCTTCTGCCCCGGCTCCCGCGAGTCGCGGGGCTTCACGGGAGTCGGCCGGTCCTTCCGCTGCGCCATGTTAACGTGCTTCATCCGAAAGCCTCGCTGGCCCGTGCCCCGTCGCAGAAATCCCCGTGTGACGGAGCACGGGCCGATAACTTACTCAATTGCGAGTGAAAACTACAACACCGGGCCGTCGGCAGGATCGTCGAACGCCGCGCGCAGCCGGTCCGCGGACGGGCGCGGGCGGCGGGCGGACGGCTTCGCCGCGGCAACGCCCTCGGCCTTGGGCTGCCCCTGGGGCTGCCCCTGGGGCTGCCCCTGGGGCTGCTCGCCCATCAGCCACGCCTCGAGCTGGCGGCGCGCGCGGAACACCCGGCTTTTCGCCGTGCCCACTGCACAGCCGGTCGCGTCGGCGAGCACCTCGTAGCTCATGCCATGCACCACGACCATCAGGAGAGCCTCGCGCTGCTCGGCCGGCAGGCGGGTCAGCGCGTGGCTGAGTTCCTTCAGCGCCAGACGGTCCTCATGCGCGGCATCGGTCGACAACGACGCGGCGGGCACGTCCTCGATGTCCGTGGTCTCGCGCCGCTTGCGCAGGTTGGAGATGAAGCGGTTGCGCAGGATACGATGCATCCAGGCCGCGAAGTTCGTGCCCGGGATGAAGCTGTTCTGGGCGGACAGCGCGTTGCAGATGGCGTCCTGCACGAGGTCCTCGGCGGCGGCGCGATTGCGCGTCAGAGCCAAGGCCTGGACGCGGAGCTTGGGAAGGATATCGACGATCTGATCGTGGAAGCTCGGATTCGCAGCAGACATGCAGATAGGTCTCCGTTGCCTTCTGCTCCACCTATGAACGGGCGCCGAGTCAGGTTGCGTCCTCGGCCTCACGATCGCGCGACGTGGCGGGTTCGCCTTCCATCATCCGCTGAATCCGGGCGCGGGCACGCGCCACGCGGGCCTTCATCGTGCCGAGTGGCACGTCGCAGATCGCTGCGGCCTGTTCGTAGTCGAGCCCCTGGGCGCCCACCAGGACCAGCGCTTCGCGCTGCAGCGACGGCAGCTGCCACACGAAGCGTTGAAGATCGGACAGCGTGTGCCGATCCTCCTGCTGCGCGGAAATGGACGGCTCCTCCGACGATGCAGCCACGGCGATGCTGGCGCGTTCGATACGCCGGCGCCTTGTCTGTTCAAAGAAGGCGTTTCGCAGAACCGTGAACAGCCATGGCTTCACGCTCATGCCAGACTGAAAGGTGCCAAGCTTGCCAAGTGCGCGCACAAGGGCTTCTTGCACCAGGTCGTCGGCCTCCGCGCGGTCGCGGGCAAGGAAGCGGGCATATGCTCGCAGGTCGGGGATCAGATCTGCCATTTGCCGACGCAGCGCCGCCGCTTCCTGCCCGCCCAGCGCGGGCCGGACGGGGGCCGGAAGCTGGCGCACGTGGCGGTCGTGCTTTGTCGTCATGCGCCCGCAGCATCAGGGAGCCGAGTTGAGATGAACAGTCTGCGCCGCGAAGAGCTGATACGCGCGCTGCCCGGCGCGCGGCGTTACGCCCGCGCGCTGACCGGCACGCAGGAGGTCGGCGACAAGCTGGTCGCCGACAGCCTGAAGGCGATCATGGCCAGCCCGACCGATGCCACGCAGTTGCCGAAGGCGCGCGACGAGCTGTACCGCCAGGTCACGCAGCGCTTCGGGGACACAGGCGCGGCGACGCACGAGGAGGCGGAGACGCTGGCGCCGCTGCAGCGGCAACTGCTGCTGCTGACCGCGCTGGAGGAGGTGCCGCTCGAAGACGCCGCACCGATCCTGTCGATCGGCCTCGATGAGGCGAGCCACCTGCTCGCCGATGCGCGCGACCGCCTGCGCAGCGCGGCGGCGACCGACGTGCTGATCATCGAGGACGAGCCGGTGATAGCGATGGACATCGAGGAACTCGTCCAGGCCTGCGGCCATCGCGTGGTCGGTGTTGCGGCCACCGAACGGCAGGCGGTGGAAATCGCCAAGCGGACCCGGCCGGGTCTGATCCTCGCCGACATCAACCTCGGCAAGGGCGGCGACGGCACCAACGCGGTTTCGCGTATCATGCAGACGCACTACGCGCCGGTCATCTTCGTGACCGCCTACCCCGAGCGCCTGCTGACGGGCGAGACAGCCGAGCCGGCGTTCGTTATCACCAAGCCCTTCGAACCGATGACGCTGGCCATTGCCACCTACCAGGCCGTCACCGGCGGGGTACGGCTGGGCTGAGCCCCGTGGCCGCGCCCGCTCCGAGGTCCTAGGAACCTCGGAGCGGGGCCGCACGGCGCCGAGCCTGCAACCCGCGCCGGCACCGGCGCGTCCAACCCGCGTGCGAATTCAGGAGAACGTCGCATGGACACGACGCTCGCCCAGGCGCCCACGATCGCGTCGCGCGAGACTTCCGTCGCCCCCCGAATCTATTTCCTGCATCCGCTGCTGGCGGGACCGCTGGAAGGGTGGGGGGCGCATTTCGATCGAATCACGAAACTCGGTTTCAACCACGTCCTGATCGCGCCGCCGTTCGCCGCATCTTCCGGCGGCAGCCTGAACGTGACCGCCGACCCGGACGTGCTCGATCCGCGGATCGCGCCGGGGATGCGCGCACATGACGGGATCGCAAGAATTGCGCAGGCGTGCCGCTCGCACGGACTGTCGCTGCTGCTCGACGTGGTGCTCGACCGCATCGGCGAAGACTCGGCGCTCGCGCGCACGCGTCCGGACCTGTTCGCGGCACCCGGCGCCGGCGAGTTGCTCGATCCGCGCCGCATCGCGCAGGCCGGCATCGCATCGGCGCGCGGTGACCTGCCGGATTTCACCGCATGGTGGTCGGCGCGGCTGACCTCGCTCGCGGCGGCCGGCGTGTCCGGCTTTCGCCTGCTCGGGCTGCACAGCGTGAGCGCCGCCGCGGCGGCGATCCTGGCGCAGCTGAAAGGCGCGGACCTGTTCGCGTGGACACCGGGGATGTCGGCCGCCGCGCGCGACGCGCTGCCGTCGTTCGGGTACCTGTTCGGCTCGCTGCCGTGGTGGGATTTCCGCGCCGGCTGGTTCTGGCAGGAGGTGGCCGCGCTGCGCCGCCACGGCGCGATCGTGGCAGCAACCGCCGCGCCGTTCGCGACCGCCGCGCCGGCGGACGAGGCGGAAGCACGCCGCGCGGTCGCGTTCGCCGCGGCGATCGGATCGGGTTGGATGCTGCCGATGGGCTACGAGTACGGCGCCTGCGCGGTGCTCGATCCGGCGCACGACCGGCCTTCCGACTGGGAGAGCCTCGCGGCGCATCCCGCCTACGACCTGAGCGAGGCGATCATCCGCGCCAACCGCACCTGCGAGGCGGCGGACGGCGCCGGATTGCGCCTGCTGACCGCGCCGGGCGAAGACACGATCGCCGTGCTGCGCACCGATGCGCCCGAACCGCGCCTGGCGCGCAACGCCCGCGTGGTGCTCGCCAATGCCAGCCTGCGGCGCCGGACGCGGATCGAGGCGGGCCGGCTGCTCGCGCATGGCGGCATGGTCCTCGGGGCGTTGCAGGCCGAGGACGGCCGAACGGTGCAGCCGGGCGAGACGGTCGTACTGGACGTGGGCGCGGTGCTGGAGCTGCGCGGCAAGCCGGCGCCGAGCCTGGCCCAGACGCCGCGCGACCTGACGCCGGGCGCGGTGGCCGCCTGCAAGGCCCCGCGCATCGGCATCGAGGCGATCACGCCGTCGGTCGAGGGCGGCCGGTTTCCCGCCAAGCGCATCGTCGGCGACCGCGTGGTCGTGGAGGCGGACGTCATCTACGACGGCCACCACGTGTTCGCCGCCGCCCTGCTATGGCGCCGCGACGGCGAGGCCGCGTGGCAGGAGACGCGGATGCGTCCGCTCGGCAACGACCGCTGGACGGGCGAATTCGCGCTGGCCGCCCTCGGGCGCTACGAGTTCACCGTCGAGGCGTGGTACGACGCCTTCGGCAGCTGGCGCGACGAGGTCGGCAAGAAGCACGCGGCCGGCGTGGATACGCATATCGAACTGATCGAAGGCTGCGACCTCGTGCGGCGCGCGGCGGCCGACGCGCGAGGGCCTGAGCGCGCGGCGTTGCCGCGCCTGGACGCGCGGCTGAGCGAGATGGCGGACGACGAGCGGCGCGCGCTGCTGCTGTCCGAGGACGTGGCGGAGCAGATGGCGGCGGCGGACCGCAAGCCGTTCCGCGTGCGCCACGAGCCGGCGCTGCCGGTCGTCGCCGACCCGCCGGAGGCCGAGTTCGCCAGCTGGTACGAGGTGTTTCCGCGCTCGCTGAGCGACGATCCGAAGCGGCACGGCACGTTCGACGACGTCATCCGCCACCTGCCGCGCGTGCGCGACATGGGATTCGACGTGCTGTACTTCCCGCCGGTCCACCCGGTCGGCAGCACCAACAAGAAAGGGCGCAACAACAGCCTGCGCCCCGAGCCGAGCGATCCGGGCAGCCCGTATGCGATCGGCTCCGCCGAGGGCGGGCATGACGCGATCAACCCGGCACTCGGCACGCTGGACGATTTCCGCCGGCTGATCGACGCAGCCGCGGGCCACGGCATATCGATCGCGATCGACTTCGCCATCCAGTGCTCGCCCGACCATCCCTGGCTGAAGGAGCACAAGGACTGGTACGACTGGCGACCCGACGGGTCGCTCAGATACGCGGAGAACCCGCCCAAGAAATACGAGGACATCGTCAACGTCGACTTCTACACGGCGGGCGCGCAGCCTTCGTTGTGGATCGCGCTCGCCAACGTGGTCCTGTTCTGGTGCCAGCAGGGCGTGCGGCTGTTCCGGGTGGACAATCCGCACACCAAGCCGTTCCCGTTCTGGGAGTGGATGATCGCCGAGGTGCGGCGCTGCTACCCCGACGCGGTGTTCCTGGCCGAGGCGTTCACCCGGCCGAAGGTGATGTACCGGCTCGGCAAGGTCGGCTTCAGCCAGTCCTACACCTACTTCACGTGGCGCGACACCAAGTCGGAGCTGCAAGCCTACTTCACGGAACTGACCACCGCGCCCGTGCGCGACTTCTACCGGCCGCATCTGTTCGTCAACACGCCCGACATCAACCCGGTGTTCCTGCAGACCGGCGGCCGGCCCGCGCACCTGATCCGGGCAGCGCTGGCGACGACCCTGTCGGGACTGTGGGGCGCCTACAACGGGTTCGAACTGTGCGAGGCGACCCCCCTGCCCGGCCGCGAGGAGTATCTGGACAGCGAGAAATACCAGCTGCGCGCCTGGGACTGGAACCGGCCCGGGAACATCGTCGCCGACGTGGCGTTGCTCAACCGGACCCGCCGCGAGAACCCGGCCTTGCAGACCCACCTGAACGTGACGTTTCTCAACGCCTGGAACGAGGCGGTCATGTGGTATGAGAAGGCGACGCCGGACCGGTCGAATGTGATACTGGTGGCGGTGAGCCTCGATCCCCGCAACGCGCAGAGCTGCGACTGCGAGGCGCCATTGTGGCGTTGGGGCCTGCCCGACGATGCGGCGTTGCAGATGGAGGAGCTGATGACCGGCGAGATGACCGTCTGGCGCGGCAAGATCCAGCGGCTGGCACTGACCCCCGACCGGCCGTTCATGGTCTGGCGCGCGCGTCCGGTCGCGTGACGGCCACGCTGCCTCCGGCATCGACCCTGCGCGAGCACGACATGGATTCCGACGTCTCGACCCTCGCCCGCCCAGGCGCCGCGACGGCCACGAAGGCCGAGGCCGGCGACGGTCTGT
>DATEQV010000116.1:0-3181 GCA_035272265.1 Acidisphaera sp. | reverse complement strand
CCTTCAGCGCTAGCATGCTCTCGGCGTCGCACAGATTGCCGGCGATCGCGCCGATGCGCTCGCCCGGCATGTGCTGCAGCTTGCCGGCGATGGCAGCGAACGCTTCCGGCCACGTCGCCGGCTGCAGCTTGCCGTCGCGCTTCACCCACGGGCGGTCGAGGCGCCGGCGCTTCAGCCCGTCGATGGCAAACCGCGACTTGTCGGCCAGCCACTCCTCGTTGACGTCCTCGTTGATGCGCGGCAGCACGCGCAGCACCTCGGGCCCGCGGCTGTCGACGCGGATCGCCGCACCCACCGCGTCGAGCACGTCGACGCTGTCGGTCTTGCTCAGCTCCCACGGCCGGCTGACGAAAGCGTAGGGCTTGGAGGTCAGCGCGCCGACCGGGCAGATGTCGATCAGGTTGCCCGACAGCTCCGAGCCCAGCGTCTTCTCGACATAGGTGCCGACCTCCATGCTCTCGCCGCGGTTGGTGGCGCCGAGGTCGGGCACGCCGGCGATTTCGGTGGCGAACCGGATGCAGCGCGTGCAGTGGATGCAGCGCGTCATCACCGTCTTCACCAGCGGGCCGAGGTATTTGTCCTTGACCGCGCGCTTGTTCTCCTGGAAGCGCGAGTGGTCCATGCCGTAGCCCATGGCCTGGTCCTGCAGGTCGCACTCGCCGCCCTGATCGCAGATCGGGCAATCGAGCGGGTGGTTGATCAGCAGGAACTCCATCACGCCGCGGCGGCCGTTGCGCACCATCGGCGTGTCGGTCTTGACCACCATGCCGTCGGCGACCGGCTGCGCGCAGGACGCGACCGGCTTGGGCGTCTTCTCGATCTCGACGAGGCACATGCGGCAGTTGCCGGCGATCGACAGGCGCTCGTGGTAGCAGAAGCGCGGGATCTCCTTGCCGGCGAGCTCGCAGGCCTGCAGCACCGTCGATCCGTTCGGGACCTCGACCTCGATCCCGTCCACCGTGAGCTTTGCCATGCCGCTACTCCGCCGCCATCGGCATGGGCGGCGCGGGCTGCGCCGTGCGCGCCTTGTACGCGGCGATGCGCGCCTCCATCTCCGGGCGGAAGTGGCGGATCAGGCCCTGGATCGGCCACGCCGCGGCGTCGCCCAGCGCGCAGATCGTATGGCCCTCCACCTGCCGCGTCACCTGATCGAGCGTGTCGATCTCCTCCGGCTCCGCGCGGCCCTGCACCATGCGGTTCATCACCCGCATCATCCAGCCGGTGCCCTCGCGGCACGGCGTGCACTGGCCGCAACTCTCGTGCTTGTAGAACTGCGACAGGCGCGCGATCGCGCGGATGATGTCGGTGGACTTGTCCATCACGATCACCGCCGCCGTGCCGAGGCCGCTTTTGACGTCGCGCAGCGCGTCGAAATCCATCAGCACGTCGTCGCACACGCTCTTCGGGATCACCGGCACCGACGAGCCGCCCGGGATGACGGCGAGCACGTTGTCCCAGCCGCCGCGCACGCCGCCCGCGTGGCGTTCGATCAGTTCGCGCAGCGGGATGCTCATCTCCTCTTCGACGTTGCACGGCTGGTTGACGTGCCCGGAGATGCAGAAGAGCTTCGTGCCCGAATTCCTCGGCCGGCCGAAGCTGGCGAACCACGACGCGCCGCGCCGCATGATCGTCGGCACGACGGCGATCGACTCGACGTTGTTCACCGTGCTCGGGCAGCCGTACAGGCCGACGGCGGTGGGGAACGGCGGCTTGAGCCGCGGCATGCCCTTCTTGCCTTCGAGGCTTTCGAGCAGCCCGGTCTCCTCGCCGCAGATGTAGGCGCCGGCGCCGCGGTGCAGATAGAGCTGGAAGTCCCAGCCCGAGCCGCAGGCGTCGTTGCCGATCAGCCCGGCCTCGTAGGCCTCGTCGATCGCCGCCTGCAGGTGGCGCGCCTCGTTGTAGAACTCGCCGCGGATGTAGATGTAGGCGGCGTGCGCGCCCATCGCGAACGCGGCGATCAGGCAGCCCTCGACCAGCTTGTGCGGGTCGTGGCGCATGATGTCGCGGTCCTTGCAGGTGCCGGGCTCACTCTCGTCGGCGTTGACGATGAGGAAGCACGGACGCCCGTCGGACTGCTTGGGCATGAACGACCACTTCATGCCGGTCGGGAAGCCCGCGCCGCCGCGGCCGCGCAGGCCGGAGGACTTCACCTCGTCGACGAGCGCGTCGCGCCCGCGTGCCAGGATCTCCGCCGTGCCGTCCCAGTCGCCGCGCGCGCGCGCACCGGCGAGCCGCCAGTCGTGCAGGCCGTACAGGTTGGTGAAGATCCGGTCCTTGTCCTGCAGCATCCGATTACTCCGCAGGCTCGAGCGGCACGTACGGGCCACCCAGGTTCTCGAGCGTGGTCAGCGTCGTCGGCCCGCCCTCGGGCGCGGAGGTCTGCCGCCCGCGCATCGACCCCGGAAGCGGCGGTTCGCCGCGCCTGAGCGCATCGAGCAGACGCTCCGTCGTCTCGGCGTCCATGTCCTCGTAGAAATCGTCGTTGACCTGCAGGATCGGCGCGTTGACGCAGGCGCCGAGGCACTCGACCTCGGTCATCGTGAACTGCCCGTCCGCACTGGTCTCGCCCCACGCCTGGATGCCGGTGAAGCGCTTGCAGGCGGAAACGACCTCGTCGGAGCCGCGCAGCCAGCACGGCGTGGTCGTGCAGACCTGCAGATGCCAGCTTCCCACCGGCGCCTTGTTGTACATCGCGTAGAAGGTCGCGACCTCGTAGACGCGGATCGGCGGCATCTCCAGAAGCTGCGCCACCACGTCCATCGCGGCGCGCGGCACCCAGCGGCTGCCGGTCTGGCGGGCCATCTGGTGCTGCACGATCCACAGCAGCGGCAGCACGGCGCTGGACTTGCGCGTGGACGGATACTTGGCGAGCGCGCGCGCGACCTGCGCCTCGCTGATGTCGTCGAAGGCGAAGGTCTTCGGCTGCCAGTCCTCGTCGCCGGGCGCGACGTCGCCGGTGCTGCCGTTGGCGTGCGGTTCCATGGGTTACCTGTCGACCTCGCCGAACACGATGTCGATCGAGCCGATGATCGCCACCGCGTCGGCCAGCATGTGATGCCTGGCGAGCCTGTCCATCGCCTGAAGGTGGGAGAACCCGGTGCAGCGGATCTTGCAGCGATACGGGCGGTTGGTGCCGTCGGCCACCAGGTAGATGCCGAACTCGCCCTTCGGGCTTTCCGTC
>DATEQV010000115.1:0-14574 GCA_035272265.1 Acidisphaera sp. | reverse complement strand
ACCACGGCGGAGGCGCGCCAGGCGGTGGCGGCCTTCGCGCGCGAGCGGCAGCGCTACGCGCGGATGCGCCGCCTGCCCGCCGAGACCACGGACGGCGAGCCGATCGAATTGCAGGCGAACCTGGAACTTCCGATCGAGCTGCCGCTGATCGCGCAGTCCGGCGCACACGGCATCGGCCTGCTGCGCACCGAATTCCTGTTCATGAACCGCGAGGACGTACCGGACGAAGCCACCCAGGCCGAGACGTATCGCACCATCGTCGAGGCGATGGGCGGCGATACGGTGACGATCCGCGTGCTCGACTGGGGCGGCGAGAAGGACATCGAGGCGCTGCAGGCGGCCGGCATCGTGCCCGAGATCGCCGACACCAACCCGGCGCTGGGGGCGCGCGGGATCCGCCTGCTGCTGCGCCAGCCCGGCCTGTTCGAGCAGCAACTGGCGGCCATTCTGCACGCCGCCGCCGACGGGCCGGTGCGCGTGCTGCTGCCGATGATCACTAACGTGGCCGAAGTGCGCACGGCGCGGGAGATCTACGAGCGGGTGGCTAAGCGCATGCGGCGGGCGCGCGAACGCCTGCCGGAGAAGCTGCCACCGCTCGGCGTGATGATCGAGACGCCGGGGGCGGCACTGAACGCCGACGTGCTGGCGCTGGAGGCGGATTTCTTCGCCATCGGCACCAACGACCTGACCGCCTACACGCTGGCAGTGGATCGCAGCGAGGCGGATCTCGCCGGGCTGTACGATCCGCGGCACCCGGCGGTGCTGCGGCTGGTGCAGTTCGCCACCGAAGCAGCGCTGCGGCTGCGCAAGCCGGTGTCGGTCTGCGGCGAGATGGCGGCCAATCCGCGCCTGACGCCGCTGCTGATCGGACTCGGACTGCGCAGCTTCAGCATGAACGCGTCCGCCGTGCCGCGCGTGAAGCAGCGCGTGCGCGCCGTGTCGGTCGAGCACTGTGCGCGGCTGGCGCGCCGGGTCATGGAGCAGTCTGATGGATCGGCGATCCGCGCGCTGCTTGATGCTGCCGAAGACGCGTCCGCCTAACGAATCGCAATTGCCGCGATCGCGACGATCACTGCGCGATCGCGTTGACCAGCAATCGTTGCGCGGGCTCCAGACGGGTGGCGAGCGCGTCGGGCACCCCCGCCCGGCGCAGCATGGACGCGACGGGATGGAACGCGACGACCGTGCGTCCGTCGTCGCGCTGGCGCACCAACACGCGCAGCGGAAGATCGAGCGCCGCCTGCGGGACAGCGAGCATGACCGGCGTGCCGCCCTTGGCATGGCCGTAGATCAGCACGGTTGCGGGCGGCATGTTCAGGTCCGCGGCGCGCGCGCCAGCCGCATGATCGATGCTGGCAAACAGCATCATTCCTGCGTCGGCGATCGCCTTGGTCAGCCGCTCGATCGTCGTCGCGAAATCGGTCGGCGCGACGTGCTCTTCGATGTCGGACGGTGCTGGGTCGGACACGCGACATTTCCCCCTGCCAATGTGCCGATCCGGTGGACGCTAGCACGGCGATGACTGCCGGCACCGCCGGGCCGGCCGGAACGGCAGTGCTGGGAGGACGCGCCATCGACACATTCGCGTGTGCACGACCGGCCGCGACGGCTGCCTTGCCGGCCGCAAATTTGCGGCAGAGCCCGATTTTTAACTGGTCAACCGGCGGTAGTAGGTGCAGAAGTAACGTAAGAGACCAAAGCCGGCAGGACCATGCCAGGGCTGGTCAAAACACGGGGCAGAGCCCGTGACATTCTCCTCCGACGAGCCGGTCTTGAGCCGATCACTCCAGTGAGGTGCGACATGCCGAAGTTCCTGATCAACGGAAACTGCACGGCAAGCGGGACGAGGGACGTACAAACGGACAAGGGTACAGGGCGCCAGAAGGCGGTCGCGTACGCCTGCCAGACGCTCGGTGGCAAGCTCGATGCACTATACTTCGGACGCGGCGACCAGGATGTCGTGGCGATCGTCGATATGCCCAGCGCAGGGCAGGTCCAGGCGCTGTGCCTTGCCATCGGACACGCCGGGATGAGCAAGACCAGAGCCGTCCCGCTGCTGACGGTGGCCGAGATGGATGGGCCGCTCGCCGAAAGCGTGACGTACCGGCCGCCGAGCGGCTGAGGCCTGACACCGGTCCAGTTGCGCCGTTGCGGAGCCGGACACTCGGTTTTCCGAACGAGGCGCCGCCCGCCCATGGACGGTGCTCGACTGGGGCGTGCGTGGTTGATACAGGTCAATGGACCGAGCGGACGACGAGTACATCCGCTTCCGGGCATGACAAGGGGTCACACCATGCCATCCTCCGCTACCGCGCACCTGCGTAGCCGCCTGACGGGACGCGCTCGGGGCCTCATGGGCTTCATGGGCTTCGCGCTCCTGTCGTCACTCGCCGCCTGCGGGGTGGCCGGGCCGGCCCCGGGACCGCAGAGTGCGGCCGGCATGACGCCGGTGGGGACGGTGCAGCTGACCGAGAACTTCGTCAGCGGCGTCGCGGCCGGCGCCGGCACGCTGAATTTCCAGGGTCAGAGCTATCCGTTCAAGCTGGCCGGGGCGATCGTCGGACCGGGCGCGGCCGTCGACCGCATCAAGGCGCAGGGCGAGGTGTACAACCTCAACCAGGTCAGCGATTTCGGCGGCGCCTATCGGCAATCGATGGGCCACCCGGGGATGGGAACGTCGCAACAGGCGGCAGATCTCTGGCTGGAGAACAACGCCAAGGTGGTGATGCACCTGACCGGCACGCAGCAGGGCGCGATCCTCAGCCTCGGGCGCGACGAGATCTTCATCCGGCTGAACCGGTAGAGGGGGCGCCGGTGCGCTGATCCGAAGCGCACCGGCTCCGTACGCCGTCGAACCGGACGGTCGCGAAGCGAGCCGCCCTACTCCGCCTCGCCGGCCGCCGGCATCTCCTCGTGGGTGAGGTGGTCGTCCGTGACCACCGGCGCCTTCTTGCCCTTCCGGCGCTCGTCGAACCGCTGCAGCACCGCGAAGAACGACGGCACGAACAGCACCGCGAGACAGGTCGAGGCCAGCATGCCGGTCGACACGCTGATGCCGAGCGACCGCCGCGCGTTGGCACCCGCGCCGGTTGCCAGCACCAGCGGCATGACGCCCAGGATGAAGGCGAACGACGTCATCAGAATCGGGCGGAAGCGGAGGCGCGACGCCTCGGTCGCCGCTTCCAGGATCGACTTGCCGTGCAGCACGCGCTCCTCGCGCGCCATCTCGACAATCAGGATGCCGTTCTTGGCCGACAGCGCGATCAGCAGCATCAGGCCGATCTGCGTATAAAGGTTGTTCGCCACCCCCAGCGCGCTGAGTGCGACCACCGGCCCGACCAGCGCCAGCGGCACCGCCGAGAGCACGGCGAGCGGCAGGATCCAGCTTTCGTACTGGCCGGCGAGGCACAGATACACGAGCAGGATGGACAGCGCGAAGACGACATAGAGCTGGTTGCCGGTAATCTTCTCCTGGTACGACATCGCCGTCCATTCGAAGGTGACGTCGGCCGGCAGCACGCGTTTGGCGATCTGCTCCATCGCGCTGAGCGACTGACCCGAGCTGTAGCCGCGCGCCGGGCCGCCGACGATCGTCGACGAGGCGTACAGGTTATAGAGCGTGATCAGCGGCGGGGCGACGACCGGCGAGATGTGCGCGACCGCGCTGATCGGCACCATCTGCCCGTCCGAGCTGCGCACGTACAGGTTCAGCAGATCCTCGGGGTGTAGGCGGAACTTCGAGTCCGCCTGAACATAGACCTGCAGCGACTGGCCGAACTTGTTGAACTGGTTGACGTAGGTGGAGCCGACGTAGTCGGTCAGCGTCGAGAAGATGTCGCCGACCGACACGCGCAGCGTCTCGGCGCGCGCGCGATCGACGGTGAGCGCGACATGCGGCGCGTTGGCCCGGAAGGTGGTGAGCACGTTGGCGATCGAGGGGTCCTGCTTCGCCTGCGCGACGATCTCCTCGGTCAGGTTGTTGAGCTTGTTGAACTCGAAACTGCCGCCGAGCAGCTCGAGCTGCATCTGGAAACCGCCGGCGTTGCCGATGCCCTGGATCGGCGGCGGCGGCAAGACGAAGGCCTGCCCGTCGGGCAGCGAACTCACCGCTTCCTGCACGCGTCGGTAGATCGACAGCAGGTCCTGCCCCGCTGCCTTGTCGCGCTCGGCGAACGGCTTGAGCATCACCCAGACGTTGCCTGCATTGGCGACGTCGGCGCTGTTGTCGAGCACCGAGATGCCGGCCAGCGCGATCACCTGCTGGACGCCGGGGATCGGCGTGACAGCCTTGCGCACGTCCTCGAGCGAGGCGGTGGTACGGCCGAGCGCCGCACCGTCCGGCAACTGCACGGGGACGAGCAGGTAGCCCTGGTCGTCGATCGGGATGAAGGCGGTGGGGATGCGCGTCAGGCCCCACATGCTGACCCCCGCGATCACCAGCGCCACGATCACCATCAGCCCGCTATGGCGTACCATGCGGCCGATGAAGGATGTATAGCCGCGCTCCATCGGGTCGTAGGCGCGGTTGAAGGCGCGGAAGAAGATGTTGCGCTTCTCCGGCGGCACTGGGACGCGCAGCCACTGCGCGCACTGGGTGGGTTTCAGCGTCGCCGCGTTCACCGCGCTGATCAGCGCGGTCGACGCGATCACGAGCGCGAACTGGGCGAACATCTGCCCGGTCAGGCCGGGCACGAAGGCGGCCGGCAGGAACACACTCATCAGCACCAGGGTGATGCCGATGATCGGCCCGAACAGCTCGGCCATGGCCTTGATGGCGGCGTCGTGGCCGGACATGCCCTGCTCGACGTATTTCGTCACGCCCTCGACGATGACGATCGCGTCGTCCACCACGATGCCGATAGCCAGCACGATGCCGAACAACGTCGAGAGGTTGACCGAGAAGCCGAGCGCCGCCATCGCGGCGAAAGCCCCGATGATGGTGACGGGCACCGTCGTTGCCGGCACCAACACCGCGCGGAAGTTCTGCAGGAATGCCAGGATGACGATCAGCACCAGGATGCCGGCCTCGTACAGCGTCGTATAGACCTCGTTGATCGACGCCTTGACGAACAGCGTGGTGTCGTAGGGGATCGAGTAGTGCAGCCCTTGCGGGAAGCGGGCCGCGAGCGTCGTCATCGCGTCGCCGATTTCCTTGCCGACCTGCAGCGAGTTGGAGTCGGGCGTCTGGTAGATGGCGATGCCGGCGGAGGGCTTGCCGTCGAGCTTGAAGTCCTGCGCGTAGGTCTGCGCGCCGAGCTCGACCCGCGCGACGTCGCGCACATAGACCAGCCGGCCGCCCTCGCGGGTCTGGTCCTTGACGATGATGTCGCCGAACTGGCTGGGGTCGTTCAGGCGGGACTGGATGTCGACGGTGTACTGGAACTCGGTATCGGCCGGCGCGGGCGGCATGCCGACCTGCCCGGCCGCGACGTTCTGACTCTGCTGCCGGATGGCGTTGACCACGTCGGACGGCTGCAGGCCGAAGGAGTAGAGCTTCTGCGGGTCCATCCAGACCCGCATGGAATAGGTGCCGGCGCCGAAGACCGTAACGCTGCCGACGCCGGGCAGACGCGCCAGCACCTGGGTCAGGTTGATGGTCGCGTAGTTTGTCATGTACAGGCTGTCGTACTGGCCTGTGGGCGAGTCCAGCGTGACGATCTGCAGGATCGCGGTGTTCTTCTTCTGCGTGCTTACGCCCTGCGCCTGCACCGCTATCGGCAGGGATGCGAGCGCGAGCTGCACGCGGTTCTGCACCAGCACCTGGTCGATGTTCGGGTCGGAGCCGATCTTGAACGTGACGGTCAGGCTGTAGGTGCCGTCGGAGGCGCTGGTGCTCTCCATATAGAGCATGCCGTCGACGCCGTTGACCTGGTTTTCGATCGGCAGGGCGACGGTGTTGATCACCGTCTGCGCGCTGGCGCCCGGATAGCGGGCGGTCACCGAAACCGTGGGTGGAACGACGTTGGGGTATTCGGAGATCGGCAGGCGGCCGAGGGAGACGACACCGAGCACGACGATGACGATCGCCAGCACATTGGCGAGGACCGGATGCTCGATGAAGAACTTCGACATCGGGTCCTAGCCGTCGCTGGCGGTCAGCTTGGGCGTCACCTTGGTCCCCGGCGCGGCGCGCCATAGCTCGCCGACAACCACCTGGTCATCCGGCTTGAGGCCGCTGGTGACCACCTGCATGTTGCCGAGCACTTGGCCGAGCTGCACGTAGCGCTGCTGGATCACGCCGTCGGCGGGGACGACCAGCACGTAGCGGCCTCCCTGGTCTTCCTGCAGCGCCCGCACCGGGATCAGCAGCGCGTTCGCCTCGGTACGCGCCATCGGCAGACGAATGTTGACGAACACGCCGGGCATCAGGGTGCGGTTGGGATTGGCCATGATGCCGCGCACCAGCAGCGTGCCGGTGGCCGGATCGATCTGCGGGGCGACGTATTCGATCGTGCCCTGATGCGGGAAGCCGGTCTCGTTGGAAAGCTCGGCGCCGATCTTAACCTGATGCAGCTGCTCCAGCGTCAGCCGCCGCTGATCGAGGTTGGCGCGGATCTGCAACGCCTGCTGCGTGCTGACATTGGCGACGACGTAGATCGGATCGAGCTGCGTGATCTCCGCCAGCGCCGCTTCCTGGCCGTTGCCCCCAACCACGTTGCCGACATCGATCAGGTGCTTGCCCATCTGGCCGTCAAACGGCGCGCGGACCTCGGTGTAACCCAGGTTGAGTTCCGCGATCGCGACCTGCGCCTCGGCCGCCTTGATGTTGGCCGCCGCGCTGGCGCGTTCGAAGGTCCAGTGGTCGACCTCGACCTGGGTCGCCGCTTCCTTCTTGAGCAGCGCGGTGTAGCGGATCACCTCGGTCGCGGCGTAGGTGAGCGCGGCGTGCTGCACTTCCAGCTGCGCCTGCGCCTGTTGCAGCTGCGCCTTGTACTGGTCCTGCTGGATCGTGAACAGCAGGTCGCCCTTGCGCACCAGCTGGCCGTCCTGGAAGTGGATCTGATCCAGGTAGCCGACGACGCGGGCGATCAGCTTGACCTGGTTCACCGCGGCGGCGTTGCCGGTGATCACCATCGTGTCGCCCACTGACTGCACTTTCGGCACCACCACCGGGATGGTCGGCGGCGTGGCCGCCGCCATGCGCATGACGGCCTCGGTGGGCGACTGCGCGGACGCTGCCGGATGCTGGCCGACACCGGGGATCGACAGCACCCCCGCGAGCACGATCGCGGCGCCGACCAAGACGCTCCCTTTCGCCACCGCCCGGTTCAGCGTCGGCATCGCGCCGGTGTCGTGGCGGCGTTTGAGGAGGCTTACCATTGCGGCGCTCGCACGGCGGGTCCGCGGTCGGCGGGGCCGGGCAGGCCTGGCGCGGCCGGTTGGGGTTTGCCGGACGGCGGCAGCAGGCTGCCCCAATCGGTGCGACTCCGCATTTCGTTACGAGTGGCGTCGTTCACGAAGTCGTCCCCTTGTCGTATCTGCCATCCGCCGCCAAGCGAGCGGTAGATGGTCGTGAGGCTGGTGGAGTAGCTGCCCTCGGCCGAGGCGAGATTGCTTTGCGCCTGATAGAGGTTCTGCTCCGCGGTCAGGACCGTTGTGAAGTCCCGCGTTCCGAGCAGGTACTGGTCCAGCGCGATGCGCAGCGCGCCGCTGGCCGCGGCGGTGCTGCGGCGCAACAGATCGACCTGCTGGCGGCCTTGCAGGTAGGCGGCCAGCCCGTTCTCCACTTCCTGCTGGGCCTTGAGGACCGTGTTCCTGTAGTCGATCAGCAGCGTCTGCAGCTTCGCGTCCTGCACGCGGACGTTGTTGGTGATCCGGCCGTAGTTCAGGATCGGCCAGCTGAACGACGGGCCGAAGGCGAAGGTGATGCCCTGCGCGCTGAACACCTCGTTGACGCGGTTGCTGCCGATGCTGGCGGCCGAGGTGCCGAACGCGCCGGTAATCCCGAAGGCCGGGAACAGGTCCGCCTTGGCGATGCCGATCTGCTCGCTCTGCGCGGCGGCGTTCAGCTCGGCGGCGCGCACGTCCGGACGTCGGCGGATCAGATCGGCCGGGATGCCGACGGCGACGTCCTTGGGCGGCACCGGAATGGACGGCGGTCCCGCGAGCAGTCCTTCGATCCCCTCCGGCGGCAGGCCGAGCAGCACGCGCAACGCGTTCTTGCCCTGCTCCAGTTGCGCGGTCAGCGCCGGGACCGTCGCCTCCGTCTGGGCGAGGACGTTTTCCGCCTGGTCGACGGCGAGCGCGGTCCCCGTGCCGCCGTGGAACTGGTCGTTCGCCAGTTGCAGCGCGCGCTTCTGCTTGACGATGTTCTCCTGCGCGATGACCAGCTGCTGCTGAAGGGTGCGGATGCCGATATAGGTCGTTGCGACATCGCCCAGCAGCGTGACCAGCACGTCGTCGTAGCTGGCGATCGAGGCCAGATAGGCGGCGTCCGCCGATTTGATCCCCCGCCGGAACTTGCCCCAGAAGTCCAGTTCCCAGGCGACCTGCGCGCCGAGCGAGCCGTGCCAGTAATTGCCGATCGTGCTCGACGACGAGACGCTCAGGTCGGCGGCGCTGGCTTGGTTGTAGCCCACGCCGCCGCGCAGCTGCTGGGTTTGCGGGTAGAACTCGCCGATCGCCACGCCGAGCTGCGCGCGCGCTTCCAGCACGCGCGTGCCCGCCGCCAGCAGCGTCAGGTTCTGATGGTAGGCGAGGTCGGTCAGGCGGTTGAGCGTCGGATCATTATAGACGGTCCACCAGTGCTCGTACTCCTGATGGCCCGTCCTGACCGACGGATTGCCCGACTCGAGCCACTGATTGGCGACCGGCGCCTTTGGCGTGGCAAAGTTCGGGCCGACCTCGCAGGCAGCGAGCGGCCCCAGCATCGTCACCGCAACGGCAAGCCGACCGACCAGCTTTCCGGGCTCAGTCCCGCGCAGACCCGCCACGGCCCGCCGCGTCATGCGACGTCCACGACGTGGCGGAACAGCTCATCCGGAGGCGCAGACGGACGTGATCGCATTGCCTGCTCGTGAGGAATAACAAGCGTGTGCCGCGCGTGCGCTCGTTTCACGCGCCGCAGAATAGACACGCGCGCGGCCTGATCCGGTCAAGGCCGGT
Source organism: Acidisphaera sp. (assembly GCA_035272265.1). Classification (GTDB taxonomy): domain Bacteria; phylum Pseudomonadota; class Alphaproteobacteria; order Acetobacterales; family Acetobacteraceae; genus Acidisphaera. The sequence continues at coordinate 5,469 of DATEQV010000115.1, read as the reverse complement.
ATTTCCGCGTGTGAAATTTCGGCAGATGCAGGAGGGCGATCGATCAGCCCTGTGTCGAAGCGGCGACCCTCAGGCGGCGCGGCGTACGCCCAGGCGGGCGCCCGCCGCGTCAAACGCGCTCAGAACCAGCCCCGGGGCGCCGGCTCGATCGACACGGCCAACGCCTCGGTGATGACCGCGGTGACGGTGTCACCGACCTTCAGCGACGGCAGCTTCGCAATCCGCTCAGGGTCGGTCACGTCGATGGTGTAGATGCCGCCGCCCGACGGATCGACGATCTGCAGGCTGTGCGCCCCGAGGTTGATGCCGACGACGGTGCCGCTGATCTTGGTCAGGCGCAGTGCGATGCCGCCCGGGCCGGAGACGTTCTGCGACAGGATCGCCGCCTCACTGCTGTCGGAGGTCGGAACGCCGTTGCCGCCGGTGGGCGAACGTACGACGAAGGCGACCGAGCGGACGTATCTGGCGCTCACCTTGTCGCCGACCTTCAGCAGGTTCAGGCGCACCGCCGGTCCGGCGACGACCGTTACGCGCTCGCCCGACGGGCTGGCCAGCGTGACCCACCGCTTCGCCGCGTTGATCGCCGTGATCTTGGCCGCAATGGTGACCGTTTCGGACTCGGGCACGCTCGGCAGTACGGGAGGAGCTGGCGCGGCAGCACCCTGAGCGGCGGCATGCCGAGGCATCGCGAGCGGCAGCATGGGCAAGGTGGCGGCGAGGGCGAGCACTACGGGTGCGCGAGTCTTCATGATGGCCTCCGGGGTGGATGTGTGGGGGCAGGCCTGCGAGGCGTGCCGAAAGAGGATCGCAGCTAAGGCGCGATCAATCGGCGACGATTTGATTCAGGTCAAGGACGGCTGCCGGCACGAAGCGACCGCACGACGCAGTCAGGCCTTCGGCAGCTGCACCACGAAGCGCGCGCCGATCACGTTCCCCGCCTCGTCGCGGCGGTTCTCGGCGCTGATCCGGCCGCGCAACGCCTCCACGATCTGTCGGCTGATCGACAGCCCCAGGCCCGAGTGCGTGCCGAACCGCTCGCCTTGCGGACGCTCGGAATAGAAGCGGTCGAACACGTTCTCCAGCTTGCCCTCGGGAATGCCGGGTCCCTGATCCTCGACGGCGATCTCCACCATGCCGCCGATCTCGCGCCCGCGCAGCACGATCAGGCCGTTGGCCGGGCTGAAGCTCTCCGCGTTGGCGATCAGGTTGCGCAGCACCTGCACCAGCCGACCCTCGATCCCCTGCACCACCAGCCCCTCCGCCGGCGCATCCAGCACCAGATGCGGATCGGCCGGCGCGCGCGTCGCGTCCGCGATGTCGCGCAGCGTCGTCAGGATCGGGCCCAGATCCACCGGCTCGGTCGCCATGCGCGACAACTCGGCGTCCACCCGGCTGGCGTCGCTGATGTCGCTGATCAGCCGTTCCAGCCGCGCGACATCCTCGTTGATGATCGCGATCAGGCGCTGCCGCTGCACCGGGTCCTCGATGCGGCGCAGCGTCTCGATCGCGCTGCGGATCGACGACAGCGGGTTCTTCAGCTCGTGCGCGACATCGGCGGCGAACTGCTCGATCGCGTCCATCCGCTGCCACAGCGCGGCCGCACTTTCCCACAGCGCCTGGGCGAGCGCGCCCACCTCGTCGCGCCGGGCGCGAAGGCTGGCGGGCACCGCGCCCGCGCGGCCCTTGCCCTCGCGCATCGCCGCGGCGGAGGTGGCGAGCCGCAGGATCGGCCGCGCGATGGTGGACGACATATAGAACGACAGCAGCACCGTCAGGATCAGCGCCACCACGAACAGGCCGACGATCGACGAGCGGATCGCGAACAGGCTGTCGTCCACCTGCCGCGCCTCGCTGGTGAGCTGGATGATGCCGACCGTGTGGCGGTTGCGCTCGATCGGCTCGGCCACCGTCACCAGCAGGCGGCCGTCCCGGGTGCGGCGGATGTAGGGCGGCGCCTCGCGGCTCTGGTCGGAGCTGGAAAGCCGGATCTCCTCCTTGGTGTCCGGCTGCCAGTCGTAGCCCGGCGCGCCGGGCGTGGTGTCGACCTGCAATGGCGAGGTGTGGCGACCCGGCAGCAGGCGCTGCAACTTGTCGTAGATGAAGCCGATCGCGTTGAGGTAGATGCCGCGATCGATCGGCGGCGGCAGCGGCTCCGTCGTCACCGCGCCGCCCGGCGCCTGGCGCACGCGGCTGTCCGCGATCACCGTGCCGTCCGGCACCACGACGCGGGCCTCGGCGTTCGGGGTCGGCTCCGCCAGCCGGTAGAGCAGCGGGCGTACGATCCAGGGGTTGAGCTTCGGGTTGTCGCTGTCGGCGTCGGCGACCGCGCTTTCGCCGAGCGACGCGGCATAGATGCGCGCCTGCACGCGCAGCGCGCCGACCTCGGCCTCGAGCAGCCCGTTCTGGTACTGGTCGAGGTACAGAAGCGCCACCACCAGCAGCACCAGCGGCAGCGCGTTGACCAGCAGGATGCGGCGCAGCAGCGGCGAGAGGAACCGATGGCGCCGCGGCGCCACGGCCTCCACGACCGAGACCGCCGGCGGCGCCCTGGTGATCGCGGAGACTTCGTTCATCAGTGCTCCTTGTAGCGGTAGCCGATGCCGTAGAGCGTCTCGATCTGATTGAAGCTGTCGTCGACGGTGCGGAACTTCTTGCGGATGCGCTTGACGTGGCTGTCGATGGTGCGGTCGTCGACGTAGATGTTCTCGCCGTACGCGGCGTCGATCAGCTGGTCGCGCGACTTCACCATGCCCGGCCGCGTGGCGAGCGACTTGACCAGCAGGAACTCGGTCACCGTCAGCTGGATGTCGCGGCCGCGCCAGGTGCACTGGTGCTTGGTCTCGTCGAGCATCAGGTCGCCGCGTGTGATCACGCCACCGGCAGGCGCGCCGGAGCCTTCGGCGCGGCTGGCCTCGTTGCGGCGGAGCAGCGCGCGGATGCGCTCGATCAGCAGACGCTGGCTGAACGGCTTGCGGATGTAGTCGTCCGCGCCCAGGCGCAGGCCCATCAGCTCGTCGACCTCCTCGTCCTTCGAGGTCAGGAAGATCACCGGCATTTGCGTGCGCGCGCGCAGGCGCTGCAGCAGCTCCATGCCGTCCATGCGCGGCATCTTGATGTCGAGCACCGCCAGGTCGGCCGGGCGCTGGGTCAGGCTCTGCAGCGCCGACTCGCCGTCGGTGAACGTACGCACCTGGAAGCCCTCCTGCTCGAGCGTCATGGTGACGCTGGTGAGGATGTTGCGGTCGTCGTCGACCAGGGCGATGGTCTGCTGCACCGCACTCTCCTTGCCGGGTTCCGCCATGGCGCCACTCTTCCGGATTGAGAGGCGATCAGGTTGGCACGCCATTGTGGCGCATCGTGGTCCCGGGGTGAACGAAAGATGGCAGAATCAGAACAGGGCCCGAGCACCGCGGGCGGGACCGGCCAGGAAATTGTCGCCGGGCTGGAGGCGCGGCGGCTGCTGCGCGGCGCGCGGGCCGGCACGCTGGCGACCGTCTCGGCCGGGCAGCCCTTCGCCGCCCTGGTCACCCCAGCCACCGACGGCGACCTTTCGCCGCTGATGTTGCTGTCGACGCTCTCGGAACACACCCGCCACCTGATGGCCGAGCCGCGTTGCGCGCTGCACGTCGTCGGCGCCGCGCCGGAGGAGAATCCGCAGACCGCGCCGCGCGTGACGGTGACCGGGCTCGCCGAACGGGTGGACGACGCCCGGCTGAAGGCTCGCTGGCTGGCGCGCCATCCCTATGCCGCCTTCTACGCCGGGTTCGCCGACTTCGCGCTCTGGCGGATCGCCATCCGGGGCGCCTTGTTCGTCGGCGGTTTCGCACGTGCAACACGGCTGCGCATGGCAGACCTGCTTCCCGCGCCGGACGCCGTCGCCGCCATCGCCGCGGCGGAGCCGGGAATCATCGCGCATTGCAACGACGATCACGCCGATGCGCTCGCCGCCATCGCCGGCGGGGGCGAGTGGCGGATGGTATCGGTCGACATCGACGGTTTCGACCTCGCAAACGCCGACATGGTACGCCGTTTCGACTGGCCGGAGCCGGTTCGCGATGCTGGCGACGTGCGCCGCCACCTTGTTCTGATGACGCGCGCGGCCCGCGCGCGCTGATCGGCGCACGCCGGAGCGCACGCGCCGTTCAACACGTCGCGTCTGCCACAATCCTGCCCTGGACCCGGAGAGCTTCGCTCGCTTACACGAGACGAAACCCGATCACCCGAGGGAGGAACCCAATCGTGCCAGCCGCTTCCGCCGTGCCGGAAACCATCCGCGCCGGCATTGCCGCTCTCCTCTCGGATGGATCGCGCCGGCTGCACTGGAACCTCGCGCCACCCGCTTTGGTTTCGCATGCAATCCAGCGCGGCGAGGGACGCCTCTCGGCTGACGGCGGCCTGGTGGTGCGCACCGGCGTGCACACCGGACGCTCCGTGCAGGACAAATTCGTCGTCGACGAGCCGGGCAGCACCGCCGACGTGTGGTGGGGCAAGATCAACCAGAAGCTCTCGCCGGGCTCGTTCCGCGTGCTGAGCGGCCGTGTACTTGCCTACGTGCAAGGCCGGCCGCTGTTTGTGCAGGACCTGTACGCGGGCGCTGATCCGGCATCGCGCGTGCGCGTCCGCCTGATCACCACCGAGGCGTGGCACGCGCTGTTCGCGCGCAACATGTTCATCCGGCCTCGCCCGACCGACCTCGACGGGTTCGAGCCGGACTACGTCATCCTGCACGCGCCGCACTTCCAGGCCGATCCGGGGATCGACGGCGTGCGCAGCGCGACCGCCATCGCGCTGTCCTTCGACCAACGCCTGATCGTGATTGCCGGCACCGAGTATGCGGGCGAGATCAAAAAGTCGATCTTCACGGTGATGAACTGGAAGCTGCCGGCCGAAGGCGTGCTGCCGATGCACTGCAGCGCCAATATCGGCGCCGATGGAAAGGTGGCGGTGTTCTTCGGCTTGTCGGGCACCGGCAAGACGACGCTGTCGTCCGATCCTTCGCGGAAGCTGATCGGCGACGACGAGCACGGCTGGGGCGAGCACGGCGTCTTCAATTTCGAAGGCGGCTGCTACGCCAAGGTGGTCAAGCTGTCGCGCCACGCCGAGCCGGAGATCTGGGCGGCGACGCACCGGTTCGGCTCGGTGCTGGAGAACGTGATCGACGACGAGGACGGCGTGCTCGACCTGGACGACACGTCGCTGACCGAGAACACGCGCTCCTGCTATCCGCTGAACTTCGTCACCAACGCGGAGAAGTCTGGGCGGGGCGGCCAGCCGTCGACGATCGTCATGCTGACCGCCGACGCCTTCGGCGTGCTGCCGCCGATCGCGCGGCTGACCAAGGCGCAGGCGATCTACCACTTCCTGTCGGGCTACACGGCGAAGGTCGCGGGCACCGAGAAGGGCCTGGGCAGCGAACCGCAGGCGACCTTCTCCACCTGCTTCGGCGCGCCGTTCCTGCCGCGCCACCCG
>DATEQV010000114.1:0-2078 GCA_035272265.1 Acidisphaera sp. | reverse complement strand
CCGATCGTGCCGGCCGCGGCGTCCGTGCCTGCGGCGCCCCTGCGCGCTGCAGTGCCGGCGGCCACGGCTGCGCCGGTGGTGTCCGTGGCCACGCCAGCGTCGAGCGCGCAGCCGAATCCCTACAGCCAGCCGATCGGGGATCTGTTCAGCGCCTGGGGCGTGCGCCCGCCGCAGACGGATGTCGTACTGCCACCACCGGAGACTCCCGCGACGCAACCGGCCGATCCGCCGGCAGAGACGCGCCCCGCCCAAACGGGTCACACAGCCGCGCATCAGGCACCGGCGGATCCGGGCGAGGTGCTGGTCCCGGCGGGTCGGGGCGTCTATGCGCATCCGGTTCTGGCGGTGAACAGCGATGCGTCATCGCCGGTGGTGCTGCAGGCCGATACCGGTCCGATCGCGGGCGACCGCATGACCGGCACCTTTGCGCGGCAGAACGACCGGCTCGTGATCCACGTCAACACCGTCGTGCATGACGGACAGAGCATCGGCGTGGACGGGCTGGTGATTGCACCGGATACGATGGAGGCGTCGGTCGCCTCGGGCGTCGACGAGCACTACGTCTCGCGCATTATCCTGCCTGCGGCGGCGGCCTTCGTGCAGGGGCTCGGACAGGCGATCGCCACCACGTCGAACACCGCCGCTGTCATTTCGCCGTTCGGCGGGATCACGACCGCGACAAACCTGAACTTCCAGCAGCAGCTTGGCGTAGCCGCCGGCACGGCGGCGGGCCAGATCGGCTCGGTGCTGCAGCAGCAGGCGCCGAAGGGCCCGACCGTGGCGCTGGATGCCAATGTCGCCATCGGCGTGATGTTCCTCACGCCAGTGGTTCTGCATCGCGTGAACTGAAGGCGCGCCGTTCGCAGGAAGCAGGGTGATGCTGTGATCCTGCTTGCGGGAGGATCGCATGAACATGCGCGTTGCATCCGACTCCGTCGTTGCCGAGGCGCCGCTGGTGACTGCCCGGCTGCCCGGCGAGCCTGAAGAGGCCGAGGCATCGGAGCCGGCGGAACCGGAGGCGCAACAGCCGCCTCGGAGAGCGCGTCGGGTTAACCGCAAGGTTCTGCTCGCCGGCGTTGCTGTGGGAGCGCTCGTTGCCGGCGTCGGTTTCCTGATTTCGCCGTACAACCATGTCGTCCCGATGCCCGCGCGTGTTCGCGCGGCCGCGTCGCTTGTGTGGAACCGTCAGCCGCTATTGGCACCGTCGGCGGAGCTGGCGCAGGTGACGCTGCCGCCGGCGTCCGGGCCGGCCGTGCGTACGCCGTATGTCGGTCAGCCGCCGAGCCAACAGGTCAACGAAGTCGTTGCGTTGCGCGCTGGCGCGCCGGCGTCCACACAGTCCTCGGGACGGCCGGCCGAGGTCTCTTCTCCACCCGCACCGCCGTCACCACCGGCGGCGAGGTCGGTCACTCCACCGACGCCTGCTTCTGCCCCGGCCCCGTCTGGCGCCACGGCCGCCGGCATCGACGAGCCGCCGCCGGGCTTCGTGCCGCACGAGCCCGGAAGCGGCCCCGCTGGAGAAGCGTCCGTCCCGCCTGAAACGAATCCGCCTCCGACCGCGATGGGAACGGCCCCAGGCGCCGCGAGCGCTCCTCCGCGCGCACCTGACACCTCAATCACGGTACCGCCGACGGCTTCGTCCGCCGCGGCCGCGGCGAGTGATGGGGGGGACGGGGCGTCAACGTCCGCTGCACCGTCGCCAGCTTCCCCTGCCCTGATGGCGGTTCCACCATCAGTCTCGACCGGCGACATCACGCAGCAGATCATGACCCGGGTGACGGCGTCGCTCGAGCTGAACCCGCCGTCGTTTGCCGCCCCTGCCCTGCCCGACTCCGCACCGACTGGCCATCAGGCGGCCGTTCCGACGCAGCCCGCCGCAGCGGCACCTTCGGCAGCGCCAGCTGCCGCCCCGCCCGCCGCACCACCAGCGCCCGCCGTCTCTCCCGCGCCGTCTCCGTCGTCGTCTGTAGCGCCGAGCGATCCGATGCAGATCGCGGTGGCGTTGCGCCCGTCGCCGATGACGCCGCAGGACCAGGTGCAGGTCCTCGAGCTGGTCACGCAGATGGCGACGATGGTGC
>DATEQV010000113.1:0-4145 GCA_035272265.1 Acidisphaera sp. | reverse complement strand
GGACATGGCGTGACTCGCGGCGAGCAGGGGAACGGGTGGGTCGTGATGCCAATTCATGCCGCGAACTCAACGGCTTGTACAACACTCGTTTCTGAATCCCTGCTATGCGCTGAATAAGACGGGTTAGGGGGCCGGCATACGCATCCGCCTCCCCTGAGTAGCCTGCTGGAGCTGCGCTTCGGCCTCGGCCAGTTCCTGCTCTGCCTGCGCGCCCAGTTCAGCGGGGTCGGGTGCGCCAATGCGGACCCTCGCGCCAGGGTCGGTGACGCCTTCCGGCAGGCTGGGATCGGGCGACGCTTCGGGTGCAGCACCCGCTGGGCTGGGCGCGTCGTCGGTGGCGACGCGAACGCGGGTTTGCGGCACCGGCTCGCTGGCCTCCGCGCTCGCCGGATCGAGGTCCGCGTTGCGCGTCGCTTCGGCCCGCTGGAACTCGGCCTCGGCGTCGGCAGCGGCGGGGTTGGCCTCCGTGAACTCGGCCATCGCCTGTTCCGCCTCCTGAGCCATGTCGCGCGCATCGGCGAGGCCGCGCAGCTCCTGGGCGCCGCCCTGGTGGAACAGCTCGTGCAGCCGCCGCGGAACGATCTGCATCTCGTCGCCGCCGAAATGATGCAGGCGCTGCTGGTTTTCGGCCAGCCACTGTTCCATCTCCTCCGGCTCCACGCCCTCGCGCTCGGCGAGGGAGCGGATCGTGGCGGCGCGGTCGGCCGCCGAGTCGCCGGTGAGTCCCTCGATGTTGATGGTGCCGGGGTGACCGCCCGGGGTTTCGGTGGCGTATTCGGTGAAGTCTGGCACGCCTTCGCGGAACGGGATGGTCTGGCCTTCGTCCAGCCCGTACTCGCCCGGGTTGTGCGGCGCCCAACGGCCGTCGCCGGGATTGCCGCTGGCCCAACTGCCGCGATGGTCGGCCGGCGTGTACGGGTTCTCGCGTCGGCCCTGGGCGACACGTTCCTCAGCGTCCTCGCGCTCCCAAGTCCGGTCGTGGCCCTGATCAAGCTCCTCCATGCGGTTCGGCTCTTCGAGGTCCGAGGAGGGCGGCGCGTCGTCCACCTCAGCCTGCGCCTGCCCGTACTGCTGCTGGCGCTCCTCGAACTCCTCCAGGATCTCCTGCTGGCGACGCGCATCGTCGGTTTCCAGGCCGGTTCCTTCCTTGCTGTCCGCGAGACTGGTGTCGGACGCGTCCGCAGCGGAGGTTTCGGCCTCCGCGAGCGTGGTTTCGTCCGCAGCCGCATCCAGCTGCGTCGGTGAGACCGCGGGTATCTCCTGCGTCTGCGCGAGCGGATCGGCGACCGGGCTGCCGTCGCCCGGCCGCACCTGCACCTGGCCGGGCGGCGGCTCGTCGCCCAGCTCGTAGGGGATCGGCTCGCCCGGCTTCGGGGTAGCGGTCAGGTTCGGCGAGCCCGGCTCGATCGGCTGCAGCTCGTTCTCGAACAGCTTGATCGGCTTGCTCGGGCCCTGGAACTCGGGGGGCAGCGGGCCGGGATCGGCGCCCGGAGTTACCGTGATATCGCCCAGGTCTTCCGCCGTGGTCGCGCCCCGCTCCGCCAACTGGGTGGCGGCGGTGCCGGCTTGGTCTGCTGCGGTAGCGAGCCCTCCGGTGGCGGCGCCGGCCTCTCCGGCGGCCGCAGCGCCCTCGGTCGCCAGCGCCCCGGCTTCGCCGGCCGCGGCGGCGCCTTCGGTGAGAGCGGCCGCGCCCTCCGCGCCTTCGGCGAGCAGGGCAGCGCCTTCGGCGCCGGCCGCGCCGGCCTCGGCGCCGAGCGAGGCGCCGTCGGTCAGCACCGCGCCGGCAACGAGCACGCCGACCTGGCCGACGCCCTTGCCGATGAACTCGGCGCCGTGGCCGGCGGCCGCCGCCTTCTGGTACTGGTCGTATTCGTTCTCGGCCATGTGGGCGACGGTGGTCGCACCGCTCTCGATCGCGCCGCCCACCTGGGACATCGCCTTGCCCGGGTCGGTGATCATGGTCACCTCGAAGCTGCCGACCGCTTCGAGGCCGTGCTCGACGGTGTGGAGCGCCGACTCGCGCGCCTTTTCGTCGGTCGCGAGCGCATAGCCTTCCTTGGCGACTCCTTCGCCGAGCGAGACGACGCCTGTGGCGAGGCCTTCCACACCGCCTACGACGCCTTCGACGACGCCCTTGTTGAAGTCGGTGACGGTGTTGATGGCGCTCACCACGCCGCCTGCGGCAGTGGTGGCGAAGCTGCCGACTGCGCCGGCCGCCTGGCCGAGCATGGAGTCGGGGCCGGCTGCCTGGGCGACGGTCTGGGCGACATCGCCGACGACGTGGCCTGCGGTGGAGACGACGCCGGTTGCGGCGTCCGCGACGGTCTGCTCGCTGTCGGTGAGGACCTTGCCGGCGGTATTGAGCAGGCCGCTTCCCGCATCGACGACGGTATGGGCGGCGTCGTCGACGACGTGCCCGGTCGTGGTTACGACGCCATCGGCGGCATCGCCGAGCGCTTGGCCGAAATTGCCGGAGGCGACATCGCCACCAACCTTCTCGGCGGTGTCGAGCATCCCTTTTCCCGCATCGAGCGCTGTGTGGCCGATATCGGTCGCGACGTTCTCGACGGTGTTGACGACGCCGCTGGCCGCGTCTTCGACCGTGTGGCCCACATCGCTGGCGACGTTTTCGACGGTGTTGACCGCCCCGCTTGCCGCGTCTTTCAAGGCGCCCCAGAGCCCGCCGCCCACATCGCTGGCGGTGTTGCTGGCGGCGGCTGCCGCCTGGCCGGCGGCCTGGCCGACATAGCCCGCGACCTGTCCGGCGGTGGAGACGGCGCCGCTGGCTGCGTCGACGGCCGTCTGGCCGACATCGCCCGCGACCTGTCCGGCGGTGGACACGGCGCCGCTGGCTGCGTCGACGACCGTGGGGCCGACATCGCCCGCGACCTGTCCGGCAGTGGAGACGGCGCCGCTGGTCGCGTCGCCGATCGCCTGCCCGACATTGCCCGAAGCGAGATCGCCACCGACCTGCGCGGCCGTTGAGACAGCGCCACTCATCGCGTCGCCGACTGTGTTGCCCACGTCGCCGACCACCTGTGAGGCGGTAGACATCGCGCCGCCCGCGGCATCAAGCGCAGTCTTGCCGACATCGCCGGCGACGCTTGCGGCGGTGCTGAGCGCCCCGCTTGCCGCGTCGCCGACCGCGCTGGCGGCGCTCGACAACGCGCCCCACAGGCCGCTGCTGCTGCTGCTGCTGTCCTGGCCGTTGCCGCTGGCACTGGCGCTGCTGCTGTCACCGCTGGCGCGGGTATCGATGCCGCAGAAGCTGCTGGCCCAGTCGTGATGATCGTCGGTCAGTGCGCTCGATGATGACGCATCGTCTGACGTGGAGACGTTCGCGGTAACGGTCTCTGCAGACGTACTGCTGTCGGCCGACTGATCGTCCATGGAGTTACATTCCTATCCCTGATGCCGCAGCGCGAGTTCCGTGACTGTCCTTTCGAGAGTTACTTGATCGCCCTTTGGATCGCATCGAGCGAGGCCGTCATCGTCTGTTTGATCGAGACCTTGAAGAACGGGTTCGTGTCGAGCGCCTCGATCGTCTTGTCTGTTGCGACGTGCTTTCTGTAGCCGTCGATCAGGCCGTGCGCTTCCTGCACCAGCTTGGCGTGCTCGGCGGGATCCTTGGCGTTGTTGAGGGTGTCCAGCTTGTGGGCGAGCCCTTCGTCGAGCGTGCCGAGCACGGTGTCGACGCGGGTGCGGAAGGCTTTTGTCACATCGCCGTGCCGACCGTGCCCTTTGAACGCGTTGCTGAACGCGCCGTGCAGCTTGCCGAGGTCGCCGTCGACCTTTTGCCGGGTCGCCACCCAGGCAAGTCGGGCTTTCGCGATCGCAGGCGACGGCGCGTGTGGCTGCGATGGCGCCTGCGGCGCTGCAGGCTTCGTGGCGGCCCCGTGCAGGCGGTTGCGCAGTTCGTCGATGTGCTTGCGACCGCCGGCGGCGTCGCCCGATTTCAGACTCGACTGCGCCTTGCTCGCCAGCTCCTTGTGCTCGGCGGCGGCCTGCGGGTTGGTGGAGGCCAGCGCCACGATTTGGCGGACGAGGACGGTCAGTTCCTTCATCAGCGCGCCGACGTCGGCGGCGCCTGGCTGGCCGGGGGCGGGGGCGGGGGAAGTCGGCCCGCCTGATGGTGCGGCGGGCGG
>DATEQV010000112.1:0-2136 GCA_035272265.1 Acidisphaera sp. | reverse complement strand
TCTGCCTCTCGTTCTGGGACTATCTCGGCGCCCGGCTCGGTGCCGCCGGCGCCCCGGCGGTGCCCCGCCTCGCCGACCTCATCCGCTGCCGCGGCCAGCCCGCCTGAACGGGACGCCGCCCGGGGTTCTGCTCCGATTACCTTCTTCGGCGGCGGGCGGTGCTCGCAGAAGGCGTCGTAGGCGATCTCGAGCCGGTAGTGCCGGGCCTGGCCGGAGCTTGGCCGCTCGTCGTCCGGCGGCAGCGGGCGCGGGCGTGTCTTGCGGGCGTACGGGACGGCGTCGATGAGGCGCCGGTAGAGGCGTTGAAGGGAATTGGGGAGCCAGCGCAGCATGTTGGCCCTCCTTCGGCCCGGGTTGCTCCCGAGAATGTATCCCTAGGCATACTTGGATGGCAAGAGGAAAATTCGGCTGACGGGTGGGGGGTGTTTTGGCTGGCGGCGGTTTGGCCGGCGGCGCGAACGGAAGGAAGGCGTGGATGACCGGCACAAGGCCGGTCATGACGGAGTACTCGGACCTTGGCGGAGTGCCTGGCTCGTCATGCCGGGCGAAGGCCCGGCATCCACGCCTTCTTGACGTCCACGTAGAAGAAGAAGAAAGGCGTGATTCCGGGCCTTCGCCCGGAATCACGATGTCTTTGATGATGAGTCATCGCGCGTGCTGCCTGGTATTCTTCCCGGCTGTCCGGGTGGGCGGTTGTTGGTAACGAGATGGACTTAGGGCCGGGCGTCGGCCCGGGGGAGTGACAAGTGTGGCGGGATTCCGATGGACTCGCTGATCACGGCTGCGGCGCGTGCGCTCGCCGCGGGCGATCCCCTGGGCGCACTGAACCGGGTCGCGTTGCGCGACGACCCGCCTGCGCTTGCGCTTCGCGGCATCGCGATGGCGCGGCTCGGCGATCTCGGCCGGGCGAAGGCTCTGCTGCAACGAGCGGCGCGCGCGTTCGGTGCGAGAGAGGCGTGGCCCGCGCGCGGTGCGTCGTCGCCGAGGCGGAGATCGCGCTCGTCTCGCGCGACCTCGGCTGGCCTGCGAAGGCGCTCGACGCAGCGCGGGCGACGCTGGAGGCGCACGGCGACCGGCTGAACGCCGCCCATGCGCGGCATCTCGAGGTCCGGTGCCTTCTGCTGGTCGGGCGCCTCGATGAGGCCGAGCGCGCGCTCGCCGAGCTGGACCCGGCGTCCCTTTCGCCCGCGTTGAGGGCGGCGCACGAGCTGGCCGTTGCGGGGATCGCGATGCGACGCCTGCGGACGAAGACCGCGCGGGCGGCACTCGCCCGGGCCGAGCGCGCGGCGCGCGGCGCAGGGATCGCGGCACTGGTGGCGGAGGTCGACAGCGCGACGCTGGTTTTGCACACGCCCGCCGCGCGCCTGATCGCGCAGGGCGAGGAGCGGCTTCTGCTGCTCGACGAGGTCGAAGCGTTACTGGCGTCGGAGGCGCTCGTCGTGGACGCGTGCCGTCATGTCGTGCGCGACGCACGCACGGTGGTTTCGCTCGCGACTCGCCCGGTATTGTTCGCGCTCGCACGCGCGCTGGGCGAGGCGTGGCCGGGGGACGTGCCGAGGGGCACGCTCGTCACGCGCGCCTTCAGAGCCAAGCACGCCGATGAGTCGCATCGCGCGCGGTTGCGGGTCGAAATCGGGCGGCTGCGCACGCTGCTTCGGACGCTGGCCGGCGTGAGCGCGACGACGTGCGGATTTGCGCTGGTGCCGCGCGGTGGCGAGGTCGTCGTGCTGGCGCGGCCGGTCGAAGAGCAGCATGCGGCGGTGCTTGCGTTCCTGGCCGACGGCGAGTCGTGGTCGAGCTCGGCGTTGGCGTTGGCGCTTGGCGGCAGCCAGCGCAGCGTGCAGCGGGCGCTCGACTCGCTGGCGGCAGCAGGCAAGGTGCAGTCGTTCGGTCGCGGTCGCGCGCGCCGATGGATGACCCCGCCGTTGGCGGGATTCACGACCACCTTGTTACTCCCCGCTCCGCTGCCGAATGGCTAGTACACCTCGCCGGAAATCGGCACCCGGTTTAGCATGTCTCACACGGTGAGAGGGCGGCCCTTCATGGTCCAGCGGAAGGGCTTGGCCATGGTCTGGTTGAAGTAGGCGATGAACGCCTCGATCCGCTGCTTGAGATGCGCCTTGGAAGTGAAGTTGC
>DATEQV010000111.1:0-6277 GCA_035272265.1 Acidisphaera sp. | reverse complement strand
CTGCTTGGCTGCAACCGGCGCTATATCGCCCACCTGTCCGCGTTGGACGACTTCTCCGCCGGGATCCGCGCGCTGGGGCGCCTGTCCAAGCCACGCGAGGTGGACGGCAAGACGGTGCAGGGGATCAACTTCTTCGCTCCTTTAGACAACGCCCTGCTGCACGCCTTGCAGAACACGAGGGTCAACATCGCCGGCGTTCGCCGGAGCGACCTGTTGCCGGACCTCGGCATACTCTCGCCAACCCGATTGTCGCGACAACTGCGCCGGCTGCTCGACCTCGGGGTCATCAAACGCGTCACCGGAACTTACCGCTACTACCTCACCAAGGCCGGACGTGCCGCGATCGCAGCGGCGGAACGGATCACCGAGGCGGTTGTCGTTCCGGCTATGATTTGATGGGATTTAGCGGACGGTGCGATTCAACGCAGCAAGCGAGAAGAGTTGGCCCGTAAGGGACTAAACGGACGTCCCCATCTAGGCGGTTGGGTGTGCCGAGCTGGTCGAGGTCACGTTGGGCGCGTTGCGCCTGCGCAACCGCCCCCTGGCGCTCGCACGAGCGCAAGAGCGATGAGCGCCGGGTCGAAGCCGAGACGGCGGCGACGTGGCCGTCAACCGTCTCGGCTGTTCGCAGAACGGTCAGCGGGCGGCAAGCGACGGCGTGTCGTTCAGCACAATCCGCGTGCCATCCGTGGCGAGCGTGCGCACCGGCACGGTCACAAGATGGCTGCCGGGCGTGTTGAACATACCGATCATTACGGTGGCTTGGTCGTCGTTGACGGACCACAGAGCCCCGATGATGCGGCCCTGCCCGTCGCGAACGAACGAACCGCCATCGGCCCGGGTCGGCGTGGCAGCGTTGGCGGAAATCGCGCCGGCGGTGAGTAGGAGCGCGGCGACAAGAGCGATGCGGGACATAGGTGCGTTCCTTTTTGGTTCGCGGGACGACTGCCGCCCCGGTGCGGAACGTTTGTCCTCGTCAAGGCAACCCTGCAGTGAGCGCGATCACACCCGGAGAAATTTGGCCTCACGAGTATTCGGGCATCGCTATAGACTGGCCCAGCACTACGTTGGACCCGAGATTCTTAAACGGCCCGTTGTCCTCTGGCCCGTTGTCCTGGCTTAGCCGCGATGCTGCCGCTTGTGGCTCATCGCAACGCACCGACGACACGGTATCAGAACGAGGTTGCGGTCTCGCAAACCACGTGCCACATCTACGCAGGCGTGAACCGTCAAAAGGGGGGCTGCGATCGATGGAGCATTATCTTCTCCACCTGTCCTACACATCTTCCGGCTGGAAGGACATCATCGACAAGTCTGCGACGTTCGACCAACGGCTGGAGTCCGTTCGCAAGCTCATCGCGCATCTCGGCGGATCGTTCGCATCGTTCCACTTCTATGACACGCCGCATTTCCACGATCCCGCGAAGAAGCACGTCGTCACCGACAAGTTCGCCATGTTCGGCGGTCACGATCTGATGGCGGTGCTCGCGATGCCCACCAAACAGGCGGCGCAGGCGTTCACCATCGCGCTCGAGGCGCAGCCGGGGATCGAGAGCATCGACCTCGTCTCGATGATGCCGTTCGAGGAGGCGATCACCGCGGCGGTCGCCGCCGGCAAGGCCGCGGTCGCCGCCACCGGCTACACCGGCCGGGGACCGGCCGTGCCGTAGCCTGGAATCCCCGCGTGACGGACAGTGCATCGGACCCGGGACCGAGGCAGCGGTGACGCACACGCTTCACCCCGGGGCCGGCCTTTGCTCGCGCTGCGGCAACGCCAATCGCGACTCCGCCCGCTTCTGCGACGCGTGCGGCGCCTCGCTGCAATCGGCGCCGGTCTCCGGTCCGCAGCCGCTGCTCGACAGCGAGGTCAAGCACGTCACGGTCCTGTTCGGCGACGTCGTCGGATCGACTGAGATGGTGGCCGGCCGCACGCCGGACGAAGCGCAGGCGATCCTGACCCCGGCGGTCGACGTGATGGTCGAGGCCGTGCAGGCATTGGGCGGCACGGTGAACCGCGAGCTGGGCGACGGGGTCATGGCGCTGTTCGGCGCGCCGGTCAGTCAGGAGGACCACGCCGTCCGGGCATGCTGCGCGGCGCTGCGCATGCACGAGGCCGCCGCCGCACTGCTGCAGCCGTTCCGGCTGCGCGTCGGCATCGCATCGGGCCCGATCCTGCTCAGCACGCTCGGGGCCATCGTGCCCGGGGCGTACCCGGCGTTCGGCGCCACGCTGCATCTTGCGGCGCGGCTGCAGGGCCTGGCCCGGCCAAGCACGACGCTGTGCGCCGCCAGCACCCGCGTGCTCACGGGACCGACCGTGGACCTCGTCGCGCTCGGGCCGCAGGCGTTGCGCGGGCTGGGCGTCGAGCAGAACGTGTTCGCGTTGACCGGCGTGCGTCAGAGCGACCTGCGTTTCAGCCGCTCGGTCGCGCGCGGGCTCAGCCCGCTTGTCGGGCGTGACCGCGAACTGGCGGCGCTGTTCGACCTTGCCCATGCGGTTCGCACACGCGCCCCGGCCGCCGTCGCGGTCGTCGGCGAGGCGGGCGCCGGCAAATCCCGGCTCGCGTGGGAATTCGCCCACCGGCTTCAGGCGGACAGCTGGGAGGTGATCCAGGTCGAGGCCGTCTCGTACGGACGCGACGTGCCGTATCAACTGATCGCCGCCTTGCTGCGGTCCTGTCTAGGCATCGACCCGGCCGACGATCCGGGCAAGTCGGCCGTCCGGCTCAGGCGCCGGCTCGTCGGCTTCGAAGAGACCGCGGTCAGCGCGGCGGCGCTGCTGTCGCTGCTGGGCCTGCCGCTCGGTGCCGACGCAGCGGCCTGGGACAGACTCGATCCGCTGCGCCGGCGCGACGTGCTGCGCGACAGCGTTAGCGCCCTGATCGGCTTGCTGGCCCGAGGCCGCCCGACGCTGTTGTTGATCGAGGATTTGCAATGGGCCGACGAGGAAAGCCTCCGGCTGCTCGATTTTCTTCCGGCCTCCGATTGTCGGTTGTTCCTGCTGACCACCCATCGGCCCGATTTCGCGCCCGGGTGGTCGAAGCTGGTCTCCAGCGTGCTGACGCTTCAGCCGCTCTCGTCGTCCAGCATGTCCCGGCTGGTCGAGCAGGCATTTCCCGGGATCACCAGCGCCGGGCTGCGCCAGGCGCTGGTCGAGCGGGCGGCAGGCAATCCGTTCTTCCTCGAGGAACTCGCGCGAGAGACGCTGGCCGCAAACACGCCGCAACACGCCGAACAGCATGAGCAGCAGCTGCGGATTCCCTCCACGGTCCAGGCGGTCGTCGCTGCCCGCATCGACCGGCTCGCTCCTGAGGACAAGCTGGTGCTGGTCACCGCCTCCGTGCTCGGCAACCGGGTGCCGCTGAAGACACTCCGCGCGCTGTTCGCGGGCCGTCCGGAAGCGAGCTTGCAGACCTGCATGGAAGCTTTGTGCGACGCCGGCATGCTGCGGCCGCTCCAGCGGACCGACAACGATGTCGACTTCTCGCACGCGCTGATCCAGGAGGTCGCCTATAGCGGGCTGCCGCGCGGTCAGCGGCTCGACCTGCACAAGCAGATCGTCGCGACGATCAAGCGCATCGACCCGGATCATCACGCCGAGCAGGTCGAAACTCTGGTCTACCACGCCGGCCGGGGCGAGGTCTGGGACGAGCTCATCGTCGCCGCACGCATAGCGGGCAAGCGCGCGGCCAGCCGGTCGGCCTATGTCGCGGCGTCGCGCTTCTTCAGGCAGGCGATCGAGGCATGCGAACACCTGCCGCGCTCGCACGATACGCTGGCGACCGAAATCGATTTGCGTTTCGAACTCCGCACCGCTCTGTTTCCGACCGCCGGGATCGAGCGGAGCCTGGAAAACTCCACGCAGGCCGAACGGCTCGCGCGCCAGCTTGGCGACCGCAGCAGGATGGGGTGGGCCACCGCCTACCTAGCGCGCGACCTGCAACTGGTCGGCCGTCCCAAGGCTGCGATCGAGACGGCGGCGCGCGCACTCGCATTCGCCGACGGCGATGAGGACCTCGCTGCCGCGGCGCGGTATTTCGCGGCGCAAGCCGCTTATTCGGTCGGCGACTACGCCATGGTCGTCACGACGCTGCGCGACCTGATCGAGCATCTGGAAGTGCGCGACCCGACGGCCCACACAGGAACGCCCGGTCCCTCGATCATCTTCTACCGCGCCTGGCTGACATGGGCGCTCGCGCGCATGGGCAGGGCCGCCGAGGCGGAAGCCACCGCCCGCGAGATGCGCGGCGCGGCGGACGAGGCGGACTTGCCGCTGTGCAGAACCATCGCGCATCTCAGCGAAGGCTTCGCGCTCGCTTTCGCCGGACGGCTGGCGGAGGCGGAATCGACGTTGCGTGTGAGTCTCTCCCTGTGTCGGAAGGGGGAGTTCTTCGCGTGGTCGACGAATATTCTGTCGTGCCTAGGCCACGTCCTGTCGCGCCTGGGCCGGTTCGACGAAGCGTTCGATCTGATTGAACAGGCCGCCGAGCGCACCCGGCGAAGCGGCATTCGGGTCAATCACGCCAACGAACTTGCCTGGCTGGCGGAGGCGCACCGGCTGGCCGGCCGTGCCGACGAGGCCGCGCGGCTGGCCGAGCAGGGGATCGACGTCGCGCATCTGCACGAGGAGCGCGGCAACGAGGCGCTGGCGACCGTGGCACTGGCCGACGCGCTCACCGACCTCGGTTCGATCGTTGCCGGTGCGGCGCAGTACGTCGCGGCGCTCCGGCTGGCCAACGAAACCGGCGCGGCGTTGCTTGCCGAGCGATGCCGTGCCAAACTTGCCATGCTGGACGGCGCGGCGGATTCGTTGGCGCGCGGCAATCTGCAGGGGGCTGCCGCGTGAGCGACCCCGAGGACATCGTCAACTGGCGCCGGCTCGACGACCGCGTAACTACGTCCGGACAGCCGACGACCGCACAGCTCGCCGCGATCGCCGGCCTCGGCGTTCGGCAAGTCATCAATCTCGGGCTGCACACGCATGAGCGCGCGCTCCCCGACGAACGCGGCGACGTCGAGCGGCTCGGCATGATCTATACGCACATCCCGGTCGACTTCACCGCACCGACCGAATCCGATTTCGACGCGTTCCGTGCGGTGTTCGAGGCAACGGCGCCGGACAAGGTCCACGTCCACTGCATCTACAACTGGCGGGTCTCGGCCTTCTTCTACCGCTATCGCCGCGACGTGCTCGGGATGGACGAAGCTTCGGCCCGCGCCGACATGGACCCGATCTGGGAGCCGAGCGGGGTCTGGGCAGACTTCATTGCGCCGCTGCCGCCCCGGCCGTAGCTGAGCGTGGATAGGTCAGGGCGCCGCGCAGCAACGAGACGGGAGGTTGACAGCGCAGAACGAGTACTGACGGCCAGGAGCATGCGTTGGTGAGCGCGGCGAAGACGGCAGAGATGCGCGGACCGTTGATGCTGGATGTCGGCTTTCCACCCGTCTTCGCCACTTAACTTATCGCCGGAGCACCCAGTGCGGCCCGGGAAGTCGGCGGATCGAATGTCCGGTTTGGAGGAGCGGCGCCGTTCGATTGAGCGACAGTTCTGGGCGCAAAGCCGCCGTCTACGGCGCGCGTCTTCTAAGCCCGCTTTCCACCCTGCGTACCCATAGTATTAGTCCGCGCCCTGAGTTCACGACAAGAACTCAAGCGAACCCGCACCTCCTCTCAGCGCTACAGATTGAGGGCCAGCGCGATAAGCGCGAGGAGACACAACCCCGCTACGGCGCTCCTGGCGATCCTGGCCGTTCGGTGACGTCGACGCCGGAACCCCGAGCGGGTCGTATTCGCGACCCCCACCGCCAGGAGGGCAGCGCCGAGTTGTCGTTCATCATTCACAGTGAGGCCATAAGCTGGAAGTGGGAGTTAGCATATCGGCGGCGAGATCAGTCCAGAAGGCGCCGGTCAACTGTCAGCTCGAGCGGTCGTCGGATGGCCCGAGAGCGCGCGCCGCCGCCAGAACTTCCGGAGACGGTGTAACAGGCCGGCCTCCAGCAACGCATTGAGCCGCTCCACTTCGGCCTGCAATGCCGTCGCTCGGGACCGTGCCATCGCTTCCCGCAGCCGCAGGTCGGTCACCAGCGTCCGCATCGTCTCCAACTGGGCCGCCAGATCCCCGCCGGTCCGCCCGCATGCGATGGCCACCCCCTCCTGCTTCCTTGGTTTCTCGGCTGCACTGCCGCCGCTTCCGTTCTGGCGCCGCCTCCGGTGCCGGTTTTTGAGGGTGGAGGAACGCCCGCTCATTCCTGGCACCCCGGCAGGATCCGCATGAAGT
>DATEQV010000110.1:0-7742 GCA_035272265.1 Acidisphaera sp. | reverse complement strand
AGCCGCTGGAACTCGGGCAGCGACCGCGGAAACGACAAGTCACCCCGCTCCAAAACGTCCATGCCCGTCATCATCCGCCAAGCTGCCCCAGTCTCCACATTCTACAGGTAGTGGGTATGGGTGACAACCGGATAGGCAAGGAACGAACTATCGAATCTATCTTCAAACCCTTTCGAACTATTTGGTCGAAATCGGTGATTTCGCGAAGGCCAAGGAGCAGTTTTCAGATCCATCTATGTTCACCGAAGAGGAGAGACGAAACGCAATGCGTGAGATTGAGATAGCGCAAGCCTTCAGAGAAAAGTAGACTTCCTTTCGCAACCAACCGGCTCCCCAGCCCTACTCGTTAGCGGAGCCCCCGCCGCTCTACGTCGTGTACACGCGGGGAAACTCCCCTCGCGGGCCGTGACGGATTGAGGGCGCGGTCACGCCGACGCGGGCGAGATGAAGCGACGTCACAGGCTCAACTCGCTGTGCGATCCGAGGCGGACGGGCTGCAAGGTGGTCCGGGGCGGTGCTGTAGCGCGCGAGTTCCCGGAAGCTGCCGTCGCGCAGGGCGTAGGCGGTGAAGGTTGCTCCATCGGTAGTCAGTCCGGTGACGGGGCGTGTGCTGCGGGAGCGACGTGTGGCGTCCGCGATATAGTCCGGCATATGGGCGAGCACGTCGCCGATCTCTCGATGCAGATCGGTCTTCAGTTCGATGACGACCGCGCCCCAGAGCGTGTCGATCCGGCCGCTGTTATCAAGGAGGCAGACCTCGTGCGCGATATCCTCGTAGGACGCGCCGAAGCCGGAACGCAGCAGTTCGGTGATATGCCCGCGGAGGGCTTCGTGGCGCGGCTTGCCGGCCAGCGCCCGCACGATCTCCGGCAGTCTTTCGCTGCGCCAGCTCACCGGCGCACGATGCTGTGTGCCGGCGATTCCGCCAAGTCTGGCCCGAATCGGGGGGCCGGG
The DNA here is from genome assembly GCA_035272265.1 of Acidisphaera sp. Lineage (GTDB taxonomy): Bacteria > Pseudomonadota > Alphaproteobacteria > Acetobacterales > Acetobacteraceae > Acidisphaera. The sequence continues at coordinate 6,788 of DATEQV010000110.1, read as the reverse complement.
CTACCGTGTTCAGATGTCGGCCGTACAGTCTGATCTTTTCGCCTCGGCTCCAGCCGCGATCGAGCGTCCGAGCGATGAGGTGGTGACCATCATCCGCGCCCGGTTGCAGGCGACGCTGGCGCTGGTGAAGTCGGCGCAGACGATGCCCTGGACGGATATCCTGGCGATCATCCGGGAAGAAAACGCCTTCCGCTACGGCAAGGAGGCGCTGCCACCGGAAGAAGGCGCGGCACTATGGGCTGAGTTCGATGTGGAGATGGACCGGCTTTACGCGATCATGAACGCGGGTGCCGACGCACCCGAGGGGTGACCGAAACCGCGTAAGGAAGACGTCGTGGATGGCCGGCACAAGGCATGTCCTCGGGCTGGCCTTCGGCCAGTCCCGGGGGTCGGCCATGACGGGCGAGCGTGGGGAACGCGTCGGTTACGCCGTCCCGGTAAGACGCCGCCCTACGCCCCCTGCGCCCTGGGAAACACCAGGCGGACCGTGGTCTCCTCGTTCGTCTCAACCGCAACCGTCCCGCCGCAGCCGGCGACGACGCGATCGATCGTCGACAGATCCGGCGGCGTCGCGCAACGGCTGTCGGTCACCGACAGCTCGACCGTCTGCCGGTCCTCCCCGCCATCGATCACACGGGCCGCCGTACGCACTACCACCGACCGCGGGCCCGGTGCCGCACCGGCCGCGTCGCGCAGCAGCGCCAACAGGGCAAGCTCGAGCGCCACCGGGTCCAGCCGCACCGGCAGCGTCTCGGGACTCAGCTCCAGCGTCAGCGTCGCCCGGTCGCCGGCGGCCTGGCCCAGCATCAGGTCGCACCCGGACACCACCGCGTTCAGCTCGACGTCCTCCGCGTGACCGCCGTCGCGGCGCGCGACCGCCAGCATCTGCGCGGCCAGCCGGGCGACAAGCTGGGCGGACGCCTCGGCACGGTCGAGCTGGCGCACGCCCAGCTCGTCCAGCTTCTGCGCGCGCAACTGCTCCAGGCTGCCCAGCAGCACCGTCAGAAGATTGTTGAAGCGATGGGCGATCGTGTCGGCGAGCCCGGCGAGCAACGCCGCCCCCGCGATGGCGCCGGACGGCGCCGCGGGGCTGTCCGGCGCGACGTCCCCGGCCGCAGGAGCCGACCGCCCCGCGCCCGATCCAGGACGGCGGCCAGCCCGGTTCCACTCGTCAGCCACCGCCCGCGTTCCCTTCCCTCCTCGCGCGGCTCTCGGTTCCGTGCCTCTCGGTTCCGTGTCTGGCGACGTATGAACGACAGGCCGATACAGCAAGAATCCACGCCGCCGAACGATCGCGCGCCGCGGGAGTTAGTTGCCGAGTAGGAAAGCATTGAAATGCTGCCGAACGGCCATGTGCATCCTCATCGTTGAGGACGAGGACCTGATCCGCCTGATCCTGGCCGAGCACTTCACCTCGGCGGGTTTCGAGGTGTGCGAGGCCGCGGACGGCGACGCCGCGGCCGTGCTGATCCGCGACAAGCCGACCGCGTTCTCGCTGCTGGTGACCGACATCCACATGCCGGGAAGCATGGCCGGCACGGAGGTCGCCAAGCTCATGCACGAGCGCAACCCGGACGTGCCGGTGATCTACATCACCGGGCGGCCAGACGCGCTGAATGCGATCGGAAAGCTCGGCCGGCAGGAGGCCGTGCTGGCCAAGCCGTTCGTTCCGTCCGCGCTGCTGCGTCTTGCCCAACGGCTGCTCCTTTCGCAAGGAACCGGGCGTCGCGAGTGACGCGTGGTGCGCGACGTGCGACGCAAGCCGTGACGTTAGTCGGCGCCGCGGGGACCGGCTGTCAGCTTTCATACATGTGCGGTTGGACTCCGGTCATGCCGGCGGCGTGCCCATCAGCCGCTCGAAGCGGCGGCGGACGACACGATGGCATTCGCAGGCGGCGGCCTCGAGGCTCGGGCGATCCACGATCGTGATAACACCGGATGCGTAACGGATCAGGCCGGCGCGCTGCAGGATGCCCGCGGTGATGGTGATGCTGGGCCGGTGCACGCCGAGCATCATCGCCATGAACTCCTGCGTCAGCGGCAGCACGTCGCCGTCGGCGCGGTCATGCGCCATCAGCAGCCAGCGCGCAAGGCGCTGCTCGAGCCCGTGGCGGCCGTTGCAGGCGGCGGTCTGCGCTACCTGGTCGGACTGCGCCTCGGCGTAGCGCAGCAGCAGGGCGCGCAGCGCGGGGTTGGTGGCGAGTTCCTGGCGGAACGCTGCCGCCGGCATGCGCAGGCCATCCCCCGGGAGCTGCATGAAGCAGTCGGTGAACGAGGTCTCGACGCCGTGCAGCAGGGGGATGCCGAGCATGCCCTCGCGGCCGATGATGCCGACCTCGGCCTGCACGCCGTCGTCGAGCTGGCGGACCAGCGACGCCATGCCGGACTCGATAAAGAAGACCGCATCGATCGCATGGTCCATGACGTAGAGGCTCTGCCGGCGCGGCAGGTCCACGGGGGCGAGCTTGGGCAACAGCTGGGCGAGGATGTCGGCGGGCAACGCGGCGAGAAGCTCGTTGCGGACGGCAGGCGTGTAGTTTTCGGCCACGAAATTATTTTGTGGGTTGACCCGCCCGGCGGGCGAACCGGGCGGTTACGGGCGGATGTCGGCGGCCAGGAACTCGCGCAGGACGAACTTTTCCATGTGCTGCCAGGCGGCGGCATCGTCGCCGCGGAAGCTGAGGAACTTGTCGAACACCACGGCACCCGTGCCGGTATCGACGGCGCGGACGCGCGCCCAGGAGATCAGCGTGCTCTGCTTCTCCACGGTGCCGAACAGCATCACGCCGGCACCCGCCGTGCGCGCCTGCGCCGCGAGATCCGCGAGGTCGGCAGCACCGGGCGTGCAGGGCTTGCCGGCGCAGTCCAGGCCGATGCCGCGGTAGCGACCGCTGGCGGTCAGGCCGGATTGCAGGTCGGTTGCCATCCGTTGCGTCCATTCGGCGTGCGCGCGGGTCTGGTCGCGCACCTCGCCCGACGTGTCGGTGTAGTCGAAGGCCAGCACCGCGACGGTGACGGGAGGCGGTGTGTCGGGTGCCGCGTTGGCGCGCGTGAGGATGATGGAGGTCACGAGGAGGGCGAGAACGGAGCGACGAGTCAGGCGCACGGACGGCTCTCGAAGGTTGACGATTTCTCGCGCGTCATTGCGAGCGCAGCGAAGCAACCCAGAGCAACACTGCCGGCATCCGTCGCGCGGCCCTGGGTTGCTTCGTCGCTTCGCTCCTCGCAATGACGAGGTTGAGTGGACGACGGCGTAGCGAAGTGGCCGGTCAGTCGGCTGCCTCGGCGTGCATCTGCTCGAGCCGCTCCTGGACGACCTTGCCGAAGACGTAGTCCGCCGGACGCTGGCCCTCGAGCGGGATCTCCGGCGCCATCGGCCCGTCCACGCGAGGGCCGCGCAACGCCACCGCGGCGATCTTCCACGGACGACGCACCGCATCGACCACCGCCGTCGCCTCGTAGCCGGAATGCACCATGCAGTCGGCGCATTTCTCGTAGTTGCCGGTGCCGTAACGGTCCCAGTCGGTGGATTCCATGAGTTCGGTGAAGGTCTTCGCGTAGCCCTCGCCGAGCAGGTAGCAGGGGCGCTGCCAGCCGAACACGTTGCGCGTGGGCTTGCCCCAGGGCGTGCAGCGATAGGTCTGGTTGCCAGCCAGGAAATCGAGGAACAGCGCGGACTGGTTGAACTTCCAGCCCCTGCCCTTGCCGCGCTTGAAGACCTCGCGGAACAGCTGCTTCGTGTCGCGCCGGTTGAGGAAGTGCTGCTGGTCGGGTGCGCGCTCGTAGGCGTAGCCGGGCGAGATCATCACGCCGTCCAGGCCGAGCTTCACCGTCTCGTCCATGAACGCGGCGACGCGCTCGGGCTCGGCGGTGTCGAACAGCGTGGTGTTGATGCAGACGCGGAAGCCGCGCGCCTTGGCGGCGCGGATCGCGCTGACCGCGCGGTCGTACACGCCAGTCTGGCAGACAGACTGGTCGTGCATCTCGCGGTCGCCGTCGAGATGGACATCCCAGGCGAAGTTCTTGTGCGGCTTGAACTGGTCGATCTTCTTCTCGAGCAGCAGCGCATTGGTGCAGAGGTAGATAAACTTTCCGCGAGCCAGCAGGGCCTCGACGATCTGCGGCAGCTCCTTGTGCAGCAGCGGCTCCCCGCCGGCGATCGCCACGACGGGGGCGCCGCACTCCTCGGCCGCCTCGATGCACTCGGCCACGGTCAGGCGCTTGTTCAGGATCGGATCGGGATAGTCGATCTTGCCGCAGCCCGCGCAGGCGAGGTTGCAGCGAAACAGCGGCTCCAGCATCAGCACCAGCGGGTAGCGCTTGCGCCCCGACAGGTGCTGGCGGACGACATAGGCACCCACCTTGATCGCCTGGTTCAGCGGCACGGCCATTCGTCAGCGTCCTTTCAGGCGTCGGCCAGTTCGGCCGGGAAACGGAAGCGCACGTCCTCGGCGACCCCGTCGAGCGTCGAAATGTCGATCTCGGCCACGCGGCGCAACCCCTCGAGCACGCCCTGGACCAGCATCTCCGGGGCCGAGGCGCCGGCGGTGACGCCGACCGATTCCTTGCCCGCGAACCAGGCGGGATCCAGCGCGCTGGCGTCGTCGATCAGGTAGGCGGGCTTGCCCAGCTCCTCGCCGATCTCGCGCAGGCGGTTGGAATTGGAGCTGTTCCGGCTGCCCACGACCAGGATCATGTCGACGGCCTTGGCGAGCTCGCGCACGGCAGACTGGCGGTTCTGGGTGGCGTAGCAGATGTCGCGCACGTCCGGCCCGACGATGCTCGGGAAGCGCTCCTTTAGCGCCGCGATGATGCCGCGCGTGTCATCGACCGACAGTGTCGTCTGGGTCACGTAGGCCAGCTTGCCAGGGTCGGCGACCGCGAGGGCCGAGACGTCCTCGACGGTCTGGACGAGGTGAACCCGGCCGGGGATCTGGCCGATCGTGCCCTCGACCTCGGCATGGCCGGCATGCCCGATCAGGATGATCTCGCGGCCCTGGGCGGCGTAGCGGCGGCCCTCGTTGTGGACCTTGGCGACCAGCGGGCAGGTGGCGTCGATCACCGGCAGGCCGCGCTCGGCGGCGAGTTCCTCGACCCGGCGGGCGACGCCGTGGGCGCTGAAGATGGTCATCGCGCCCGGCGGGATCTCGTCGATCTCGTCGACGAAGACGGCGCCGCGGGTACGCAGGTCCTCGACGACATGGCGGTTATGGACGATCTCGTGGCGGACGTAGATTGGCGGGCCGTATTTCTTCAGCGCCCGCTCGACGATCTCGATCGCCCGCTCTACGCCGGCACAGAACCCGCGTGGCTGGGCCAGGATGACGCGCAGCATCGTGCAAACAACTCCGAACGTCCGGCGGTAATCTATACCCGACTTCGGGAGTCGGATTACACGCCGATGCCTCATACGACAAACGCCGGGCGAGCGCGGATGGATCAGACGCACCCCGAAACCTGCCCTCGAGCGGAACCAAGCCCGGCTGAACGCCATATGTTACACATGGCGGACAGGCGCGCGTCTATGCCGAACGGCCACGGTTGTGGCAAGCGGGCCACAGTTCCCCGGGCTCGGGCCGCGCGGGCACCGCTGGCAGGCGGCAGGCGTCATGTTTGAAGCTATGCCGGTCTCTGTTAGGGGCATGCGCTTCACCGACCGAAGGCCGCCGATGCCGATTCCCGTGCCTGTCAACGCCGACCCGGATGCCCTTGCGGCCGCGCTGGCGCAGAACGCCGAGCTGGTCGAGCGCGAGCTGGACGCGCTGCTGCCGGAGCCCGACGGCGCGGAGGCGCGGCTGCTGGAGGCGATGCGGTATGCGGCGATGGGCGGCGGCAAGCGGCTGCGGGCTTTCCTGGTGATGGAGACGGCGGCGCTGTTCCGGGTCTCGCGCACATGCGCGGCGCGCGTGGCTGCGTCGGTGGAGATGCTGCACGCCTACTCGCTGGTACACGACGACCTGCCGGCGATGGACGACGACGACCTGCGGCGCGGCAAGCCGTCCACCCACAAGGCCTACGACGAGGCGACCGCCATCCTGGTGGGCGACGCGCTGCAGGCCCGCGCGTTCGAGGTGCTGGCCGAGCCGGACACGCACTCGGACCCGCAGGCCCGCTGCGAGCTGGTCGCGGCCCTTGGGTCCGCCGCGGGCGCTCGCGGCATGGTCGGCGGGCAGATGATCGACATCCTGGCCGAGGGGCAGAGCCTTTCGCCGCCCGAGGTGACACGGCTGCAGGCGCTCAAGACCGGGCGGCTGCTGCAGTTCAGCGCCGAGGCGGGCGCCATCCTGGGCCGGGCGCCGCACCATCAGCGCGAGTTGCTGGCTGCCTACGGCCGCGATATCGGCACCGCGTTCCAGATCGCCGACGACCTGCTGGACGCCGAGGGCACGACGGCCGGGATCGGCAAGACCGCGGGCAAGGACGAGGCTGCCGGCAAGGCCACGCTGGTGGCGATACTCGGCATCGAGCGGGCCCGTGCCCATGCCGAGCTATTGTCCAGGCAGGCTGCCGGTCACCTGGACAGTTTCGGCGACCGTGCCGCACTGTTACGGGCCCTCGCGATTCACGTCGTCTCCCGCCGGCACTGATTCAGGCCACATTCGTACACGATCTACGACGCACGCCGCACAAGGACATCTCGATGGCACCGCCGACGCCGCTTCTGGACCGGGTCCGTTATCCCTCCGACCTGCGGAACCTCTCGGCCGAACAGCTGCGGCACGTGGCCGACGAGCTGCGGGCGGAGACGATCGACGCCGTGTCGGTCACCGGTGGGCATCTCGGCTCGG
>DATEQV010000109.1:0-8461 GCA_035272265.1 Acidisphaera sp. | reverse complement strand
GGCAACAGCCGGTGACGGCTAGAACCGCGCGTTGATGCCGGGGTGAAAGAGCTGAATGAGATGACGATCGGTCGAACCGACGATCCAGGGAACCCGCTTGGTGCAAAGGCTTGCGAAGCCGCATTCATGTTTGGGACTGGATCGCGGACCATCTCGGCCAGCGGTCATGGCGCCGCGTGGACATCTCATCTTTTCTCATGCACCCAAGGGGCCGTCCACACATGCACCCAAGGGGCGTCCACACATGGACACGAGGCCCCAAAAGCACCAACAAGACCTGTTGCGAAGGGATTAAGAGCTTTTGCGAAGAGATCACGCGTCGATGTTGCCGTTGAACAGCCAGACGCGAATCGAGGCGTCGAGTGTCGCCGTCGTCGGTGCTGCTTGCCGCCTGCCCGGTGCAGCTGACGAGGACGCGTTCTGGCGCCTGCTGGATGGCGGCCAGTGTGCCGTGGGCGGAGTACCGGCAGGTCGCTGGCGTCCGGAACGCTACCTCCACCCGCGTCGGTCGGAACCCGGTTTCAGCTACTCCTTAGCCGGCGGCTACATCGTTGAGCCGCTCGGTTTCGATCCCAGCGTCTTCGGGATCTCGCCGCGTGAGGCGGCCGCGATGGATCCGCAGCAGCGTCTGCTGCTCGAAACGGTCTGGAGCGCGCTGGAGGACGGCGGCATTCCGCCCAGCACGATGGCTGGCGCAAATGTCGGCGTCTATGTCGGTGCGTCGAGCCTGGATTACGGCAACCTGCAGGTGGCCGACCTCGGCGCCATCGACAGTCATTTTATGACAGGCAACACGCTCTCGATCCTCGCCAACCGCATCTCCTACATCTTCGACCTGCGTGGTCCGAGTTTCACCGTCGACACGGCCTGTTCCTCCTCGCTGGTGGCCTTCGCACAGGCCCAGGCGGCGATCGCTTCCGGCCAGATCGACACGGCGATCGTCGCCGGCGTCAACCTCCTGCTGGCACCCTTCGCCTTCATCGGGTTCTCCCGCGCCGCGATGCTGTCGCCCACGGGGCTGTGCCGCCCGTTCTCGGCCGAGGCCGACGGCTACGTCCGCGGCGAGGGCGTGATCGCGATGGTTCTCACCCGCCTGGAGAACGCCATCGCGCGCTTCTATCCGGTGCGCGCCGTGGCGCTGGCGTCAGGGGTCAATTCCGACGGCCGCACCAACGGCATCGCCCTGCCCGCCATCGAGGGGCAGAAGATCCTGCTGGACCGGGTGTACGGGCAGGCCGGGATCGACCCGAACCGGCTGGCCTTCGTCGAGGCGCACGGCACCGGCACCCGCGTCGGCGACCCTGCGGAGGCCACCGCCATCGGCCAGGCGCTGGGCCAGCGCCGCGGGGCGAAGCTGCTGATCGGCTCGGTGAAATCCAATATCGGCCATCTCGAGCCGGCCTCCGGCCTCGCAGGCCTGTTGAAGGCGATCCTGGCCCTGGAGCACCGCAGGCTGCCGGCATCGTTGCACCTGTCCGCCGTCAACCCGGCGATCGACGTCGCCGCAATGAACCTCAGCCTGGCCACCGAGCAGATCGCCCTGCCGGCCTCCGGCACCTGGCTTGCGGGCGTTTCCTCGTTCGGGTTCGGCGGCACCAACGCCCACGTGGTGATCCGCCAGCCCGAAGCCGGCGAACTGCCCCGCGCGCGCAGCAACGGCGCTGCCGGCCCGACGGCCGAACTGATCATGCTCTCGGCGCATTCCCGCCAGGCGCTGTACCAGACCAGCCGCGCCTATGCCGAGCTGATCGAGGCGGGCAGCGACACTGCCCAGCTTGCGGCTTCCCTGGCCTGGCAGCGCGATTTTGCCGGCCACCGCATCGCACTCCCGCTCGGCGAAGCCACGTCGGCCGCGTTGCGCAACTTCGCCGAGTCCGGCGGGCTTCCCGGCGGTGCGGAGGGTATCGCACCCTCCCATCCGCCCAAGACGTGCTTCGTCTACTCCGGCAACGGCAGCCAGTGGGTCGGCATGGGCCGGGCGGCGTTCGCCCGGAACGACGCGTTCCGCGCGCGGTTCCGCGCCGTGGACGCCAGTTTCGCCCGCATCGCCGATTGGTCGCTCGTCGATGCCCTGCACGACCCGGACCTCGCAACCTCGCTCAAGCAGGCCGAGCTGGTGCAGCCGCTACTGTTCGCCGTGCAATCCGCACTCACCGCCAGCCTCGCCGCGTTCGGTCTGAGGCCGGACATGGTGCTGGGTCACAGCGTCGGTGAAGTCGCCGCCGCCGAGGCCTGCGGCGCGCTGAGCCTGGATGAAGCCGTGCGCGTCATCTTCCATCGCAGCCTCCAGCAGGCGGCGGCGCACGGGCTGGGCGGCATGGCGGTGGCAAACATCTCGCGCGACGGCGCCGAGGCGCTGTTCCTGGAGGGCGGCCTACACGGCCTGGAGATCGCCGCCGTCAACAGCCGGGGGTCGGTGAGCATCTCTGGCCCAATGGCGGCGATCGAGGCCTTTTCGCGGCTGGCGCGCAAGCGCCGGATCGCCGCCCAGGTGCTGGAACTCCCGTACCCGTTCCACTGCAGCCTGCTGGAAAGGCTGCGCCTGCCGTTGCTGAAGGCGTTCGGCACCATCGCGGCGGGGCCCACTACCGTCACGTTCATCTCCACGGTCACTGGCGCCCCCACCCCGGGCGAGGCGCTGGATGCGGCGTATTGGTGGCGGAATGTCCGTCAGCCTGTGCTGTTCAGCGACGCGATCGAGGCGGCCGGACACCAGGGTGCGACCGTCTTCGTCGAGATCGGCCCGCGTCCGATCCTGCACGGCGCCATCGCCGACACGCTGCGCGAAGCCGGGCTGGATGGCACGGTCGTGCCGAGCCTGGTCGAGAAGGGTGCTGGCGGCGACCCGTTGATCATGGTGCTGGCCCGCGCGGTGGTACTGGGCTGCCAGGTGGATACAGCCCGCCTGTTCGGCGCCCGCCCGTTCGGTCGCGTCCGGCTGCCCGCTTACGCTTGGCAACGCAAGACCTACAAGCAACCGCAGACCACCGAAGCCATGGATCTGTGCAGCAACACGCCTCGGCATCCGCTGATCGGCGCAAGACTGCTCTCCGGCACGCCTGAATGGCGCAACCTGATCGATGCGACCGTGGTGCCATACCTCGCGGACCACCGCATCGATGGCGAAATCGTCGTCCCTGCGTCGGCTTTTGCCGAGATGGCGCTGGCGGTTGCGCGCGAAGTGCATCCCGCAGGCCCGATCGGGCTGGAGGATTTCGACCTGTTGCAATGGCTGACGCTGCCGCCGGATCAGATGCGCGAGCTGTCCGTGCGGCTGCACGGCGATACAGCCATGGTGGAGATCTGGAGCCGCCCGCGACTCAGCGCGGATGAGTGGACGCTGCATGCCAGAGGCCGCATCGTCCGGATTGCCTCGCCGGTGCCCGAGTTCATCCCCAGGGCGAGGCTGCCCAAGCACCTGACTGCCGACCAGGTGTATGACAGCGCCGCCGCCAGCGGAGTCAGCTACGGAAAACTGTTCCGCCGCGTGCTGGGCGGCGAGCGAAGCGACACCCTGATGGAGGTCGATCTCGCTCCCTACGAGGAGGCGGCCGGCCTGTCCGACGTCCGGCAGATCCTGCATCCGATCGCGCTGGATGCCGCCTTCCACGCCATGTTCGACAACATCAAGCTGCGGGCGGACGAACGCTACGCCTACCTGCCGGTGAGGTTCGCGGCCCTGCGGGTGCAGAGCGATCATGCGGTTCCCGCGCGCGCCCGGGTTGCGATCGATCGCGAAACCGACCAGTCGCTCTCAGTCGGCGTCACCCTCTACGACAGCGACGGGCACTACATTGCCGGGCTGACCGACGGATTGTTCCGTGCCGTGGTCCTCGAGCGGCGCGCGCAAGACAGCGTGTTCTTTCAGCAACAATCGGTCCGGTTGTCGCGGCATGGATCCGCTTCCGGCATGCTCGCCTGCGCGATGGCGGCGCTCGATCAGCTTGGAGCACAGGCAGCGCCGGAGTCCTGGCTGTATCTCGGGGCGTTCGCCCGTTCACTGGCGTTCCAGAGCCTGCACGGCCTGTTCGGCGAAGCGACGATCCTGCCCTCTTCCGGCACGGCCGCCTTGCCGCTGCTCATGACCCTGCTGGCGGATCTGCGTCGTGCCGGGCTTGCCACGCAGACCGCTTCGGGCTGGAGCCTGGCTGCCGAGAGCGGGCTACCGGCCCCCGGCGACATCCTGCAGACTTTCGCCGCCGAGCATTCTGGCGCCAGCTCCGAGATCGTGCTCGCCGCGCAGGCGCTGGCGGGTCTGCCGCGCGTGCTGCAGACCGGCGAAGACCTGCCGATCGGCGCCCTCACGCTGGAACAGTTCGAAAGCAGCGCGATCCTGCTGGCGCCGGTCCTGGACGCCGGGGTGGCGATGTGCGCAGCCCTGCACGCCCCCATCGCGCCGGAGCCGTTGCGCGTGCTGGTCGCCGAGCCGTTCTGCCTGGGCGTCCTGCGGAGCCTCGCGCCGCTGGTCCAGGACGGGAGGGTGACGATTACCGTCATCGGTGTCGACGCCAAGCGACTCAACCTGACCCAGGCCCGCCATGGTGGGACCGCCGGCGTCACCTTCCTCGCCGCCGAAGTCGATGCGGCGCCAGATGCTGCGCCGAGGTTCGATCTCGCGCTGGGCCTGGCGCTGGGCCCGCTTTTCGCCGACGGGGACGCACTCGGCCGCGCCATCGCCATCCGCCTCGCCCCTCACGGCCTGCTCTGCATCCTGCAGCCGCCGGACAACCCGATCTTCGATTGCCTGCTCGGCACGCACGCAGACTGGTTCGCCCATTCCCCGAACCCGCAATCCCCGCTCGGCCGTATCGCCGCAGCACGGGATGGCAGGCGGATGGCGATGGCCGCCGAGTTCGAGGATGTCCACACGCATCTGCTGGGCGAGGATGTGGGCAGCATCGTGATCGGCCACGCCAGTGCCCGCACTGTCGATCAGGTGATCGGCGCGGCACCGGTGCTGCTGCTGCAGGATTGGCCGCACCTGGCTGACGCCTTGAGGGAAGATGGCCATGCGGTGCGGCCAGCCGATTGCGGACACCTGGCGCAGGCCTGGGCGGACATCGCGACGGGAGCTGACGGCCTGACCGAGCTGGTGTTCCAGGCCCATACGGCCGAACAGGGCGGCCTCGCCCGCTCCATCGCCGACCTCGCCGCGGTCCTGGGTGCCGTTCAGGCCACGCGATGCCGGCTCTGGGTGATCGTGCGCGGCCTGCGCTCCGCCGATCCCGCCAAAATCGACCCGCTGGCGGAGGCGGTCTGGAGCTTCGCCCGTGTCGCCATCAACGAATACCCTGACGTCGAACTGAAGCTGGTCGATCTCGCGCTGGAGCTGAGCAAAGAGGCGGCAGCGGGACGTCTCGCGGCGCTGATCGCGCGCCCCTGCGCAGAGTCGGAACTGCTTGTGGATATGGCCGGCGCCTCTGCGACACGGATGGTCGCCACCCCGGCCGCCGTTGCCGAGGTTTCTGCCGTGCGCCTGCAGACCGGTTCGCCAGGAGCGATGGCCGGTTTCGACTGGGTGGAGGCCCGCCGCCGTGACCCCGAGGCGGGCGAGATCGAGATCGAGATCACCGCCGCCGGCCTGAATTTCCGCGACGTCATGCTGGCCAGCGGCCTGCTCGACGACGATGTACTGGATGACGGCCTGGCTGGTGCGGTGTTCGGCTTCGAATGCGCAGGCCGCGTGCTCCAGGTCGGCCAGGACGTCACCCATCTACGGCCGGGCGACGCCGTCATGGGTTTCGGCCGGGAAAGCTTCGCCACCCACCTCACCGCCAATGCGCGCGTGTTCACCCGCATCCCCGACGGCATCGCGACGGCGGCTGCGGCCACCATCCCGGTCGCCTTCGTCACCGCCTGGTACTCGCTCGTCCACATGGCGCAGATCCAGCCCGGCGAATGGGTGCTGATCCATGGGGCTGCCGGCGGCGTCGGGCTCGCGGCGCTGCAGATCGCCCGCCTGCGCGGCGCGCGGATCGCCGCCACCGTCAGCTCGCCAGAGAAACGCGCGCTCGTCGCCGCCTTCGGTGCGGAGAAGATCTACAACTCCCGCAGCACCGCCTTTCTCGACAAGATCCGCGCGGAGATCGGCGGCGTCGATGTCGTGCTCAATTCGCTGGCCGGCGAGGCGATGCAGGCCAGCCTGAAATGCCTCAAGCCGTTCGGCCGCTTCATCGAACTGGGCAAGCGCGACTACGTGCTGAATACCTCGGTGGGGTTGCGCCCGTTCCGGCGCAATCTGAGCTATTTCGGCGTCGATCTCGACCAGCTTCTGGCCGCCAACCTGCCCTTGGTGGAACGTCTTCTGGCGGAGCTCGTGACGCAGTTCGCCGCCGGCGCGTTGTCGCCGCTGCCGCATCGTGCCTTCGACTGGCACGAGGCCGGCCGCGCCTTCCAGCTGATGCAGTCCGCCGGCCAGGTCGGCAAAATTATCGTGCGCCCGGCCTCACGCCCGATCGCCACGCGCGTCGCACGCGTGGCGTTCCACCCCGGCCCAGGCGTGCATCTGGTGGTCGGCGGCGCCGGCGGCTTCGGCTTCGAGGCTGCGTCCTGGCTCGCCGAACGAGGTGCCGCGACCATCGTCGTCGCTTCCCGCCGCGGCGCCATCGAACCGCATCTGCAGGCGCGTGCGGACGCCATCCGCGCCACCGGCACGACGCTGCTCGTCGAAACCCTCGACGTCACCGACGCCGCAGCCGTGACCGCGTTGATCGATCGCCTGACATGCAGCCACGCACGCCTGGCCGGCATCATCCACGCCGCCATGGTGCTCGATGACGGTCTGATCGCCGGCATGGACCCTGCCCGCGTGCGCGCTGTGCTGGCGCCCAAGACCTGCGGCGCCGACAACCTCGATCGCGCGACACGCGGTGCCGCACTGGATTATTTCGTTGCGTTCTCGTCGGTCGCCGCCATGGTCGGCAATCCCGGCCAGGGCGCCTACGTTGCTGCCAACGGCTACCTGCAGGGCCTGATGGCGCGCCGCCGTGCGGCAGGCCTGCCCGGCCTCGCGGTGGGCTGGGGAGCCATCGCAGACGCCGGCATCCTCACCCGCGCCCCGGCGGTTGCGGCAAATCTCAGCCGTCTGGCCGGCATCGAGGCGATGCAATCCCGCGCAGCCCTGTCCCACCTCGAAACCCTGCTTGCACAACCCGGCGAAAACCCACCCACGACCTATTGCGCGCTGTTCCGCCCCGGCGAGACGCTGCAACGCCTGAAGCTGCTGCAGACCCCGACATTCGCCGAGCTGTTCGCCGGCGGCGACGGCATCGCGCCCATCGAGATGGACCTTGCCGCCCGGATCGCCGGCAGAAGCGAGGGCGACGCGCGCGCCCTGGTGGCAGCCCTGCTGGCCGCCGAAGTCGCACGCATCTTCCGCCTGCCCCCCGAAGACATCGAAATGACCCGACCGCTCGATGAACTGGGACTGGATTCCATGATGAGCCTGGATTTGCGCATGAGCATCGAGAAGCGTTTCGGCATCGAATTGCCGGTTGTCGCCATCAGCGCCGGCGTCAGCGTCAACGACGTCGCAGCACGGCTGATCGCGGGTCTGCGCTCCGGCCACCAGCCGCAGGACGACGCCGACCTGCGCCTGATGCAACAGCACGGCATCGCGGACGCCGCCCTGGCCGCCGAGATGATCGCGCTCAACACCGCCGCAAGACAGAGCGACGTCGCGGTGGCCCTGGTATGAGCGCCGACATGCAAGGCGCCCGGCTGACCGGCAGCGCAAAGGCCGCCCTGCTGGACACCATGCGCCGCACGGCGCCTGCCGAGAAAGCCGACCAGGCCGCGTCCGTCCGCCAGGGCAGTCGCGACATGTCGTTCGAGAGCATTCCGGCCTACCAGCATCTGTGCAGCCAGCGCGCCCTGGCCGATGCGCTCGGCCTGCGCTTCCCGTTCTACCGCACCCACGATGTCCGCGCAGGCGCGCGCAGCGTCATCGACGGCAACAAGGTGGTGAACTTCGCCTCCTACGACTATCTCGGCCTCAACGGCCATCCCGAGATCACCAGCGCGGTCGCGCACGCCACGGCAGAATGGGGCACCAGCGTTTCGGCCAGCCGCATCACCGCAGGCGAGCGCGATTTCCACCGCGAGCTGGAACACGCCCTGGCCGGCATCTACGATTCCGAAGCCGCGTTGGCCTTCGTCAGCGGCCATGCAACCGCGGTCTCCACCATCGCCGCGCTGCTGGGCCCCAAGGACCTGATCCTGTACGACGCCCTGATCCATAATTGCGTGGTCGTCGGCGCCCAGCTCTGCGGCGCCACGCGGCGATCCTTCGCCCATAATGACATGACGGCCCTTGCCGGCATCCTGGCGTCCAGCCGCGAGCGGTTCGAGCGTGTTCTGATCGTCTCCGAGGGCCTCTACTCGATGGATGGCGATGGCCCGGATCTCGCGCAACTGGTGGCCACCAAGGAACAATACGATTGCTGGCTGATGGTCGACGACG
>DATEQV010000108.1:0-25380 GCA_035272265.1 Acidisphaera sp. | reverse complement strand
TCGGCGCAGCCCGCCATCGACCGCAGCCAGGGCAGCACGTGGCGGGTCATCGGCGCCTCGTAGAAGACGTCGCCGCACAGGATCAGGTCCCAGCGGCACGGCTGCCCCACCACGTCCTCGGACAAGATCGTCACGCCGACGCCGTTGGCGGCGGCGTTGAGCGCGATGGCCTCGGCGGCGAGCGTGTCGATCTCGGCGGCCTCGACCCGAGCGCCGGCACGGGCGCAGGCGATGGCGGCGATCCCGCCGCCCGCGGCGAAGTCCAGCACAATCCGGCCGGCGACCGTGTGAGGATGATCGAGGATATGGCGCGCCAGCGCCTGGCCGCCCGGCCACGCGAAGGCCCAGAACGGCGGATCGACGCCGCGCGCGGCGAGCCAGGATTCCGTGGCTTCCCAGATCGGGGTGATCTCGCTGGCCAGATGCAGCGTGATCTCGGGGACCAGCGGCGGCGACGCCGGTGCGGTGTTGGCGCGGATGAAGTCGGCGCTCAGAGGCGGCCGATCAGGATCGCCGCGGCGACCAGCAGCCCGATCTCGCGGTGGGCGCGGAAGGCGCGCAGGCAGGCGGCCGGATCGTCGATATCCAGCGTCGCCGCCTGCCGCAGCAGCAGATACGCCGCCGGCAGCAGCGCCGGATAGTACCACGCCGACAGGTGCGCGAGCCCGCCCGCCGAGACGAGCGAGGCCAGCATCAGGACGAAGACGGCAGCGAGGAAGGCGGGCGTGTGGCGGCCGAACAGGCGGGCGGTGGAGCGCACGCCGACCAGGGCATCGTCCTCGCGGTCCTGGTGGGCATAGACGGTGTCGAAGCCGAGGTCCCAGAACACCGCGGCGGCATAGATCGCCGCCCAGTCCTGGTCGATCCGCCCGGTGGCGGCGGCGTAGCCCATGGGTGCCCCGAAGCCGAAGGTGAAGCCCATCACCAGCTGCGGCCACCAGGTGACGCGCTTGGCCAACGGATAGAGGCCCACGAGCAGCAGCGAGGCGACGCCCAGGCCCTGCGCCAGCGGGTTGAGCTGCAGCAGGATCACCAGCCCGGCCAGCAGGCAGGCGGCCAGGAAGACCAGGGCGTTGAGCGTGGTGAGCGCGCCCGACGCAAGCGGGCGGCCGGCGGTGCGGGTGACCTGCCGGTCGATGTCGCGGTCCCACAGGTCGTTCACGATGCAGCCGGCGGCGCGCATCACCACGCTGCCGATGCCGAACAGGACCGCGAGCCACAGCGCGGTCGCGACATTGGGGCTGGCGAGGATGATCCCCCACAGGCCGGGGATGAACAGCAGCCAGATCCCGATCGGCCGGTCGAGCCGGGCGAGCAGCACGTAGGGCTGCCACGACCCCGGCATGCGGGAGACCCAGCCGTCGGCGGCGATGTCGGTGTGAGCCATCGCTGCTACGTTGCCGCCCGGCATGGGCCCGTCAATCCGACTGTTCCTGAATGTTGCGCTCCGCCCCGGGGAATCCGTCGAGGCCACCCCCGGCCAGGCGCACTACCTGCGCGACGTGATGCGCCGGCCGGCGGGCGCGGAGGTGCGGCTGTTCAACGGCCAGGACGGCGAGTGGTCGGCCCGGATCGCCAGCCTCGCGAGGGGGGACCGCGCGACGCTCGCCGTCGAGGCCCCGGTGCGCCCGCAAGCGGCCGAGCCGGACGTATGGCTGTTCTTCGCGCCGCTGCGCCGCGACATGACCGAGCTGGTGGTGCAGAAGGCGACCGAACTCGGCGCCAGCCGCATCGGCGCGGTGCTGACCGCGCGCACCGAGCACCCGCGCGTGAACCTCGATCGCTGGCGCGCCATCGCCGTCGAGGCGGCCGAACAGTGCGAGCGCCTGACCCTCCCGAGCTTCGCCGAACCGGTCCGGCTGGCGGACCTGCTGGGCGGGTGGCCCCCCGATCGCCCCCTGCTCGCCTGCCTGGAATGGAGCGACGCGCCGCTGCTCGCCCCGGTGCCGCCGCCGGCGGCGCTGCTGATCGGGCCCAAAGGCGGGTTCGCGCCCGACGAGCGGGCGATGATCGGCCGGGCGGCGCGGCCGGTTTCGCTGGGAACGCGGGTGCTCCGGGCCGAGACCGCGGCCATCGCAGGGCTGGCCATGCTGCTGATCCCCCTCGCCGCCCCGCCGTCCGCCGCCTAGATACCTCGCACCCGAACCGGAACCCGCATGTCGAACCCCAGCGAGGCGGACGCCACGCCGATCACGTCCATCGGCCAGCTCGCCGACCACATCGCCGCCGGCTGCAAGCCGCGCGGCTCATTCCGCATTGGCACGGAGCACGAGAAGATCGGCTTCCGGCTGCGCGACCTCTCGCCGCCGCCGTACGACGACGAGTCGGGCGATCCCGGTACGGTGCGCCGGTTGCTGGAGGGGATGCTGGCGGAAGGCGGCTCGCCGATCACGGACCGCGAGGCGCTGATCGGCCTGAAGCAGGAGCTGCTGCCGGGGAAGACGGCGGCGATCTCGCTGGAGCCGGGCGGGCAGCTCGAGTTGTCGGGCGGCCTGCTGGATTCGCTCCACGAGACTCGCGTCGAACTCGACGCGCACCTGGCGCAGGTGCTGCGGGTCGGCGGCCCGCTCGGGCTGGGCTACCTGCCGATCGGCTTTCATCCGCTGGCCTCGCGAGACGAAATACCGTGGATGCCGAAGAGCCGCTACGCGATCATGCGGCGCTACATGCCCCGCGTCGGGTCGCTCGGCCTGGACATGATGACGCGCACCTGCACGGTGCAGGTCAATCTCGATTACGCCGACGAGGCGGACATGGTGCGCAAGCTGCGCACCTCGCTGCTGTTGCAGCCGCTGGCGACCGCGCTGCTGGCGAACTCGCCGTTCACCGAAGGGCGTCCGAACGGGTTCCTGAGCTACCGCGCGCAGATCTGGACCGACACCGATCCCGACCGCAGCGGCATGCCGGCCGTGTTCTTCGAGCCGGGCTTCGGCTTCGAGCGCTACGCGAGCTGGCTCGTTTCATCCGTGCCGATGTATTTCGTCACCCGCGGCGGGCTGTACATCGACGTGGCCGGACGGTCGTTCGAAGACTTCATGGCAGGCCGGCTGGACGAGACGCGGGGCCTGGTCCCGACGATCGGCGACTTCGACGACCACATGACGACGGTTTTCACCGACGTCCGGCTGAAGCGCTACCTGGAGATGCGCGGCGCCGACGCCGCCGCGCCGCCGATGATGCTGGCGCTGGCGGCGTTCTGGGTCGGGTTGCTGTACGACGACGCGGCACTGGCCGCGGCCGAGGCGCTGCTGCGCGGGATGGGCCGGGCGGAGGCGCTGGCATTGCGCGACGCGGTGCCCCGCGCCGGGCTCGCTGCCGGATTCGAGCTGCACGGGCGCCGGGTCACGCTGCGCGACCTGCTGCCCGATGTGCTCGCCATCGCCGGCGACGGGTTGCGGACGCGCCGCCGCCTGGATGCCGATGGGCGTGACGAAACGTCCTACCTCGCGCCGCTGCACGCCATCGCGTCGGGCGACGGCACCCCGGCGGAGCACTTGCTGCGGGACTACAATAATTCCTCGAATAAAGACATTTCTCGCTTTTTTGCACAAATCGTTTAGTAGCAACAGGTTGCGCTTGATTATACCGATCTACGGTGGTTCTCTCGCCTCTGATCGGACACACGGGGCGGCGGCGCAGAAAGCCCGATGTTGGAAACGGTAGCTGAGCAGGAACGCCGGCAGGGCAGGCTTGGCCCGCCGGAGCCGGCTGACTCGACGGTTCTCCGCCTGCGCCTGATCGGCCAGATGGACGCCACCACCGCGAGCGGCGAGAGCGTGCTGCCGGCGGGCCGCAAGACCCGTGCGCTGCTGGCCGTGCTGGCCCTCACCTCGCCGCGCGCGGCGCTGCGCGGCAAGCTCGCCGAACTGCTGTGGAGCCGCCGGCCGGAGGAGCAGGCCCGCGCCTCGCTGCGCCAGGAGATCCACCGCCTGCTGGAGACCCTGGCGCCGGCGGGCGAGGTGCTGAGCGTCAGCCGCGACCACCTGTCGCTGCGATCCGGCGCCTTCTGGGCGGACGTGCAGGAGATCATGCGCGCGACCACCGCGCAGCCCGCGTCGTTGTCGCTGCTGGACGGCGACCTGCTCGAGGACCTCGACGGGGTCGACCCGAATTTCGACGCCTGGCTGACCACCGAGCGCGAACGGCTGCGCGACCGCGCCCGCCGCCTCGCCGAGCAGCTGCTCGAGGAGCAGCGCGAGCCGGCGACGGCCATCCCGGCCGCGCAGCGCGTGCTGGCGATCGACCGGTCGCACGAGGGAGCGTGGCGGGCGCTGATGCGCGCGCACGCGGCGCGCGGCGAACGCGGCATGGCGATCCAGGCCTACGAGCGCTGCCGCGCCGTGCTGGCCGACCTGCTGGACGCAGCACCTTCGGTCGAGACGCAAAGGCTGCTCGCCGAGATACGCGGGCCGGCCAGCCGCCCGGCACCCCGCCGCCCATCGGGGCCGATGATCGAGCCGCCCGCAGCGCTGCCTGCCGCCCTGGCCGCCCCGCCGCCCGGCCTCGAAGCGCCGCCGGCGTCGCGCAGCGCCGGCCGCGGGCCGCGGATCGGCGTGCTGCCGCCCCAGACGGTGAGCGCCAACCATGGCGAGAATCACTTGGCACTCGGGCTTGCCAGCGAGATCACGACGGCGCTGACGCGCAGCCGCGGACTGCACGTCATCTCCAGCCATTCGCTCGCGCACTTCGCCGAGAGCACGCGCGACGAGACGGCGATCCGCGAGACGTTCGTCATCGACTATCTGCTCGACGGCAGCGTGCAGCATGTCGGCGACCGCGTACGCGTCACGTTGCGCCTGCTGGATTTGAGCGCCGGCAACCAGGTCGCCTGGGCGCGGCGGTTCGACCGCGAGTCCGACGATCTGCTGGGGGTGCAGGACGAGATCGCGGCCCAGGTGGCCGCGCAGATCGAGCCGGAGATCCTCGCCATCGAGGCGCGGCGGGTAGCCGCCGCGCCGCCGGCGAATCCGTCGGCGTACGAGCTGATGCTGCGGGCGTTGCCGCTGGTGCACCGGCTGCAGCGCGACTCCTTCCTGCAGGCAGGTCAGTACCTGGCCGAGGCAATGAAGGCCGAACCCGACTACGCCGCGCCGTTTGCGTGGTATGCGTGGTGGCACATCATCCTGGTCGGCCAGGGATGGCACACCGACCTCGCCGCCGCGCGGCAGCGGGCCGGCGAACTGGCCGAACGCGCGCTGAGCCTGGACGCGCGCGACGCCCGCATCCTGACGATCGCGGGCCACGTGACCGCGTACCTGCATCGTCGGCCGGCCGATGCTCTCGTGCGGCACGACCGCGCGCTGTCGCAGAACCCGAACCTGACGATGGCCTGGGTCCTGTCGGGCCTCGCGCACGCCTATCTCGGCAACCTCGACGAGGCAGAGCACCGTTTCGAGCGATACAAGCAGCTGTCGCCGCTCGACCCGTACGCCTTCGGCTACGACATGCTCTCCGTGTTGATCCCGCTGCTGCGGCGCGACCACTGGCCGGCGGTGGAAGCCGGACGCAGGCTCAGCCAGATGGGCCACGCCTTCGCCTCCGGGCAGCGGCCGTACCTCGCGGCGCTCGGGCACATGGGCATCCATGCCGAGGCGGCACTGGTGCGCGACCGGCTGTTCGCGATCAACCCGCGGTTCACCGTGCAGACGTTCCGCGACACGTCGCCGTTCGTGCACGAAGCCGACACCGAACACTACGCGGAAGGCCTGCTCCTCGCGGGCGTGCCCGAACGCTGACGGCGCATCAAGCAGCGGCGTGCCGTCCCGCGCCGCACTGCTTGCACGCATCCCCGCCTGCCATCCTCGCCGGTTGACAACATCGCACGGCCGGGGCCTCGTTCCGGCCACGTGGCGCGGCGTCGTTCCGCGCCATCGGACAAGCCTGCGCAAAGCAGGCGAAGGGAGGCGGACGTGCCGGGAACGCTGGACAACGCGATCGCGCGGGTGCGCGGACGGCTCGTGCCGTTCCTGTTGCTGATGTACGTGCTCGCCTTCCTCGACCGCGCCAATATCGGCTTCGCCAAGCAGGCGTTCCAGGCGTCGACCGGCGTGTCCAACGCGGCCTATGCGTTCGGCGCCGGGTTGTTCTTCGTCAGCTACGCGCTGCTCGAGGTGCCGAGCAACCTGATCATGCACCGCATCGGCGCGCGGCTGTGGATGTGCCGCATCATGGTTACCTGGGGATTGATTTCAGGTGCGACCATGTTCGCCACGGGTCCGCTGTCGTTCTACGCGCTGCGCATCCTGCTCGGCGTGGCGGAGGCCGGCTTCTTCCCCGGGGTGATCCTGTACCTGACCTACTGGTTCCCCAACCGCGCGCGCGGCCAGATCATGGGCCTGTTCTATTTCGGCGCGCCGCTCGCGTTCATCTTCGGCGGCCCACTGTCGGGCCTGTTGCTCGACCTCGACGGTGTGGCGGGCCTGCTCGGCTGGCAATGGATGTTCCTGGTCGAAGGTGCGCTTGCGACCTGCGTGGGCGTGTGGGCGTACTGGTATCTCGACGACCGGCCGCAGACGGCGGCGTGGCTGCCGGCGGACGAGAAGCAGGCGCTGGTCGCGGCGGTGTCCAGCGAGGAACAGGCGCGGCGCGCGCATGGGCCGGCGGCACTCGGCACCATCTTCGCCAACCCGCGTGTGCTGCAGTTCATCGCGATCTATTTCCTGATCCAGATGAGCGTGTACGGCGTGATCTTCTTCCTGCCCTCGCAGGTCGCCGCACTGCTCGGCACCAAGGTCGGGTTCGAGGTCGGCGTGGTGACCGCGATCCCGTGGGTGTGCGCGGTCGTCGCCGCCTTCCTGCTGCCGCGCGCGGCCGACCGCAGCGAGAGCCATCGCGTACTGGCGACGCTGACGCTCGCGGTTTCTGGCCTCGGCATCGCGGCGTCGGCGAGCAGCGGTCCGGCGGTGGCACTCGTCGCGCTGTGCTTCGCCGCCGCGGGCTTCATCGCCGTGCAGCCGATGTTCTGGGTGTTCCCGACGCGCTACCTCGGCGGCGTGGCGGCGGCCGGCGGGATCGCGCTGATCAACGCATTGGGCGCGCTCGGCGGGTTCGTCGCACCCAACGTCAAGGCCTGGGCCGACGCGAGCTTCGGCTCGCCCACGGCGGGACTGTATGTGCTGGCGGCGACGACGCTGCTCGGCGCGCTGCTGATCGCCGCCCTGCGCCCGGCGCGCCCGGCGATCGGCGCCGCCGCGCCCACGACCTAGGGAGGTTGCGATGGCGACACCGACAATCCGCCACGTTCGCGCCCATGTCGTGCGCGGCGGCGGCGGCGACTACCACGACCAGGCGCGCGGCCACTGGATCGACGACCACATCGCGACCCCGATGGCGAAGTATCCGGCCTATCGCGCCAGCCGGCAGAGCTTCGGCATCAACGTGCTCGGCTCGCTGGTCGTCGAGCTGGAGGCCGATGACGGCACGGTCGGCTTCGCGGTCACCACCGGCGGCGAGCCGGGCGCGTGGATCGTGGAGAAGCACTTAGCGCGTTTCCTGGAAGGCGCGAAGGTGACCGACATCGAGCGCATCTGGGACCAGATGTACCTCTCGACGCTCTACTACGGCCGCAAGGGGCTGGTGGTGAACGTCATCAGCGGCGTGGACCTCGCGCTGTGGGACCTGCTGGGGAAGGTGCGCAGCGAGCCGGTGTACCACCTGCTCGGCGGCGCCGTGCGCGACGAGCTGGTCTTCTACGCGACCGGCGCGCGGCCCGACGCGGCCAGGCAGCTCGGCTTCATCGGCGGCAAGATGCCGCTGCACCACGGCCCCGCCGAAGGCGAGGAAGGGCTGAAGAAGAACCTCACCCTGCTCGCCGACATGCGCGCCAAGGTCGGCGACGATTTCTGGCTGATGTACGACTGCTGGATGAGCCTCGATCTCACCTACGCAACGCGGCTCGCGCACGCGGCGGCCGAGCACGGGCTGAAATGGATCGAGGAGGCGCTGCCGCCGGACGACTACTGGGGCTACGCGGCGCTGCGCCGGAACGTGCCGCGCGGCATGATGGTCACCACGGGCGAGCACGAGACGACGCGCTGGGGCTTCCGCATGCTGCTGGAGATGGCGTGCGCGGACCTGATCCAGCCCGATGTCGGCTGGTGCGGCGGCATCACCGAGTTGATCAAGATCTCGGCGCTGGCGGATGCGCGCGGCGTGCTGGTCGTGCCGCACGGCTCGAGCGTCTACAGCTACCATTTCGTGGTGACGCGGCATAACAGCCCGTTCGCCGAGTTCCTGATGATGGCGCCCGGGGCCGACGAGGTGGTGCCGATGTTCACGCCGCTGCTGCTCGACGAGCCGGTGCCGAAGGACGGCCGCATGAAGGTGCCCGACACGCCGGGCTTCGGCGTGAGGCTCAATCCGGACTGCACGCTGCATCGCCCGTACACGCACTGACAGGGGACCGAGCCATGCGCTTCGACAACCGCTTCAAGGACCGCGCGGCGATCGTGACCGGCGGCGCGTCGGGCATCGGCCGCGACATCGCGCAACGTCTGGCCGCCGAGGGCGCGCGCGTGAGCGTGTGGGACCTGAGGTACAACGCGGTGGCGGCGGCACAGCAGGCGGTGGGGGCGGCGCATGCCGCGGCGCTGGATGTCGCCGACGCCGATCAGGTGCAGGCGGCGATGCACGCCACCGTCGCGGCGCTGGGCAAGCTCGACATCCTGGTCGCCTCCGCCGGCATCACCGGGCCGAACGCGACCGTCGCCGACTATCCGGTCGCGGAGTGGCGGCGCACCATCGACGTCAACCTCAACGGCGTCTTCTACTGCAACCGCGCCGCCGTCGCGCACATGCAGCGCAACGGCTACGGGCGCATCGTCAACATCGCGTCCATCGCCGGCAAGGAAGGCAACCCGAACGCGTCGGCGTACAGCGCATCGAAGGCGGGCGTGATCGGGCTGACGAAGTCGCTCGGCAAGGAGCTGGCGAAGACGGAGATCCGGGTGAACTGCGTCACCCCCGCGGCGGTGCACACCGCGATCTTCGACCAGATGACGCAGACGCATATCGACTACATGCTGTCGAAAATCCCGATCGGCCGGTTCGGCGAGATCGCCGAGGTCGCCGCCCTGGTCTGCTGGCTGGCGAGCGAGGAGTGCTCGTTCAGCACCGGCGCGGTGTTCGACGTCTCCGGCGGACGGGCGACGTACTGACTGAACTCGGGATGCGCCCGCGTCAGAACCCCGGCATCAGCGCAGGATAGACAAACTCCAGGGCAACGTTGCCGGCGAACGATGCGTCGATGCGCACGCGCCGCGCATAGACGCTGTGGGGCACGCGTTCGCGGTACAGGCCGCTCACCAACTGGTGCGGGTGATCCGCCATCACCGTGATCGCGATCACGCCGGGGGACGCGGTCCAGCCCTCCGGCATGTCGGCGGTCAGAAACTGGCTGGCGGCGGCTTCGTTCGACAGGACACGCAGCGTGCCGGACGCGGTCTGCACCTCGAAGCCGCCGGGGTGCGCGGTGGTGCGGCCCCAGATGGCGCGGAAGCGTGGCCGGACCTCGTCCGGGTCCGCGGCAGCGTAGGTGACGCGCAGCACGCGACGAGCGCTGTTGGGGTGTGCGGCGGCCGCGTCCGTCGGCTGCGCCGGATCGGCGAGGACGAAGCCCAATCCGGGATGCGCCGCGTCGGGCAGCACGCGGCGCACCACCTCGACCTCGCGCTCGCGCAGTCTGGCGATGCCGTCGGCGGTGCCGTGCAGCGCCACCAGCGCGGCGCCTTCGCGCACCGCCAGAAGCTCGGCGACGATCCGGTGCAGACGATCGCGACGGCGCGGCTCGGCTGTGTCCTCGAGGGCCGTCAGAACGATGGCGTTGTCGGCAAGCCGAACCGTCCGCTGCACCAGCCCGGCGACGGCGCGCTGCTCGGACCCGACGGCGAAGCCGATCCGCGCGTAGCGATCCGCCGCCGCCTGCAGATCGCGAACGGCGACGAGGGGATGGGCCAGCCGGAACGACGCGGTTGCCAACCCCGGCTAGATTCGACGCCCGGCTCCGATGGCCAGCGCGCCCGGGCCGAAGGCGGTCACGTACAGCAGGCCGCCGGCGATGGAGAGGTTCTTGTAGAAGTTGATCATGTTCACCCGGTCGCCCATCGGCAGATGCACCGCGATGCCGGTCGCGATACTCCATGCGGCGAGGATCACCGCGATGGACTGGGCCGGAATCCCCAGCAGCAGCGCGATCCCGCCGCCGAGTTCGATCACTACCGCGACGTAGTAGATCACGCTGACGGGTATCGGCAGCGGGACATTCATGCTGGCAATCAGCTGCATCGTGCCGGTCGGGTCCATGAGCTTGCCGAAGCCGGCCCAGATGAACAACGCCGCCAATCCTGCGCGGCCCGCCAGGGCCAGAATGTCCTGCATGTCGCTCCCCCCGCGTCTCGTCCGGGGCGGCGAGCTTAGCCGGTGATGTCGATTCCGGCGAAAAAGAAGGCGATCTCGCCCGCCGCATTCTCGGCGCTGTCGCTGCCGTGCACCGAATTGGCCTCGATGCTCTCCGCGAACTCGCGTCTGATGGTGCCCGGATCGGCCTTCCTGGGGTCGGTCGCACCCATCACCTCGCGGTTGCGGGCGACCGAATTGTCGCCCTCCAGCACCTGCACGACCACCGGACCGGAGACCATGAAGGTCACGAGGTCGCGGAAGAACGGCCGTTCGCGGTGCACGGCGTAGAACGCCTCGGCCTGCGCCTCGGACAGGTGCAGGCGCTTCTGCGCCACGATGCGCAGGCCGGCTTCCTCCAGCTTGGCGTTGATCTTGCCCGTGAGGTTCCGGCGCGTGGCGTCCGGCTTGAGGATCGACAAGGTGCGCTCGGTCGCCATCGGTCAGTCCGCCTGGGTTGATTGCGCGGGTGCCTTAGCCACCCGGGACAGGCCGGGCAACCCCCGCTTCCGCCGGCCTGCCGCAGGCCCTACATGCGCCGCCCATGAGGACTCCCGCCGGGACCTGCCGATGAGCCTGTTGACGATCGAGGCCGCGACGATCCGCGTCGGCGGGCGGGTCCTGCTCGACCGCGCGGACCTCGCGATCGAGGCCGGCCGCAAGGTCGGCCTGGTCGGGCGCAACGGCGCGGGCAAGTCCACCCTGCTGCGCACGATCGCCGGCGAGGCGGCGCTGGATGGCGGGACGATCCGGATTGCGGCGCGCGCCCGCGTCGGCTGGGTGAAGCAGGAGGCGCCGTCGGGCGAGGCCACGCTGACCGCGACGGTGCTGGCCGCCGACACCGAGCGCGCCGCCCTGCTGGCGGAGGTGGAGACCGCGGACCCGCACCGTGTCGCGGAAATCCACGAGCGGCTGACCGCGATCGGCGCGGCGTCGGCTCCCGCGCGCGCCGCGGCGATCCTGGCGGGGCTGGGGTTCGATGCCGAGGCGCAGGCGCGGCCGGTATCGTCGTTCTCGGGCGGGTGGCGGATGCGCGTCGCCCTTGCCGCGGCGCTGTTCGCCGCCCCGGACCTGCTGCTGCTGGACGAGCCGACCAACCACCTCGACCTCGAGGCGACGCTGTGGCTGGAGGGCTGGCTCGCGCGCTTTCCCGGCGCGGCGATCGTCGTGTCGCACGACCGCGACCTGCTGGACCGCGCGGTGGACGCGATCGCCCATCTGGACCGCGGCAAGCTGTCGCTGACCCCGGGCGGGTTCGAGGAGTTCGTCCGCATCCGCGCCGAGCGGGCGCTGCAGCAGGCGCGCGCGGCCGAGCGCATCGCCGCCCAGCGCGCGCACATGCAGGCCTTCGTCGACCGCTTCCGCGCCAAGGCGACCAAGGCGCGGCAGGCACAGGCGCGGCTGAAGGCGCTGGCCCGGCTGCCCGACATCGAGACGGTGATCGAGGACGCGCCGACCCGCTTCGCCTTCCCGGAGCCCGCCCGCATCGCCCCGCCCATCCTGGCGCTCGATCGCGTGGCGGTGGGCTACGACGGCACGCCGGTGCTGCGCGGGCTGTCGCTGAACCTGGACACCGACGACCGCGTGGCCCTGCTGGGTGCGAACGGCAACGGCAAGTCCACGCTGGCGAAGCTGCTGGCCGGGCGGCTCGCGCCGATGGCGGGCGAGATGCGGCGCGGGCCGAAGCTGCGCGTCGGCTATTTCGCGCAGCACCAAGCCGACGAGCTGCACCTGGACGAGACGCCGGTGCAGCACCTCGCGCGGGCGTTGCCGCGGGCGACGGAGACGGTGGTGCGATCGCAGCTTGCCCGGTTCGGGCTGGAGACGGGCAAGGCGGAGACGCCGGTCGCCGACCTGTCGGGCGGCGAGAAGGCGCGGCTGCTGCTGGCGCTGGCGACGCGGGATGCGCCGCAGCTGCTGATCCTGGACGAGCCGACGAACCACCTCGACATCGACGCGCGCGACGCGCTGGTGCGGGCGCTGGCGGACTTCCAGGGAGCGGTGCTGCTGATCACCCACGACCCGCATCTGGTCGAGCTGGTGGCCGACCGGCTGTGGCTGGTCGCGGACGGCACCGTGCGTCCGTACGACGGCGACATGGACGATTATCGCGGGCTCATCGCTGAGCGGAGCCGGCCCGCCTCGCGCGACACGGGGCCGTCGCGGCGCGACGACCGGCGCGAGCGGGCCGAAGCGCGTGCGGCGTTGGCGCCGCTGCGGCGCCGCGCCCGCGACGCCGAGGCGACGATCGAGCGCTTGGCCGGGGAACGCGCGAAAATCGAGGCGCGGCTGGCCGACCCGGCGATGTACGCCCCGGGCCGGGCGGACGACATCGCGGCGGCCAACAGCCGGCTGGCGTCGATTGCGCGCGAGATCGCGGCGGCCGAGGCGGCGTGGCTGGACGCCGAGGCAGAACTGGAGGGAGCAGGTGGTTAGCCCCGCGCGTTCAGTCCGGCAGGAAGTCCTGCGACAGCACCTGCTCGGCTGTCCAAGGACACTCTTCCGGAAGTGCGAACAGCCCCGTCTCGTCGAGCGCCCAATCGCGGCCGAGGCGGTAGGCGTTCGGGATAACTGCCGGCACGGTTGGACGCAGGCTCGGGCTGTCGTTCAGAACGCCCGCGAGCTCGTCACGCTGGACCCGGATCGCGGTCGCCCAGCTTCGGCTCCGATGTTCGGGCTGGCACTGATATTTCAGGAGGTGCCGTAGCAGGCGCGCGAGACGTCTGCGGAGTTCGCTGCGCTGGCTGCTTCCCAAGCTTTCGATTTCCTCCGCGAGGTGTTCGAGATCGAGGGCGGACACATTGCCCGCTCGCAGCAATGCGGCCTGCTCCTCTGTCCAGGCGAAGAAGTCACGTTCGTAAAGGTCGATGTCCATGATCCGGCCCTCGGGCGGTCCGGCCGAGGATATAGTCAGCAACCTCCAGCTCGGGAACTCCGGGTTGACAGCACCGCTCTCCGGGATGTGAACGCCGTTCTTCCCCTCGGCCCCGATCTCGCGCGCGCGGCGGTGGATGCCGGTGCGGCGCGCTACTTCGCGCAGCGGCGGGCGATGGTGCGGCCGTTCGTCGACCGGCACTTCAGCCTGCGCGGCACGCTGCGCCTGCATCGCAGGGCGCTCGGCTGGGACGTGCTCAAGGCGCCGGCGAACCTGTCGCTCGCCGCCCCGCAGGTCATCGCCCGCACCGCCGCCGGCGCGGCGGCTCGGCTGGGTGCAGCGCGAATCGCGCGCGCGCTGCGCCGGCCGATGCTGTTCGAGACGGCGGTCGGCCGCGAGGTCGCCTGGCTCATCGGCACCGAACTGCTGGAACTGCCGATACGGCAGGGCGACCGCATCGCCACGCGCGACGCCCTGGCGGAGACGATCCTGGAGGACCCGGCGGTGGGGCGCGCCATCTCCGCCGCCCTGGCCGAGATCGGCGCCCACGCGCAGGACCCCGCGTTCCGCGCGCGGCTGGACGCGGCGATGGCGGAATACGCGGTCAGCCGCGCGGCGGGATCCGAGATCGCGACCGGACTGGTCAGCCTGAGCCTCGGCGCAGTCGCGCTGCACAAGCTGACGCCGGGCGCGGCAACGCTCGGACCCACGCTCGCGGGGATGATGGCGCAGCAGGCGGCGGTCGCGTCGTTCCCGCTCGGCGGCTGGCTCGGCGGTGTCTGGTACGGGCTGTTTCCGGCCGCGCCCACCGCCGGGCTGATCGCGACGACCACCGGCAGCCTGATGCTGGCCGCGACCGTGTTCGCCGCCTTCGCCGGCGTGCTGGCCGATCCGGTGCAGCGCGCTACCGGCCTGCACCGCGCCCGTCTGATGCGGCTGATCGGCACGCTGGAGCGGCAGTTCCGCGACCCCGACGCGAAGGGCTTCGTCGCGCACGATCAATACGTGGCGCGGCTGCTCGATCTGTTCGACCTGATCGGCGCGGCGCGGCGCATCGCGCGAACCTGATCGCCGGCCAGGCGCTTTCGCTTGTGACACCTGCTGCCGCTGCTATGATGCGTCCGTGGCGCTGCTGTAACGATTGCTGCGCTTCACGTTCTGCCGCCGTTCACAAGGGGCAGGAAACAGCCTCACATGAAGCGCAGAGTTTCGCTGGGTCTGCTCGGCTTGGCCGGCATCGCTGCCGGCGTCGTTGCCGCCACCTCCCTGCGCGCGCAGGGCGGCCAGGCGCCGGCCTACGTCGTCGTCGAGGTGCACGTGAACGACGCGGCCGCCTACAACGCGTACCTGCCGAAGGCCAAGGCGACCTTCGTTGCCGCTGGCGCGCGCTACCTCGCCCGCGGCGGCAAGATCGTAGCGGTCGAAGGCACGCCACCGGAGCGCGCCGTGCTGCTCGAGTTTCCGAGCCTGGAGCAGGCACAGACATTCTTCAGCTCACAGGGCTGGAAGGACCTGACGGCGGCGCGGGACGATTCGGCAACCGTGCGCGAATATGTCGTCGAGGGACTGACGCCGTAGCGCGCCGGCGGGCGGCTCAGACAGCGTAGGGATCGGCTACCGCTCCAGCAGCTTTTCGGCGCTGTCGAGGTCGGCCTGGCAGGAACGCTCGTCGCCGCGGTCGCGGTCCTCGCGGGCCGAGCGCAGCGCCGAGGCGAACTGGTCCCGGGCCTCCTTGCTGCGGATGTAATCGCCCTTGAACTGCAGGCTCGCCAGACGCTGGTCGCAGCTTGGCGTGTCGGCCGCCTGCGCGGCACGCCACGCCGGGATAAGCAGTCCGGCCAGCAGCATCGCGGACACGTAGCGCGTCATCATCACCCCGCTGTTGCACGCAACCGGACGTGTAGCTTGTCTCCGGCGACCGGTCGACGCCGCCCACCGGGTACCTCGCTTCCGCCGCCCGCCCGGGTCGCGTATGCAGCCGCCATGACGGTGGACGGCAGCCCGATGGCCGGATGGCGCGGCTGATGGAAGGCCGCGGCGCCTTTCTACGCGTGGGCCTGCTGATCCTGGGCGGCACGGCCTTGCTGATCGGCGGGGTCGTCATCCTGGGGGGCAACCTGTTTCGCAGCGGCACGCCATTCGAGACCTATTTCCGCGAGTCGGTGCAGGGTCTCGAGGTGGGCGCGTCGGTGAAATACCTTGGCGTCACGCTCGGCCAGGTGACGGACATCGGACTGACCAGCGCCGTCTACGGCCGCGACCTGCCGGTCGACGCCGACCGTACCGGCTACCGCGACGTCTATGTGCGGTTCGTCATCGACGTGAGGCGCGTCGGCCGGGTCCCGGACAACCGGACCGCGATCGAGAACGGCCTGCGGGCCAAGCTCGCCTCGCAGGGCCTGACCGGCCTGAGCTACATCGAACTCGCCTTCGTCAACCCCGCCCAGTACCCGCCCGAAGCCGTCCCCTGGCAGCCCAAGGACGAATACATCCCGTCGATGCCGAGCACGCTGACGCAGGTGCAGGAGGCGGGCGAGCAGTTCCTCGCCAAGCTCAACCGGCTCGACATCGACGCACTCGCACACAGCACCGAGGCGCTGATCGACGAGCTGCGCGGCGAGCTGAAGGACGGTGACATCCATCAGGTGCTCGCGCGGCTGAACGACACGCTCGCCGACGTGCAGGCGCAGGTGCGGCAGGCGGACCTGCCCGCGCTGTCGGCCGACCTGCGCGCCGCCGCGCAATCGGCGAACACGCTGCTGGCGGGCCCGCAGACGCACCAGTTGCTCGCCAACGCCGCCGCGGCGGCCGACAAGTTCTCGGCCGCGGCGGGCAAGCTCGGCGTGCTGATCGCGGCGCTGCAGACCACCACGCAGCGGGCGGGCAACGGCACGTCCGACGTGGTGTCGGCACTCGGTCCGATCCTGCGCGACATGCAGGCGATCGCGGCGAACCTGCGTGACACGACGAGCGAGCTGCGACGGTATCCGGCCGGCGTGCTGCTGGGCGGACCGCCACCGCGCGAGCCGCCAGGGCGATGAGAGGCGTGGACACGCGCCGGCGAAGCTTGCTGCTCGGGACGGCGGCGCTGGGCGTGTCAGCGCTGGCGGGCTGCGGCTTGTCGGAGCGGCCGTATGTCGAGCGGCGCGACTGGCCGCTGACCGTCACCCGGCCGGCGCCGCTGCCGCCGAGGGCGGGCGGGCGCGTGCTGCTGGTGCGCACGGTCGAGCCCGGCCCGGGGATGCAGGCGCGCGGCATCCAGACCTTGCTGCCGGACGGCAGCGTGGACGTCGCGTTCTACGAGCAGTGGGCGGCGCCACCGGCCGAGGCGGTGGATGCCGACCTGCGCAACTGGCTCGCTCAGTCCGGCCTGTTCGCGGCGGTGATTTCGCCCGGCAGCCAAGCCTCGCCCGATGTGGTGCTGGAGGCGCGCCTGACCGCGCTGATCGCCGACCCGAGAGCGCACGAGGCACGCGCGACGATGTCGGTGCTGCTGCTGAGCGAACAGGGGCTGACGACGCAGGTGCTGATGCAGGCGATGCTGACCGGACGCGCGCCGCTGGTCGAGGGCGCGGACGCGCCGGCAAAGGTGGACGCGCTGAAGGCCGCTGTTGCGGACCTGCTCGGCAAGGCCGAGCAGGCGATCCGGCCGTTCGCAGGGCCGCCGCCGCGTGCGTCCGGCGGGCACCCGCAGCGTTAGGCGAAGATCGGCCCGGTTGTGATGCCCTCTTTCGCCGTCATTGCGAGGAGCGGAGCGACGAAGCAACCCTGGGCCGCGTGACAGACGCATTCCGCGCGACTCTGGGTTGCTTCCCGCCACGCCTTCGGCTCGCGGTCGCAATGACGGACCTCATCCACATTCAGACCGCCGGCGGCGCGAGCCCTACGCCTGCATCACCGCATCGGACGTCCCGGCACCGGTCATACGAGCGGCGTCGCGTCCCGATTGCTTGGCGCGATAGAGCGCCGCGTCGGCCGCCTGGAGAAGTTCCGTCGGGCCCGCACCCGGCGGCGGGATGCACGCGGCGGCACCCACGCTGATCGTCAGCGCGCCATCATGGGCCGGATGCTGCAGCCGGAGTTCGCGGATCGTCTCGCAAAAGCGCTCGGCCATCCGCAGCGCGACGGCTTGCGTCGCACCGGGCAGCAGCACGACGAACTCGTCGCCGCCGTAGCGGGCGACAAGGTCCCGCCCGCGCCGCGTGCGTTCGATCAGCGCGTGCGCGACCGCCTGCAAGGCGGCGTCGCCGCGCTCGTGGCCGGCGGCGTCGTTGAGGCTCTTGAAGCGGTCGACGTCGATCATCAGCAGCGCCAGCCACTCCCGCCCGACGGCAGCGCGCCGCCATTCCGCCTCCAGCACGGAGTCGAGGTGGCGGCGGTTGGCGACACCGGTCAGCGCGTCGGTGGTCGAGAGCTGCAGCAGGCGGCCGTTGGTGTCCTGCAGGTCGTTGTTCACCTCGGCGAGCGCGGTGTTGGCGCGCACGAGCTGGCGCGCCAGCACCTCGTTGCGCTCGGCGCGCAGGAAGTTGCGCATCCGCGCGCGATCGACGCCGCCGCGCATCAGCGTGGAGAGCAGCAGCACGCCGCCGGTGAAGATGATCATGTCGCACTGCGCGCGCAGCGGCAGCTCTTCGGCCGAGATCATCACCCCGACGAACACCGTCTCGATGGCGATGGCATAGGCGATCATCTCGCGCCGCGACAGGCGCGGCACCACCGCGGCGAGGAAGCAGATGCAGAACGTGGTGACGAAGGTGCGGTCGGCGTGCAGCGCCCCGCACTGGCGCGCGGTCGCGGCGGCGACGCCGATCTGGAGGACGGCCGATAGCGCTACGACCACCAGGGCGGTCAGCCAGCGCGCGGCCGCCTCGGAGCGCTGCATCCACGCGGCGAGCAGGGCGCCGAGCGCGAGCGGCACGCCGACGAGGCGGACCGCGGCGAGTTCGGCCAGATGATCCGTGGCGGCGAACATGTCGGCGGCGAAGCCGAACGCCTGCACGAAGACCAGCGACAGCAGCCACTGGCGGATGCTGATCCGCCGGGTGGCCGCGATGTAGGCGTGGTAGCGCCCGTCGAGCGGCGGCTGCAGCGCCGGCAGTGTCGGTGCGGCCAGCGCGGTGTCGATCGCGTCCAGCAGCGCAGCGTCGGACTGGACCGCGTCCGGCTCGTCGGGAGCCGACGCGGTGGAAACGTGGCTGGAATGGGCGACGTGCACGAGCCGCGCTTTCGATACCGAGGTCACACGCTCGTGTATGCCCGGCGGACATTAAGAAACGGCTGCGGGGGCGCCTGAACCACCGCCCGGCGCCCGGCGACGTCAGCCTCCGGCGGGCGATTCGAACCGCGCTACAGCGCCATCAGGAAGCCGAGCGGGTCGCGCAGGCGGTGGATGTTGGTGATGACGAAGTGCTCGTGCCGCGGCGTCTCGCCGGGCCCGCCCGGTTGCTCGCCATAGACGAACAGCGTGCCGTCCCACTCGATGCGCAAGCCGAACGGACGGGGCACGCCGGGCGGCGGCGTCCCCTTCACGCGCGCGGTGACGACATACGGCTCCGCCGGGTCGTCGGTCTTGCTCGGCGCGGCACTGCCGTCGGCGGCGCGCGGCGGACGGCCGAGCAGGATGACGCGATCGGCCGGATAGCGCGCGAGCTCATCCTCGAGCCACGTCCATTCCGTCGCGTCCATGAATTCGGCGTCACGGAAGGATTGCGGGATGTGCGGCTCGGGGAAGGTGTCGCGCACCTCGACCTGATGCGCACGCTTCCCGGCCAGCAGCGCGTCGATCATCGCCGGGATCTCACGGTAGTTCGAGCGGTACGCCATCAGGTTGTAGCGCAGACGCGGCGGCGCGCTGCCGGCGGCGACGGCGGCGAGCAGCTTGTCCCAGTTCTCCTGGAAGATGCGATGGCGCGCGCCCTTCCGCAGGCGCTCGTAGATCGCCGGGTCGAAGCTCTCGAGCGAGACGTTGACGTGGTCCACGCCGGACTCCGCGAGCAGCCGGAAGTAGCTGTCCGTCATGCGCTTGGCGAGGTTCGTGGTGAACATCAGCTTGCGCCGCCACTCGGCGGGCACGCGGGCGATGAAGCGCTCGAACTGCGGGTGCAGCGTGGCTTCGTGCAGGCAGGAGAGCCAGAAGTTGCCGTCGGTGACGTAGGGCAGCAGGCGCAACGTGGCGTCGAACGTCGCCTCGGTCATCACGTTGGTGCGGTGCACGTCGGCGTAGTCGTACACGCAGAACGGGCAGCGCAGGTTGCAGTTGTTGACGATGTCCATCGCCACGTGGCCGATCGGCTCGAACACGGTGCGCAGCTCGGGCGCGGGCGGCAGCGTCTGGCCCGTCGCGGCCGCGCGCACCGACACGCGCGCGATGTCGTCGGCCGACAGCGCGCGCGGGAAGACGGCAGTGAAGGCGTGGCGCCCGTCGCCGATACCGAGCTGCGCCAGCGCCAGACTCGGCTGATCGGCGACGCCGGTGTCCAGCACCTTCGCCCTGTCCGGGCCGTCGAGGACGACCTCGTACTCGAGCCTCGCTTCGCGATCGGCCTCGTCGTGCAGCCAGCCGGCGACATGGCGCGCGCTGCGCTCGTCGAGGTGGCCGATGATGCGCCGCGCGATGCCCTCGCCGGACTTCTGGGTGAGCAGGCCGCGTGCCAGTTCCAGGCGCCAAGCCTCACCGACCGGGCGGACGAACACGCGGTCGCGCTGCTCTTCCGACAGCGGCGGATCGAATAAGGCCGACAGCGCATAGGCGCCGACGCCGACGCCGAGGGCGGCGAGCACCTCGCTCGCTTCGTCGGCCACGCCCGAGAACAGGATCGTCTCGCCCGCGTCCGACGGCAGCACGATCTCGCAGGCGATGCGGCGCGACGGATCCGAAAGGTCGCGCACCCAGCCGCGCAGGTGATGCGTGCTGCGCTCGTCGATGAAGCCCTGGTAGTGCGGCGGGCGGGCAGGCTCGGCCGGCGCCGCAGCGGCGGCGCGCCGGGCCGTGCGGCGGACGAGATCCAACAGCATCGGTGGGTCTTAGCCCGCCTCGCCGCGCCGGGCGAGGGCCGCCTGCACGGTGTTGTCGAGCAGGCAGGCAATCGTCATCGGACCGACGCCCCCCGGCACCGGCGTGATCCAGCCGGCGCGACCGAGCGCCTCGTCGTACGCAACGTCGCCGACCAGCCTTCCGTCCGGCAGGCGGTTGACGCCGACGTCGATCACCGCCGCACCCGGGGCGATCCAGTCGCCGCGCACCATCTCCGCCCGGCCGACGGCGGCAACAAGGATGTCGGCCTGCGCGACCAGCCCGGGGAGGTCGCGCGTGCGGGAATGCGCGACCGTCACCGTCGCGTCCGCGGCGATCAGCAGCGCGGCCATCGGCCGGCCGACGATAGTCGAGCGCCCGATCACCACCGCGCGGGCGCCACGCACCGCCACGTCGGCCGAGGCCAGCAGGCGCATCACGCCGAGCGGCGTGCACGGCACCAGCTTCGGCACGCCGTCGGTCAGCCGCCCGACATTGAGCGGATGGAACCCATCGACGTCCTTCGCCGGGTCGATGGCCTCGATGATGGTTCTCGCGTCAATCTGCGGCGGCAGCGGCATCTGCACCAGGATGCCATCCACCTCGGGCTCGGCGTTCAGCTCCTCGAGCAGCGCGAGCAGTGCCACCTGCGTCGTCCCCGCCGGCAGGCGGTGGGTGGCGGCATCAATGCCCGCAGCCTGCGCGGCGCGGTCCTTGTTGCGGACGTAGATGGCCGAGGCGGGGTTGTCGCCGACCAGCACCACGGCGAGCCGCGGGCGGAACGGCAGCGCGGCGACGCGGGCGGCGACCTGCGCGCGCAGCGCCGCGGCGACCGCCTTGCCGTCGATGACGCGCGCCGCCATGCCGGCACAGCCCTCAGAACAGCAGCGCGCCGGTGTTGCCGAAGACGATCGCCGCCTCGACCCGCACGACCAGCGGGATCAGCACGAGCTGAATCAGCAGGCAGACGATCCAGGGGCTGAAGTCGATTCCGCCGAGATTGGGCAGGACGCGCCGGATCGGCCGCAGCACCGGCTCGGTGGCGCGATAGAGGACGTCGCCGATCGTCCAGACGATGCGGTTGCGCGTGTCCAGCACGCCGAACGAGGCCAGGGTCTGGAAGATCGCGGCGAGGATCACGATCCAAAAGTAGATCTTCAGCACTTCCAGGACGACGTTGAAGATAATCGTGATCACGGCTGGCTCCGGCAGGGGCGGCGGAAACTAGAGCGTTTCCCCGCAGGGCGGAAGCAAGGCAGCAACGGCGACAGCGATGCCCCCCAAGGGGCCAATGACTGCCAATGACTTCGTTGCCGTTGACTTGCCTGGGTCGGCTGCGCATAGACCGGCGCTCTGCCGCGGGCCGGGGCTGTAGCTCAGTTGGGAGAGCGCCTCGTTCGCAATGAGGAGGTCAGGGGTTCGATTCCCCTCAGCTCCACCACCGCCCGGCAGCGTCGCACGTCGACCGAGAGTGGCTCGGCCCCTTCCCCGCCCACCGATCCAGGCACCGCAACTTGCATCTCCCGACTGGCCATCTCCCCATTGGCCGCCGCGACGCGTTCGCCTTCCTGTTCGCCGACTCGCGGCTGCCCTACCTGTTCGCGCTCTGCGGCGGGATTGCGCTGGCCGTCTGGCTGATCCCGCCGGACGTCATGCTGGCCGGGCCGCCCTGCGCCGCGGGCTCGGAGTGCGACATCCGCCAGCACATCATCGGGCAGCGCTATTTCATCGCCGATTCCTGGCACTGGAAGCTGCTCGTGGCGCGCGCGCTGGACTGGCCCGACGGGACCAACATCGCCTTCACCGACAGCATTCCGGCGATGGCACTGGTCGGGCGGCTGCTGCGGCCGCTGCTGCCGCCGGGCGGCAACCTGGTATTGGCGTGGATCGCGCTGAGCTACGCGTTGCAGCCGGCCGCTTCGGTGTTCGCGCTGCGCGGCCTCGGCCAGCGCGGGCTGCTCGCCGGCGGCGCGGTGGCCGTGATCGCGGTCAGCATGCACGCGCTATTGCAGCGCATCGGCCATCCCGCACTGTGCGGCCAGTTCCTGATCCTGCTGGCGCTCGGCCTGTACGGGCGGATCTGCGACGGCCCAAGCCGGCCGGCGCTGCTTGCCGCCGGGCCGCTGCTCGGCTTCACCCTGCTGATCCATCCGTACCTGCTGGCGATGGTCGCCGCGGTGCTCGCCGCGGCGCCGCTGACGCTGCTGCTGCGGCGCGACCGCTTCTGGCGGATCGCCGCCGGCGGCGTCGGAGCCGGCCTCGCGGCCACCGGGATGCTCGCGGCCGCACTCGGCTACTTTGGCGCCGGTTCGTCGCCCGGTCTGTTCGGCAAGGCGTCGATGAACCTCGTCACGCCGTTCCGTCCGTCGGTCTCGACGCTGTTTCCCTCGTTCGGCGGAATCCTGGATGCCACCGGGTATCAGTACGAGGGCGCGAACTACCTCGGCGCCGGCGGCCTCGTGCTGGCGGCCGTCGCGGTCATGGCCGCGCTTCGCGGACGCGCGCCCGCGCTGCGGCGTCATGCGGGCCTGCTCGCCTGCTGCGTCGCGCTGACGCTGCTCGCGCTGTCGAACCGCATCTACGCCGGCCACCATCTCCTGGCCGACCTTGGCCCGGCTCCGCGCATGCTGGGACAGTTCCAGTCCTCCGGGCGGTTCTTCTGGCCGGTCGGCTACGCCATCGTCCTGGCCGGCGTCGCCGCGGTGGCGCGGCTGCGGCCGCGCCCGCTTGCCGCCGCTTTCCTGGCCGGCGCGGCGGCGCTCCAGTTCGTCGACATGGCCGACATGCGGGAGTCCGTGCGCGGCACGATGCGCGAGAAGTTGACCTGGGAGCCGGAGACGCAGGCGCTGCGCCCGCTGCTCGAGACGCACCAGCACCTCGTCCTCGCGCCGCGAATCGGGTGCGGGTCCGGCGACCGTGGGGATCGCATCGGCGAGGACCTGCTGCTCGCGGCGTCCGAGCGGGCGATGCCGGTCAATACGATGTGGGCGGCCCGCAGGACGCGCCCGCTGCTGTGCGGCGACGAGGGGTACGCCACGCTGCAGGAGAACGAGGTGCGGGTCTACCTGCCGGCCGCGGTATCCGGCCCGCTCGCGATGGCGGACGCCGGCCGAAGCTGCGGCCTGCTCGGCCGCGTCGCCGTCTGCTCCACGCGCGCAGGCGACATCGCCGGCCTGCCGCCCGTCCCGGTCCCGGACATCACGACCGGGCTGCGCGTGCCGGCCACTTCCGCGGACACGATCGCGCCGCTGGTCTGGGGCTGGTCCGCGCCGGGTTCCGGCGGAACCTGGAGCGACGGCCCTGGCGCGACGATCGCTGGCCGGCTGACCACGGTGCCCGAGCGCCCGGCCGAACTGACGCTATGGGGTTGGGCCTTTCCGGGCGGTCCGGACGGCAGGCGGCGCATCGTCGCGTTCTTCAACGAACGCAAGATCGCCGACTGGAGCGTGCTGGCCGGCACACCGATCGAGCTGCACGTGCCGCTTCCGGCCGACGCCGACCTGACGGCGCCGTTCGCGATCCGCCTCGACTTCCCGCAGACGGCTTCCCCGTCCGACTTCGGCTTCAGCGAGGATCATCGCCGCCTCGGCTTCCTCGTCAGCGCGTACTGGATTGGAACCGCGCCGCCCGAGTAGCGACCGCCGGTCAGTCCGGCCGCGTTGCGGCGACCGGCGCCGGTGACGCCCGATCCGCCGCCCGCATGGCGCTCGCCGCGAAACCTTGCACCAGATAGAGGGGCCGCCCTTTCGTTTCGTTGAAGGTCCGTCCGAGGTACTCGCCGATCACCCCCAGAGTCAGCAGCTGCACGCTGCCGAGGAACAGGATGACCGCCATCAGGCTCGGGTATCCGGCGACCGGATTGCCGAACACGATCGCGCGGAAGACCAGCTGCGCCGCGAACAGGATCGCCAGCGCCGCGACCACCAGACCCAGATAGCTCGCCAGCCGCAGCGGCATGATGCTGAAGCTGGTGATGCCCTCGACCGCCAGCCCGAACAGCTTGCGCGCCGGCCATTTGCTGCGCCCCGCGTGTCTCGGCATGCGGTCGTAGGGGACCGCGATGGCGGGAAAGCCGATCCAGGCGAACAGCCCTTTCATGAAGCGGTGGCGCTCGCGCAGCTGCAGCAAGGCATCCACGCAGCGTCGGCTGAGCAGGCGGAAGTCCCCCGCATTCGGCGGCAGCGACACTTCGCCGAGGTCGCGCATGAGCCAATAGAACATCGCCGCCGTGACCCGCTTGATCCAGGCGTCGCTCCGCCGTTGCCGCCGTTGCGCGAACACCATGTCGTAGCCGCCGCGCCACGCCTCCACCAGGCTCGGGATCACCTCCGGGGGGTCCTCGAGGTCGGCGTCGATGATGATCACGGCGTCGCCGCAGGCATGGTCGAGGCCGGCGGTCGTGGCGATCTCCTTGCCGAAGTTGCGCGACAGGCTGACGACGGCCACGCGGTTGTCGGCGCGCCGCAGCTCGCGCATCACCTCGAGCGACCGGTCCCTGCTGCCGTCGTCGACGAACACGAGCTCCCACGGCGCCCCGATCGCGTCCATCACGCGGCCCAGCCGGACGTGCAGCTCAGGCAGGCACTCCATCTCGTTGTAGACGGGAACGACGACCGACAGGCGCGGCGGCGCCTCGACGTGCGCGGTCACTTCGGTCGCGTTGTCCATTCCGCCTCCATGCGCCCGCAGTATGGCCCGGACCGCATCCGGGCGACCAGCGCGGGCCCGCATGCGCGCGCCGGCGAACCGGATCGCGGCCGCGCGTTTAGACCCGGCAACCCCCGGAGGCCCGGATGAAGCAGCCGCACACCGAGCGCGGGATCAAGCACACCGACGGCGCGGGGGACATCGGGACCCACAAGAAGCCGGGTGACATCGGGTCCGGCGGGGCCGACACATTCGGCGGCACCCGAGAGGGCGCGGAGAACGTCGAGAAGACACGCGACACGCCGCACAACAGCTGAACCACTGTTCAAGTTAGCGTGATCACCTTGCGCGGCACAACCGTGCCTTGCATAAGTTGGATCACTAGTGTCCGGTTCGTTGAACCGAGTTTCCCGGTAAGCCCTTGACGCACCGGGGTTTTCAGCACTTCGTTGCT
>DATEQV010000107.1:0-5067 GCA_035272265.1 Acidisphaera sp. | reverse complement strand
GTGTTGGTCTTGGTGTCCAGGAAGGTGAACGGGATGCCGGTCGGCGTGGAGCCGACCTTCATCACGGTGTCCGCGAACGCCGGCGGAACGGCACCCAAACTGGCGACCGCGCCCAAAAGCACCTGCCTGCGCCGCATGTCCGATCCTTCCCGTTTCTGCGGTGGAATCCTGACCCGGCGGGTCGGTCGTGGCAAGGGGCGCGGCCGCGCGCCGGCCCGGCAGGCGCTTTCAAATCGGGCCGCCACGTGATGTGATGCGGGCGTTGCGCACACGCGGAGGCACGCCCGGATGATTGCAAGACTGTCCATCCTTGCTACCGCTGCCCTCGTCGCAACCATCGGCGCGGCGCAGGCGCAGAAGACGCTGTACGTGGCCGGCTACGGCGGGTCGTACGAGACGATCATGCGCGCGCGCGTGATCCCGCCGTTCGAAAAGGCGCACGGGCTGGCGGTGTCCTTCGTCGCCGGCAACTCCACCGACACGCTGGCGAAGCTGCAGGCGCAGAAGGACCATCCGGACCTCGACGTGGCGATCATGGACGACGGGCCGATGCAGCGGGCCTTGCAGCTCGGCTTCTGCGCCAAGATCGAGCCGGGG
Source organism: Acidisphaera sp. (assembly GCA_035272265.1). GTDB lineage: Bacteria > Pseudomonadota > Alphaproteobacteria > Acetobacterales > Acetobacteraceae > Acidisphaera. The sequence continues at coordinate 4,470 of DATEQV010000107.1, read as the reverse complement.
CCGAACTACGCCAACCTATACGACCTCGCGAAGATGGGCGACGCGGTCGCGACCGGCGTGGTCGCGACGGGGATCGGCTACAACGCGGACGCTTTCGCGAAGGCGGGCTGGAGTCCGCCGGAGTCGTGGGCCGAGCTTGCGTTTCCGAAATACAAGGGCAAGCTCGCCATCCCGGGGATCGACAACACGTACGGCCTGCAGACGCTGCTGATGTACGCGCGCATGGCCGGCGGCGGCGTCGACAACATCGATCCCGGCTTCGCCACCATGCAGACGGTGGCGCCGAACGTCCGCGCGTTCGAATCCTCGCCGGGCCGCATGTCCGAGCTGTTCCAGAGCGGCGAGATCACCATCGACGTGTGGGGCAGCGCGCGCATCGCGGCCCTCGCCGCCACCGGATTTCCGGTGAAGTTCGTCTATCCGAAGGAAGGCGCGCCGGCCCTGTTCGTCACCGCCTGCACGGTCAAGGGCGCGCGCGATGACGCCGACGGGCAGGCGTTCGTCGACTGGCTGATCTCGCCGGAGGTGCAGGCCATCCTGGCGGAGACGGCGTTCGGGCCGACCAACAAGGAGGTGAAGCTCACGCCGGAGCAGGCGAAGGGCGTCCCGTACGGCCCGGACCAGATCGCCAAGTTGGTGACGTTCGACTGGGCGGCGATCAACGCGCATCGCGACGCCTGGACGAAGCGGTGGAATCGCGAGGTCGAGCGCTGACGACACGATGAGCTTCCTGGAGCTTCGCAACCTCCAGTGCCGCTACGGCCGCACCATCGCCGTCGAGGACGTCAGCCTCCAGGTCGAGCGCGGCGAGTTCGTCTCGCTGCTCGGCCCGTCGGGCTGCGGCAAGACGACGACGCTGCAGATGATCGCGGGGTTCGTGGAGCCGACACGGGGCTCGATCGACCTGGACGGGTCGGATCTGGGACGCATCGCGCCCAATCGGCGCGGCGTGGGCATCGTGTTCCAGTCCTACGCGCTGTTCCCGCACATGACGGTGGCGGGCAACGTCGCCTTTGGGCTGGAGATGCGGCGCGTGTCGCGGTCGGACCGCGCGGCGCGCGTGGCGCGGGCGCTGGAGCAGGTGCATCTGGGGCATCTGGCGCAGCGCTACCCGCGCCAGCTGTCGGGCGGCCAGCAGCAGCGGGTGGCGATTGCGCGCGCACTGGTGATCGAGCCGCGGCTGCTGCTGCTCGATGAGCCGATGTCGAACCTGGACGCCAAGCTGCGCGAGGACATGCAGATCGAGCTGCGCCGCCTGCAGCGGGAGCTCGCCATCACGACGGTGATGGTCACGCACGACCAGAACGAGGCGATGGCGATGAGCGACCGGATCGCGGTGATGCGCGCCGGCCGCATCGTGCAGGTCGACACGCCGCAATCCGCGTACGAGCACCCGGCGGACGACTTCGCGTCGAACTTCCTCGGCAAGAGCAACAACGTCGCCGGCCGGGCGTCCCGCGGGGTGATCGAGCTGCCGGGCGGCGTGCGCGCCGAGGCGCACACCACGCTTGATGGCGCGGTGCTGTGTTCCGTGCGGCCCGAGAAGATCCGGGTCACGGACCCGGGCCGTGGCAAGCTGGCCGGGACGATCCGCTCGCGCATGTTCCTCGGCAACCACTGGCTGCTGCAGGTGGCGAGCGAGGTGGGCGACCTGCTCGTCTATCAGCAGAACACCGGCGCCGCCCCGCCCGAGGAAGGACAGGTCGTCGGCCTGGACTGGCACAAGGACAGCCTGCGCGTGCTGCCGTCGGACGGCGCGGACGCATGAACCGACACGCCGGCCAGCCGTACCTGCTGTGCGCGCCGGCGCTGGCGCTGTACGGCGTGATGCTGGCGACCCCGCTGGTGATGACCGCGCTGCTGTCGTTCAACAGCTACAGCGACACGCAGGGGGTGCTGCTGACTTGGTCCTTGCACAACTACGCGAGCGTGCTGACAGACGAATACTACCAGGCGATCTTCCTGCGCACGCTGATCGTCGCGGCGGCGACGACGGCGTTCTGCGTGGTGATCGGCGTGCCAGAAGCGTGGTTCCTCAGCCGGCTGCGCCCGCGCTGGCGGGGCTTGGCTCTGCTGGTGGTGCTCGGGCCGCTGCTGGTGTCGGTGGTGGTGCGGACGCTGGGATGGACGATCCTGCTGGGGCGCGACGGGCTGATCAACCAGGCGCTGACCGGGTTGCATCTTGCATCGTCGCCGATCGACCTGCTGTTCACCGACACCGGGATGGTGATCGCGCTGGTGCATGTGCTGATACCGTTCATGGTGCTGGCGGTGTGGACCGCGCTCGGCGGGGTCGATCCGGCGACGGAGAACGCGGCGGTGTCGCTCGGGTCGTCGCAGGTGACCGTGTTCTTCCGCGTGGTGGTGCCGCAGATCGTGCCCGGCATCCTGTCCGGCGGGCTGATCGTGTTCTCGCTGGCGGCGAGCGCCTTCGCCACACCGGCGCTGATCGGCGGGCGGCGGCTGAAGGTCGCGGCGACGGCGATCTACGACGAGTTCCTGGTCTCGCTCGACTGGCCGCTGGGTGCGTCGATCGCGTGCCTGCTGGTGATCGCGGTGATCGCGATCATGCTGCTGCTGAGCCGGGTCGCCGAGCGACGGACGCAGATGGCCGAACTGGCGGACGCGGAGGCATGAGGCGCAACGGCCCGTTCGCGCTCGCGTTCCACGCGGCGTTCGTGGTGTTCATGCTGGCGCCGCTGGTGGTGGTGTTCCTGGTCGCCTTCACGCCCGAGGGGTATCTGTCGCTGCCGCTGCACGGGGTCTCGCTGCGCTGGTTCCGCGCGATCGGCGACAACCCCGATTTCATTGCGTCGTTCTGGCTGTCGATCCGGCTTGGGCTGTGCGCGGCGACATTGGCGACGGCCGCGATCCTGCCGGCGGCGCTGGCGATCGGACGGCGGCAGTTCGCCTTGCGGCAGGCGATCCTCGTCTTCGTGATGTCGCCGCTGATGGTGCCGGCGGTGGTGCTCGGGGTGGGTTTGCTGCGCTTCTTGTCGCTGTTCGGCATCCAGGGCACGTTCACCGGCCTCGCGCTGTGCCACGCGGTGGTGATCGGGCCGTACGTGCTGCGCATGGTATTGGCGGCCGTGGACGGGCTGGATGCGAACCTCGACCGTGCCGCCGTGTCGCTGGGTGCGACGCGGCTGCGCGCGTTCTGGCGGGTGACCGTGCCGGGGCTGCTGGCGGGGATCGCCGCCGGCTGGATGCTGGCGTTCATCTCGTCGTTCGACGAGCTGACCGTGACCGTGTTCGTCTCCTCGCCGCAGGTGACGCCGCTGGCGCTGCGGCTGTTCACCCATATCGCCGAGACGACCGATCCGCTGGTGGCGTCGGTTTCCGCGATCATCATGGGACTGACGCTGGTTCTGCTGCTGCTGCTCGACCGGCTGTACGGGGTCGACCGGCTGTTCTCCGGCACGCGCGCATGAGCGAGGCGGTCGACGCGGCGGTGGTGGGCGGAGGGCTGGTCGGCTCCGCCATCGCCTGGGGGCTGGCGAAAGAAGGTGCGTCCGTCGCGTTGCTCGACGAGGGCGACGTCGCGTTCCGCGCCGCGCGCGGCAATTTCGGGCTTGTCTGGGTGCAGGGCAAAGGCGCTGACATGCCCGCCTACGCGCACTGGACGCTGCGGTCGTCCGAGTTGTGGCCGCAGATGGCGAGCGCGCTGGCGACGGCGACCGGCGTGGATGTCGCGCTGCGCCAGCCGGGCGGGCTGATCTTCTGCCTGTCCGACGAGGAACTGGAGGAGCGCGGGGCGCTGATCACCCGCATGCACAACCAGAGCGGCGACATCGGCACGCGCATCATCGACCGCGCGGAGCTGCGCGCGATGGTGCCGGGGATCTCCGACCGGGTCGTCGGCGCGGCATACTGCCCGAAGGACGGCCACGCCAATCCGCTGGCGACGCTGCGCGCCTTGCAGCAGGCGTTCCTCGCGCTGGGCGGGAGCTACAGGCCGAACCGCACGGTGGACCGCATCGACGCGGCGCCGCACGACTTCACCCTGCATTGCGGGGCGGCGCAGGTGCGTTGCCGCACGCTGGTCATCGCGGCGGGATTGGGCAGCGCTCGGCTGGCGCCGATGGTGGGTCTCGACATGCCGGTCACGCCGTTGCGCGGGCAGATCATGGTGACGGAGCGGATGCGGCCGTTCCTGGAGTACGCGACGCACACGGTGCGGCAGACCGCCGAGGGCTCGGTGATGCTGGGCGACAGCCACGAGGATGTCGGCTTCGACCTCGGCACGTCGGCCGAGGTGATGCAGGAGATCGCCGCACGCAACCTGATGGCGTTGCCGAAGCTGGCCGACGCGACGGTGGTGCGGGTGTGGTCGGCGCTGCGGGTGATGACGCCGGACGGGCATCCGATCTACGCGCAGTCGGAGCGGTTTCCCGGCGCGTTCTCGGCCACCTGCCATAGCGGCGTGACGCTGGCCGGGGCGCATGCGCTGGCGCTGGCGCCGGCCATCCT
>DATEQV010000106.1:0-13514 GCA_035272265.1 Acidisphaera sp. | reverse complement strand
CCTGTCGGAGTTAAGCACAAACCACGAACAAATCGGAGATTTCTTTCGATACTTCGCGGTTCTGCACAACAAGAGAATCCGCCGGTGGCCGTTGGCGACATATTCATCCGCAAAACTGCTAACTCCGACAGGCTGCTAGTCCGGCCTCGTGCGGGCGACTAGCGTCCGCCGTCTTATGGGAGGGGCGACGGATGGGACCGCTGGCCGGGCTGCGGGTGATCGAGATCGCGGGGATCGGCCCCGTGCCGCTGTGCGCGATGCTGCTGGCCGATCTGGGCGCGGAGGTGATCCGCGTGGACCGCACGGGCGATCCGCCGCCGCTGCTGCCGATCCCGCCGGAGCTGGACGTGGTGATGCGCGGGCGGACCCGGATCGCGCTTGACCTGAAGGCGTCGGCGGGGCTCGCGGCGCTGATGGCGCTGGTGGAGCGGTCCGACGTGCTGATCGAGCCGTTCCGGCCGGGGGTGGCGGAGCGACTCGGGTTCGGGCCGGAGGCGTGCGCCGCGCGGAACCCTCGGCTGGTGTACGGGCGGATGACGGGCTGGGGGCAGGACGGTCCGCTGGCGCAGTCGGCGGGGCACGACATCGACTACATCGCGCTGTCGGGGGCGCTGGCGGCGATCGGGCCGAAGGACGCGCCGGTGCCGCCGTTGAACCTGGTGGGCGATTACGGCGGCGGGACGATGTTCCTGGCGTTCGGCGTTGCCGCGGCCTTGTGGGAGCGCGAGCGGTCGGGGCGCGGGCAGGTGGTGGACGCGGCGATGGTGGACGGCGCGTCGGTGCTGTCGTCGGTGTTCTACGCGCTGCGTGCGGCGGGGGCGTGGCGGCACGAGCGGGCGGCGAACCTGCTGGACGGCGGCGCGCCGTTCTATGCGACGTATCGGTGTGCGGACGGGCGGCACGTCGCGGTGGGGGCGCTGGAGCCGAAGTTCTTCGCCGAACTGGTGCGGCGGATCGGATTGGACGCGAAGTTCGTGGCGTCGCAGTACGACCGCAAGACGTGGCCGGAGATGCGCGAGCGGATGACGGCGATCTTCGCCGCGCGGACCCGCGACGATTGGGCGGCGGCGCTGGAGGGCAGCGACGCCTGCGCGGCGGGCGTGCTCGATTTCGACGAGGCGCCGCTGCATCCGCACAACGTTGCACGCAGAACCTTCGTGCGGGTGGGCGAGGCGTGGCACCCCGCGCCGGCGCCGCGGTTCAGCCGAACGGAGGCCGATCCGCCGAGCGCGCCGCGGCCGCCCGAGGACGCGGCGGCGGTGCTTGCGCGGGTCGGCGTACCGCCGGATGAGGTTGCGGCGTGGGGTGCGGCTGGGGCGTTCGGCTGACGGCGTGCCCCGCCACCTGCGACGTTGATTGCAAAAGAAAGAAAGCCGTGGATGGCCGGCACAAGGCCGGCCATGACGGAGGAAACGGCTCCGGCGACGTTCACGCGGCCCTGGGTTGCTTCGTCGCGTTGCTCCTCGCAATGACGGAGTTCGTTCAGGACTCCCGCTTGTCGATCACCCGCTTGACCTTGCCCAGCGAGCGTTCCAGCGAACCGGGGGCGAGGATCGACACCTTCGCGGACACGCCGATCGTGCTCTTGATGCGGTGGGCGACCTCGCGCGCCTCCGCGCTCATGCTGGCGGCGTAGTATTCGGGGCGGGCCTCGACCTCGACCTCCATCGCGTCCAGCCGTCCCTCGCGCGTCAGCACGAGGCGGAAGTGGCCGCTGCTCCAGTCCTGCCCCAGCAGCAGCTCCTCGATCTGGGTGGGGAACAGGTTGACGCCGCGCAGGATGACCATGTCGTCGGTGCGGCCGGTGATCTTCTCCATCCGGCGCATCCCCGGCCGCGCGGTGCCCGGCAACAGCCGCGTCAGGTCGCGCGTGCGATAGCGCACCACGGGAACCGCCTGCTTGGTCAGCGAGGTGAACACCAGCTCGCCCCGCTCGCCGTCGGGCAGCACCGCACCGGTCTCCGGGTCGATGATCTCGGGGTAGAAATGGTCCTCCCAGATGTGCAGGCCGTCCTTGGTCTCGACGCATTCCTGCGCGACGCCGGGGCCCATGACCTCGGACAGGCCGTAGATGTCGACGGCGTGCATGTCGAAGGCGCGCTCGATCTCGGCGCGCATCGCGTTGGTCCACGGCTCGGCGCCGAAGATGCCGACCTTCAGCGAGCACTCGACCGGGTCAAAGCCCTGGCGGCCGAACTCGTCGAGGATCGCCAGCATGTAGCTCGGCGTGACCATGATGATGTCGGGGCGGAAGTCGTGGATCAGCTGCACCTGCCGCTCGGTCATGCCGCCGCTGATCGGCACCACGGTGCAGCCGAGGCGCTCGCCGCCGTAATGCGCGCCAAGGCCGCCGGTGAACAGGCCGTAGCCGTAGGAATTGTGCAGGATCATCCCGCGCCTGCCGCCCGCCGCACGGATCGAGCGCGCCATCAGCGTCGCCCAGGTGTCGATGTCGTCCGCCGTGTAGCCGACGACGATCGGCTTGCCGGTGGTGCCCGACGAGCCGTGCACGCGCACGCAGTGCTGGCGCGGTACGGCGAACAGGCCGAACGGGTAGGTGTCCCGGTAGTCGAGCTTGGTGGTGAACGGGAACTTCGCGAGGTCGGGCAGGTCGTGGAAGTCGGACGGATGCACGCCGGCGGCGTCGAACTTGGCGCGGGTGTGCGCGACGTGCGTGTAGGCGTGCTCCAGCGTGTGGCGGATACGCTCGCGCTGCAGTGCAGCGATCTCGTTCCGCGACAGGTGCTCGGCCGGGTCGAGGGTTTCGGGCTCGGCGGCGAAGATGAGGTTGCGCTTGGTCATGGCGTGGCCTGATCGGGCTATGGGCCGGCCAGCCTAGCCTATCGTGGCGCGGCGCGCGTGCCTGCCACGGAAATCGCAGGCTACGCCATCAGCTTACTCACTTCTGCCGAGCGAGAAAGCGGGCGAATGCCTCGAGGGTCGGCGCCGAGGCATAATGCTCCATGCCCTCCGCATCGGCTTCCGCCGCCTCACTCGGAACACCGACAGCACGCAGCAGATCGACGATGAGCCGATGGCGCGCACGCACGCGCCGCGCCAGGTCGTGGCCCGATTCGGTCAGGAAGATGCCGCGGTAGGGGCGGCTTGTGGCTAGGCCCTCCCGCTTCAGGCGGGCAATGCACTTGATTGCGGTCGGATGCGCGACGCCCAGACGCTTGGCGACATCGGCGGCGCGCGCCTCGCCGTGCACTGCCAGCAGGTCGGCGATCAGTTCGACATAATCCTCCAGCACCGCGGTCGACCGCGCCGTGCGAGCCTTGCCGAACCGAAGCGCCTGGATCGGCTCCTCGGGCATCTCCAGCGCTGCCGGTGACCGTTCACCGACCTCGGGTCGTGTCACAAGCCGCTCTCCTCGCTCGGTGTGATCCGCCGCCACCGCAGCGACGCACACGGGTCGTTGCCAGGAACCCAGTCCTCGCCCCAACGTGAAGCCTGTACATCGGAGTGAGCGCTTGGCAAGCGAAAGATGCCTATTGACCAAGGTGTAACCTCGGCTACATTCCGCGGCGGTAGAGGTTTGAGCGCAATCCAAAGCCGCTGCGGCGGCGTGGAGGGACTGTGAGCGACGACGCAATGCGAGCCGGCTTCGCGGCACTCCCCGAAGCAACCGAGGAGGTCATCACGCGCGAGGACCTGCTCCGCGCACGCGATCGCCTGCAGGTCCTGAAAGCCCGCTCCGCCAAGCGCTCGCTTCGGCTGCTCTGGCTGCTGGTCGGCCCAGGCGTTCTGGTCATGCTGGGAGAGAACGACGGCCCCAGCATGGTCTCCTACGCGACCACCGGCGCGACATACGGGGTCGGGTTCTTCGTTCCGTTCATCCTGCTGACCTTCCTGATGGCCTTCGTCGTGCAGGAGATGACGGTGCGGCTCGGCGTCGCGACGCACCGCGGCCACGCCGAACTCATCTTCCAGCGCTTCGGCCCGTTCTGGGGCTATTTCGCGATGGGCGACCTGGTGTTCGGCAACGTGCTGACGCTGGTCACCGAGTTCATCGCGGTGCAGGCGGGCGGTCTGTATTTCGGGCTGCCGTCGTGGCTTTCGGTCGCGATCGGAGTGGTGCTCGTGGTCTGCTCGCTGGCCTTGCGGCGCTACGCGACCTGGGAACGCGTGCTGATGGCGCTGGCGGTGTTCAACCTGCTGTTCATTCCGGCGGCCCTGCTGGCGCATCCGGACGGTGCGGCGCTGGCCCATGCGGTCGCCACCTGGGGGCCGCTGCCGGGCGGCATGGGCACGGCCTTCTTCACGCTCGTCCTTGCCAATATCGGCGCCACGGTGACGCCCTGGATGATCTTCTTTCAGCAGAGCGCGGTCGTGGACAAGGGCCTGACGCGGGCTGACCTGCCGGACGGCCGGATGGATACCGCGATCGGCGCGATCCTGGCAGCCGTGGCCGCGATCGCAACGGTGGTGGCGACCGCGCCGCTGTTCGCCGCCCACGCCGACGTGTCGCAATTCGCGAGCGGCGCCGATTTCGCAACCGCGTTGCGTCCGTTGATCGGCACGACCGGGGCGACGCTGTTTGCGCTTGGCATCGTGGAGGCCGGTCTGGTCGCCGCCATGACGATCTCGATCAGCTCGTCCTACTCGCTGGCCGAAACGGTGTCCGCACGACACAGCCTGAACCTCGACTTCGCGCACGGGCATCTGTTCTACGGGGTGGCGATCGGCTCGACGCTGGTGGCGGCCGCGATCGTGTTGATCCCGGGCGCGCCGTTGCTCGCCATGACCCTGACGGTCAACGTCATCGCCACCCTGCTGATGGCGCCGGCGCTGCTCTTCCTGCTGCTGCTGGTCAACGACCGCGAGATCATGCAGGACCTGGCGAATGATTGGCGGGCCAATCTGGCCGGAGGAACGATCGTGATCGCGATCGCCCTGGTCGGTGCGTTCTACGGCCTGATCACTGTCTTCCCGAACCTGTTGGGCAAGTAGGAGGCGCTGCGTGCAATACGATCCGACGCTGATCGGCGCGCTTGAACCAAGTCAGCTTGCGGTCGCGACGCAACGAAAGCTCCCACGCCGCCGCCTGGGGCGTGGAACCGTTGCGTTGCTCATCCTGCTGCGCGTTTATGTCGTCATCGCCATCCCGATCGTCGGGTACGCCTTCGTCCACGCGTTGGTCGCGCCTCAGTAAGGATTGGGGACAACGTAGTCCGGGGGGCGGAGTCCGGCGGGACCTGAGTCTGGGCGCCAACCGGGACGAGCCCGTCCGGCTCAGCGCCGCCACCGCTGCGATCAGCGCGGCTGTCAGTCGTCGACGCGCTCGACGTGAAGTTGCAGCTCCGCGTTCAGGTTGCCGTTTGCGGCGGTGGTGTCGTCGGCGGGAAGGATTGCCGTCACCAGGCAGTCGCCCGCGGCGACGGTGACCTGGAAGATCGGCTTCATCACGGTGGCGCTGTTGATTGCCTGCGGGCCGTTGCCCGACAAGGTCACCTCGGCGATCGGGACGGAGGTCGGCGCGTAGGCGGACGCCGACGTGTCGTTCCAGCTGAAAGGAGTGTCGGCGTGGTTGCGGAATGCCGTGGCGCAGCTGCCCTGCCTGTAGACCTCGGTGATGACGCGCACGCGCCACGGCCCGCGCAGCGAGGGTGAGCCGACGACGCCGATGTTGCCGAACACCGACAGCAGCCGCCCCGGCTTGTCGATCGGCACCGCGCGATAGGCATTGCCCGGCGGTGCCGACCCGGTGCGCACGACGCCGATGGTGAACTCGAAATCGAGCGAGGTCTGATACGGTATGGAGCCGACGATCGGGTCGGTGTCGTAGATCAGCTTCAGGTCGCTCGCCATCGTGTAAGACTGGCCGGCGAAGTCGGTGCCGTCGAACGTGACGAAGATGCAGCGGCTCGGCAGCGGGATGCCGACCGGCAGCAGGAAGTCGGATTCGAAGGTGGCGGTCCCTGCAGCGGACTGCTTGACGATCGCCGTCGCCAGCAACTGGTTGGGGAAGCGCGCGAACAGGTCGGCGTAGCCGTCAACCGGCTCGCCCCAGGCCGGGCAGGCGGTGCCGGTCGCGGCGCGGATGCTGAACAGCGTCACCGAGCCGAATGGATGGTCGCTGATCGCCTCGCCGGTCGTCGTGGTGCTGAGCGTGCCGACCAGCCCGCGGAAGTTCGGCTGCGCCGGCAGGGTGTCCGGCAGCCGGAAGCCGAACAGGTTTTTCATCTGGAAGTCGGTCGACCGCTTGGTGAAGCTGGCGACGAGCGGCAGGAATTGCACCTTGCCCTCCGGGTCCGCGGGTTGTGGGTAGACCGCGGCGACCGCGATGAGGAGTGCGGCGGCGAGAAGCGGCGCGCTGGCTCGACGGGCCTTTCGTGTCATCGCGAACGAGACCGGCGTCGGCCGGCCAGCGCGGCGCGTGGTCTCGGCTGCGGCCGGTCAGGCCCGCATGCGGGTGATCTCCAGCAGCACGTTGGCCTCCAGCTCCTTCTCGTCGAGCCGGTGCTTGACCAGGTCGCCGATCGACACGATGCCGATCAGGTCGCCCTCGTCCACCACCGGAAGATGGCGGATGCGGCTGCGCGTCATCACCGCCAGCGCCGCCTCCACGCGTTCGGACGAGCGCGCGGTAATCACCGGGCTGGTCATGCGGTACTGCACCTCCAGCCGCAGCACGTCCGCGCCGTCGCGGCCGAGCGCATACAGCACGTCGCGTTCCGAGAAGATGCCGATCAGCTTGCCGAACTTGTCCTCGACGACGACGGCGCCGATGCGCCGCTCGGCCATGCGCTTGACCACGTCGATGATCTTGTCCGTGACCGAGACGCGGACGATGTCGCCGCCCTTCACCTTGAGCACGTCAGAGATCAGCATGTCACTCTCCGTTCAGTAATGTCGTATGTGGGCGGGCCGCCGCGCCGGCCGGCGCATAGGGGATGCGATTCAGGCGAGGAAGTCCTCCTCCGGCAGCACGTCCCACAGTTTCACCCCGCCGGTGAGTCCCGCCGCGTTGGGGACGATCTTCACGCTGGCCGGCAGTGGGATGGAGATGCGCTTGGAATTTCCGCCGCCGATATAGAGGGTGTCGTAATTGGTGAGCGTGTGGATATAGCCGATCACCCGCCCGACCCGCTTGTTCCAGCGTTTCAGCCCGCAATCGGCGAGTGCGGCGGCGCCGACATAGCGGTCGTAGGTGCGGTCCGAGCGGACCGGGTGCTGGCCCATCTCCAGGTGCGGCGCGATACGCCCGGCGCGGAACAGGGCGAAGCCCATGCCGGTGCCGAGCGTGATGACGACCTCGACACCCTCGCCGGCGATCACGCCGAGCCCCTGCACGCCGCCGTCGTTCAGCATGCGCGCGGGCTTGCCGAACGCGTCCGACAGGCGCTTGGCGAGCGGCGTGCCGTGCCAGGCCTGGGTGCCGAGATTGGGCGCGGTGATGACGGTGCCGGCGCGCACCACGCCAGGGAAGCCGATCGAGATGCGGTCGCACTCGCCGAGCTGGCGGCCGAGCTCGACCAGGGTGGGGATCACCACGGCGGGGTTGCACGGGTGCGGCGTGTCGGTGCGTACCGGGCCGCCGAGCACCTCGCCGGTGCCGTTGAGCATCGCCGCCTTCAGCCGCGATCCGCCGATGTCGTAGGACAGCGTCCGAGCGCCCGTCATCCGTCGACCATCCCGTGCCTTACCCTCCAGGCGCGCCTTGCGCGTTCACGTACAGCGCATAGACCGAGTGGCTCGACGCCATGAAGAGGCGGTTGCGCTTGAGACCCCCGAAACAGAGGTTGGCGCAGCGTTCGGGCAGGCGGATGTGGCCGATCGGCTCGCCCTGCGGCGTGAACACCCGCACGCCGTCCAGTTCCGGGTCGCCCATCCCCCAGCCGCACCAGAGGTTGCCCTCGGTATCGACGCGGAACCCGTCGGGGGTGCCGGGACCGGCCTCGATCAGCACGCGGGGGTTGGCGATGCGGGCGCCGTCGCCGGTGACGTCGTAGGCGCGGATCTTGCGCGGCGCGGTGCGGCTTTCGACGATGTAGAGCGTGCGCTCGTCCGGCGAGAAGGCCAGCCCGTTCGGGCCGGCGATGTCGTCGGCAACCACCGCGGTGGCGCCGCTGTGCGGGTCGATCCGGTAGACCGACTGCGGCAGTTCCGGCTCGGCCTTGTGGCCTTCGTAGTGGCCCAGGATCCCGAACGGCGGGTCGGTGAACCAGACGCTGCCGTCGGATTTCACCACGACGTCGTTGGGCGAATTCAGCCGCTTGCCGTCGTGACGGTCGGCCAGCACGGTGATGCGGCCGTCGTAGTCGGTGCGGGTGACCCGGCGGGTCCCGTGCTCGCAGGTCACCAGCCGGCCCTGGCGGTCGCGCGTGTTGCCGTTGGCGTAGTCCGACGGGCGGCGGAAGGCCGACACGGCGCCGGTTTCCTCGTCCCAGCGCATGATGCGGTTGTTGGGGATGTCGCTCCACAGCAGGAAGCGGCCGTCGCCGAACCACACCGGGCCTTCGGCCCAGCGGCAGCCGGTGGCGAGGCGTTCGACGCTGGCCGACGGCAGGCGCAGGCAGTCGAAGGCCGGGGTCAGGCTGACGACGGCGGGGTCGGGGTAGCGCTGGCTCGGTTCCCACATCAGGCGATGCCCGCGCGCTGCAGGTGCGGGCGCAGGCGGCCGGCGAAGAACAGCGCGCACATCCGGTAGTCGCTGACCAGCGACCACAGCGGATGGCCGAACGTCTCCGGCTTGTTGTGCTCGATGCCGAAATGGCTGGCCCACGCCGCGCTGTAGCCGACGATCGGGGCGAGGATCAGGAACCGCCAGTCGAGCAGCACGACGGCGGCGATCAGGCAGGCGAAGGACAGCACGGTGCCGGCGTAGTGGACTGCCCGTGTGCGCGGGTCGCGATGGGTGCGCAGGTAGCGCAGCCAGAAATCCCCGTAGGTCACTCGCGTTCCTCCAGCCGGTCGATCAGCTCCGCCACGATCTGCGCCGGGGTACCGCCGACATCGAGCACGATGGGGCGCTCGTCCTCGCCGGGTTCCTCCAGCGCCTCGAACTGGCTGTCGAGCAGGGTCGCGGGCATGTAGTGGCCCTGGCGTGCGGCCAGCCGGCGGCCCACCAGGTCGTGCCCGCCGCGCAGATAGACCAGGGCCACGTCCGGCCGGTCGCCGACGATGATGCGGCGGTAGGCGTGCTTCAGCGCCGAGCAGGCGATCACCCCCGATGAGCCCTTGGCGCGCCACTCGTCGATCAGCGCGGCGACGCGCGCGAGCCACGGCCAGCGGTCCTCGTCGGTCAGCGGGTGGCCGCTGTGCATCTTCTCGACATTGGCGGCGGGGTGCAGGTCGTCGGCATCGGCGAACGGCCAGCCCATGCCGGCGGCGAGCATCGCGGCGATGGTGGTCTTGCCGGAGCCGGAGACACCCATCACGACGGCCACGACCGGATGCTTCAGGCGCTGGCGCAGCCCGTCCCAGTCAGGTGCCGCGTGTTCCTCCATGCCTTCCTCCCGGCTGCCCGCCGTGTCGCCCCTCTGGGCGCAGCTCCGCGCTGCCGCCCTGCGGGAATCCGATGATGGCGCGCTCGGCGACGCGCAGGAAGAGACCCGTCTCCACCACCCCGGCGATCTGCAGCAGCCGGGGCTCGATGGCGGGGGGATCGAGGCGGTCGAGGCCGCGGCAGTCGTGGATCAGATTGCCGTTGTCGGTGCGGTACGGCGTGCCGTCCGGCTTGTGGCGCAGCCACGGCTCGAAGCCGATGGCGGCGATCTGGCGCTTGGTGGCGTCGTGGCCGAATGGAGTGACCTCGATCGGCAGGGGCGCCTTGATGCCGAGGCGTTCGACGATCTTCGACTGGTCGGCGACCACGACGAAGCGGCGGGCCGCCTGGGCGACGATCTTCTCGCGCAGGAGCGCCCCGCCGAGCCCCTTGATCAGGTCGAGCGTGCCGGTCTCGACCTCGTCGGCGCCGTCGACGGCGATGTCGAGCTCGGGTGTGGCGCCGAGATCGCTCAGCGTGATGCCGAGCACGCGGGCGCGCTCGGCGGTGTGCTGGGAGGTCGGGACGCCGATGATCTTCAGGTTGCGGACCGCGATCTCGTCGAGCACGAATTCCATCGTCGAGCCCGTGCCGAGCCCGACGCGCATTCCGGCGCTGAGCAGGTCGACGGCGGCGCGGGCGGCGGCGTGCTTGCCGGAAGCGGCTGGGTCGGCGCTCATGGCGCCCCCCTCACGGCGCATGATCTCCGGCGGCGGCGCGATCGAGGAACCAGTGCACCTCGCCGGCGGGGCGCAGCCGGCCGGCCGGGATGTCGGTGGCGCCGGACAGGACGTAGTCCACCACATGGCGCTTGGACTGTCCGGCCACCAGGAAGGCGATGGCGGCGCTGGAGTTGAGCGCGGGGTAGGTCAACGTGATCCGCCCCTCCTCGCGGCCGTACGGCACCGGGGCGACCCAGCGGTCGGTCACGCCCAGCACCGGCTCGTGCGGCAGCAGCGAGGCGGTGTGGCCGTCGTCGCCGAGGCCGAGCAGGCACACGTCGAACAGCGGGCGGAGGTGGTCGAGGTGATCGGCGCCGTGCAGCTTCTTCAACCGGTGCTCGTATTCGACCGCCGCTTCTTCCAGCGTCAGCCCGACGGTGGTGATCGGCATCAGGTTCTCGACCGGCACCGGCACGTGGTCGAGCATCGCCGCCTGGATCATGCCCCAATTGCTCTCCGGGTCCTCGTAGGGGACGAAACGTTCGTCGCCGATGACGAAGACGGTGCGGCTCCAGGGGAACTGGTCGAGGAACGGCGGGCGGGCGAGGGCCTCGTAGACCGGCCTCGGCGTCGAGCCGCCGGACAGGACGAGCACGAAGCGGCCGGTCTTGGCGCGGGCCTGGCTGACGATCCACTCCGCCGCCGCGTGGGTGAGCGCGGCGGGGTCGTTGTAGACGTGCAGCGTGCCTTCGGATGGGGTCATGCGCGCAGGATATATTTACGCACGGCTTTCGCCCAGCCGTCGTCTTCGTTGCTGTCGGTCACCACTTTGGCCGTGTTCCTGACCTCCTCGCTGCCGTTGCCCATGGCGATCGAGAAGCCGCTGCGGCGGAACATCAGCCGGTCGTTCGGCCCGTCGCCGATGGTGACGATCTGCGAGTGGTGCAGGTTGTAGATCGCGGCGAGCGTGTCGACGACCGCGCCCTTGTTCGCCTTCGGGCTGGTGACGTCGAGATAGTAGGGCTGCGAGCGGGTGGCGGAGGCGTCCCCGTCCAGCGCCTGCTGAGTTTCCTGCTCGACGCGCTCGACCAGCGGGAAGTCGTCGGAGACGCCGACGATCTTGGCGCAATCCTCGAAATGCTCGCCGGTGAAGGAGGGTACGACGACCGGCGCGAACTTGACGGTGAACGCCTCGTGCTCGACGTGCGGCGCCTTGGGGTCGCGGATGAGCCAGTCGCGGCAGGTGTAGACCCAGACGTCGAGCCCGGCCTTGGCAATCGACTCGGCCGCCTGCCGGGCGATGGCGGGATCGAGCAGGCGGGACTCCCGCACCGTCATGTCGGGATCGACGAACACGCCGCCGTTGAAGCCGGCGATCATGCCTTCGAGCATCAGCGGCTCGATCAGCATCTCCATGCCGCGCGGCGGCCGGCCGCTGGTGATGGCGAGGCGGATGCCGGCATCGCGCAGGGCGTGCGCGGTCTCGATCGTCGATGGCGCGAGCGACTTGTCGTTCTTGACCAGCGTGCCGTCCACGTCGCTCAGCACCAGCGCGATCTCGCGATCCGGCAGCGTCATGCCGCGTGGTCCTTCTCGTCCGGAAGTTGCACGGGGCGCCAGTGGCGGCCGTGATCGCCGAGCAGGGCGTCGGCCGCCTCCGGCCCGTCGCTGCCGGCGGCGTAGTTGGGGAAGTCGGTGGGTTTCTCGGCCGCCCAGGCGTCGAGCACGGGCTGCACGACGCGCCACGCGGCGTCGACCTGGTCGGCGCGCTGGAACAGCGTCTGGTCGCCGATCATCACGTCGTAGATCAGCGTCTCGTAGCCGACATTCGGCTCCTGGCGGAACCAGTCGCTGTAGCGGAAGTGCATGCGCACCGGCGAGAGTTCGACCAGCGGGCCGGGGCGCTTGACCTCGAACTGCAGGCTGATGCCTTCGTCCGGCTGGATCTGCAGCACGAGCCAGTTCGGCGGCAGCTGCTCGACGGCGGTGTCCGCGAACGGCGCAAACGGCGCGTGCTTGAAGCGGATGGCGATCTCGGTGTCGCGCTTGCCCATGCGCTTGCCGGTGCGCAGGTAGAACGGCACGCCCGCCCAGCGCCAGTTGTCGATGTGCAGGCGCATGGCGACGTAGGTCTCGGTCGGGCTGTCATCGGCGACGTCGGGCTCGAGGCGATAGCCGTCGACATGCTTGCCTTCGATCGTGCCCGCGCCGTACTGGCCACGCACCGCGTCTTCCGGGCGCAGCGACTTCATGGCGGCGAAGACTTCCGCCTTCTTGGCGCGCACCTGGTCGGCCTCGAAGCCGACGGGCGGCTCCATCGCGACCATCGCGAGCAGCTGGAAGACGTGGTTGGGCACCATGTCGCGCAACGCGCCGGTCTTTTCGTAGAACTTGCCGCGGCGTTCGACGCCGATGGTCTCGGCCACCGTGATCTGCACGTGGTCGATGCGGTCGCGGTTCCAGATCGGCTCGAACAGTCCGTTGGCGAAGCGGAACGCCATGATGTTCTGGACGGTTTCCTTGCCAAGGAAATGGTCGATCCGGTAGACCTGGGTCTCCTTCAGCACCTTCAGCACGGCGACGTTCAGCGCCATCGCACTCTGCAGGTCGTGGCCGAACGGCTTTTCGATCACCACCCGCCGCCAGTTGTTGTGGTCCTCGGCCGTCAGGCCGGCGCGGCCAAGGTGCTCGACCACCGGCTGGAAGAAGCGGTCGGCGACGGCGAGGTAGAACAGCACGTTGCCGCCGGTCTGGTGGCGGCCGGCGACATGTTCGAGGTGGTCGTAGAGCTTGGAATACAGGTCGTCGCTGGTCAGGTCGCCCTGCACGTAGCTCATGTGCGCGGAGATGCGGTTCCAGGCGTCCTGGTCGAGGTTGTCGATGTCCTCTTCGCTTTCGCTGTTGCCAACGAAGCTTTTCAGCATGTCGAGCAGGCTGTTGCGCCAGTGCTCGACGTCCATCTGCGCGAGATCGACGCCGACGATGGCGAAATGCTCCGGCAGCAGGCCTTCGTGCGAGAGGTTGTAGATTGCCGGCATCAGCAGGCGCTTGGTGAGGTCGCCGCCGGCGCCGAAGATCACCATCGCGCACGGGCCGGGCGGCTTGGCCTTGCGCATCGTCGTGGCGGCTCCGGGGGCGGCTCCGGGGGCGGGTGCGGGGCTGGTGTCGGGCATCAGTGCTGCTCGACGTGGCCGCCGAAGCCGAAGCGCATGGCGGACAGCGCCTTCTCGCCGAACGTATGCTCCTCGCGCGAGCGGAACCGCGCATACAGCGCCGCCGACAGCACGTTGGCGGGGACGGCCTCCTCGATGGCGGCCTCGATGGTCCAGCGCCCCTCGCCCGAATCGTCCACGACCCCGGAG
>DATEQV010000105.1:0-5827 GCA_035272265.1 Acidisphaera sp. | reverse complement strand
GGCAATCCTTCGATCAGCGCCGCACCATCTTCCTGCGCCATTTTGACAACACCATGAGGTTCCCCATGCCGATTCTAGCCAACCCGATTCCCGTTGACTCGCGAAATCCGCCGGCGCGACGAAACATTTTCAGGCTCTGAGACGCTCTGAACGTCGGCCCGCCGCACACCGTCGCCTAATCGCTCGCTGCCATCAGCCGTTCCGCCGCAGCCTCGCGACGGGCCGGCGGTGCCGAGGGAACGGTGATGCGGAATACGGTTCCCCCGCCCGGGTTCGGCTCGGCCCAGATGCGGCCGCCGTTCGCCGCCACGATCGTGTGACAGATCGACAGGCCGACCCCCATGCCGCCGGGCTTGGTCGTGACGAACGGCTGGAACAGCCGGCCGGCGACCTCCTTCGGCAAACCGGGGCCGGTGTCCTGCACGCTGATGCGCACGGCGACGCCGTTCTCCGTCAACGCCGCCAGCGTCAGCTCGCGCCGACTGCTGTGCTCCATCGCCTCGACCGCGTTGCGCATCAGGTTGATCAGCACCTGCTGCATCTGGATCTTGTCGACCAGCACGGGCGGCAATGCCGGCGCCACGACGTACGACACCCTCACGCCATGACGGGTCAGGCCCAGCAGTGCCACGGCTTCGTCCAGCAGCGGTCCGACCGGCTCGGCGGTCGTCGCCGGTTCGCCCTTTTCGATGAAGGTCCGCAGCCGCTTCAGGATCTCGCGCGCGCGGTCCATCTGCGCGCTCGATTGCCGTACCGCCTCGGCGATCCTGCCAGCTTGCGACGGGTCTCCCGTCTCCATGATCCGCAGTGCCGCCCTCAGATACGTGCCCGTCGCAGTCAGCGGCTGGGTCAGCTCGTGGGCCAGCATCGAGGCCATTTGTCCCATCATGTTCAGCCGCGAGACATGGATCAGCTCGGTCCGCAGTTCCTTCTCGCGGTGAAGGACGCGCGCATGCTGGAACAGCATGAGGCCGATCGATGCGCTGATCAGCGCCAGGACGGCCGTCCCGGTCGCCAGGGCGATCGCCAGCCTCGTGTCGCTTGACGCCCGCTCCTGGCGCTGGTGGAGCAGATCCAGTTCGGCCTGCCGCACCGCCTCCAGCCGATTGCGGATCGTGCGTGTCAAGTCGTGCTGCTTCGCCGACTGCACGATCGCCAGCGCCGCCGTCATCTGCGCCGGCCCCAAGGCAACGACCTGCCGCAGTTCGTCGAGCCGCGCCTGCAGGATCGGCCGCAACTCGCCGAGCCGTTCGTGCTGGTCCGCGCTGTCGGCCACCAGGGTAAGCAGGTCCCGCAGCTTGCCCGGCAGGCCTTCCTGCAGGCGCTGGAACGTCTGGCGGAACGCCTCGTCACCGGTGAGCAGGTAGCCGCGTTCGGTGGATTCCGCTCCGACCAGGTCGCCATCGATGCTGGCGACCTCCAGCAGCACATCGTCCGTATGCTGCACCCAGGCGACGCTGTCGCGCAGGCGGCCGAGGCTGAGGTTCAGCGCCAGCGCCGAGACAACCACAAGCGAAACGGCGAGACCAAGGACCCCGACCGCGCGGGCCCAGCGCCAGCTTATCGCCCGGTGCCACCCGCTGATCGCGCGCCCCGTGCTTTCAGGTCGATCGCCGAATGCCGGCATGCCGTCGACGACCATCGTTCCCGCCCCGGGACGCCCGCGGCCATCATAGCCCGGTTAGCGGTGCGTATGAAATCGTACATGCGGCGACGATCGCGTCACAACGTGTCGGCGCGCGATCGGACGTCGCCAAACCGTTGGTTGACACCGGCGTCCACCGGCGATGACGCGTAGTGCGCCAATGATTTCATGCGGGGCTGCGTTGTTCGCGTCGCACGATCTGCCTCCGGCGGATGACCACGCGCTGCTGTTCAGGGGGGGCGCGACGCCGGCTGCGCGCGCCGGACGATGCCGCCAGGATAGGCGGGCGGACGACCATGCGCCCAGTACAGCCGCTCTCCGCACAGCTCCATCGCGATCGTCCCGGCCCCCGCCGGCAGTCTTCCCGCGCCGTCGGTCCATCGGAAGGGACCGACGCCGTCGCGCTCCGGCGACTGCCAGCCGTCGTCCAGCTCCGGACCATCCAGCCGGACGTCGCGACTGTCGTCGAGCAGCAGGCGCCGGACGCACACGCCCAGTCGGCGCTCATCGTGGCTGAGCGGGTCGGCCTCTCTCGGCACCCACGTGCGCGACATCACGTAGACGTCGCGGCTGCCGGGCGGGATGACGAAGGACGCCGCGTCTTCATCCGTCACGGTCGCCGCGCAGACCTCGCCGTCGGCGACGACGAGCAACCCGCGATCCTCGGTGATGCTGAAGCCGAAAGCGTCCTTCGCCCGTGCGAGCAGGCGCGTCTTCACGCCGTCCAGCACCGGTCCGGACGTCACCGGCGGAGCGCAGGTCTCGTCCCGCCTCTCGCGAAAGCTCTCGACCGGAACGCCTTCCGCCAGAACGAGATCGTGACGGGCAAGGTCGATCTGCCACCAGGGCTGCCGATCCGGACTCGCCTCGACGATGGTGGCGCCGTTGACCAGCGCGCCGATCGGGATCAGCGCGCCGTCGATCATGACGAGATGTCCGGCGGCCAGCCACAGGTCGCGGACTGGCGTCTGCGCCGCGAACGCCTCCGCCGCCACGCGGATCGTTGTGTTTGCAACGTCCGGCGCGTCGCCATCGACCGGCCGGCGGCCGATCCAGCGGACCGGCACCAGGCGGCCGGCGACCATGGCCATCGCCGCCTCGCCGATGCGCAGCGTCTCGATGTCCACCTCGCCGCGCTCGGTGAGGATGCGTGTGCCGGTTCGCAGACCTCGAAAATTCATGACGCCTCGATCACGCGTGAAGCCGCCACCAGAAAATCAAAGTTCTAGTCGCCTGCTTATCCCAGAAGTTCGCGAGCGAGCTTCTGGGGCAGGACACCGGGTCATTGCCGCTCGACAACGGCCATGATCTAACGCGGCAATGGCGAGCCCCCGCAAGAGCGACTGAGGCGCGGATGTCGTCCGCCGCCGCACCCACGGACCGCGCTTCCGCAGGCCAGCGGTCTGGGGGGCCCGCCGATCGGCCGGATATTCAACTCACGTCGGTGCAGATGACGTTCTGGCTCGACCAGGCGTTGCATCCCGGTGCCCCGATCCTGAACACCGGCCAGACGTTGCGCATCCACGGCGCGCTCGACACCGGTTGTTTCGCTGCCGCCCTGGAACACGTCGTGGCGGCAGAAGACGCGCTGCGCTTGCGCTTCGTCTGGCGTCCGCCCTTCGTCCGCGCGCATGTCGAGCCGGACGCCGCGATCGATCTGGAGTCCTGCGACCTGTCGCAGGAGCCCGATCCTCCGGCCGCCGCCGATGCGTGGATTTCCAGGATGTTCTGGCGTCCGCTCTCGCCGAACGACTACCCGCTGTTCCGCTTCGCCTTGCTCAAGCTCGGGCCGGCCGACTTCATCTGGGTGCAGAAATACCATCACCTGCTGATCGACGCGGCCGGGCGCGAGATCGTCGCCTCGCATGTGGCCGATGCCTACAATCGCCTTCTCTCGGGCGCCGCTTTGCTGCCGATGGTCGGATCATCGGTGACGGCGGCGAGGCTGCGGGAGGACGACTATCTCGCCTCGGCGCGGTTCCAGGCGGACGTCGCGTACTGGGCGGCGCGCTTCGCCGACCGGCCGCCGCCGCTCGGCCTGCCGCCGGCCGCACTGAGCGAGCGGTCGCGCTCGGGACGTCCGGCTCGGCTCGCGTTCGAGCTGACCGCGGCGGAGTCCGATGCCGTGCGCGCGCTCGCCCGCGCGCTGGGCACGACCGAGTTCAAGCTCCTGCTCGCCTTCGCATGGTCGTTCTTCAGCCGTGAGTACCGCGAGACGGACATCGTGTTCGGGGTGGCGCTGGCAAACCGTTCCGGCCCCGGCCTCGAGCACACGGTCGTCCCGTTGTCGACCATGCTGATGGTCCGCCTCGATCTCGCGCCTGACATGAGCCTGGCAGCGGCGCTGGCGCGGCTGGCCGCCGACTTCGCGCGCGACCTGCGGCATCGTCTGCTGCCGCCGGACCACGTCTACACGGCGGCCGGTGTTCGTCATCGCGACCGCGACGGGTTCTGCGAGATCGTCGTCAACTATATCCGCGCCGGCTACGACTTCACATTCGACGGGGCGCCGGTGACCTGCGCCTACCTGTCGACCGCCTTTGCCGGCGCGTGGAACGTCACGGCCCTCGACTTCGGGCCGGGCAGCCGGATGTCGTTCGCCATCACCTCCGATCCGGGGCGGGTGACCGCGGAAGGCGCGCGGCGCGCGCAGGCGGCGTTCCAGGCGATGCTTCGCATGGCAGGCACCGCCGGTGCGGCCGACGCCGCCGCGTCGCCGATCGGCGGACTGAAGCTCACAGAGACCCTGCCGCGCGACGCGGCCATCCGTCGCGGCCGCGGCAGGACCGTCGATCTGCCACCCGATGCAAGCCTCACCGACGTGCTGGCGTATCAGGCCGCGTGCACTCCCGACCGCATCGCCGTCATCCATGAAGCGGGCCAGCTCACCTATCGCGCGTTGCACGATCAGGCGCAAACGCTGGCCGCCGATCTCATCGAACTCGGCGTCGGTCCGGGCACCGTGGTCGGCGTGTGCCTGCCGCGCACCGCGCACCTCCTGGCGACGCTGCTGGCGGTCCACAAGGCGGGCGCCGCCTACCTGCCGCTCGATCCGACCTATCCGAGCGCCCGCCTCGACTTCATGATCGCGCAGTCGGCCGCGACGGTCATCGTCACCGACCATGCGCACGCGCCGGTATTCATGGCCGGTGCGGAGCCGATTTCCTCACGGCCGCGCGCGGTCCAGCTCGCGTTGCCGACCATGGTCGCCGTATCGAAGCCCGCGCGCCCGGGCGCGGTCCCGGCGCTGCCCAGTTGGGCAGACGCGGGGGCGGGCGACGCGCTCGCGTGCGTTCTGTTCACCTCGGGATCGACGGGTCAGCCGAAGGGTGTCGAGATCACCCATCGCGGCCTCGTCAACATCCTGTTCGCCTGTCGCGAACTCGTCGAGCCCGAGGACCTGTCATACACGCTCGCCGGCGCGTCGGTGAGCTTCGACCTGTCGATGTACGAGATGTTCCTGCCGCTCGCGTTCGGCGGCACCGTGGTCGTTGCCGACGACGTCTTCGGGCTGCTGGCGAGTCCGGCGCGCGACTGCGTGACGGCCATGATGACCGGACCGACGCTGCTGAACGCCGTGCTCGATGCCGGCCCGCTCCCCGAGAGCTTGCGAGTCATCATGCTGGGCGGCGAGGCAGTGTCGCGCGCCGTCGCCGATCGGATCTTCGCGGCACGCGCCGGCATACGCCTGTTCAACGCATACGGCCCGACCGAGACCACGTTGCTGGCGACGTGGTCGCTGGTCGAGCGCGACGATCGCGATCCGCCGGCGATCGGCCGCCCGTTCTGGAACACCGAGCTGTACGTGCTCGACGCGCAGGGTGCCCTCATCACCGACAATGCGACCGGCGAGCTGTGGATCGGCGGCGCGGGGGTGACGCGCGGCTATTGCCGCCGCCCTGATCTGACTGCGGAACGGTTTCGCCCGAACGCGTACGGCGAGGGCCGCATCTACGCGACGGGCGATCTGGTGCACTGGCGGGAAGACGGCCAGCTGCAGTTCCACGGGCGGGTCGATCATCAGATCAAGCTCAACAGCCTGCCACGATTCCCGAACAGATCGCAGGTGGTGCAGAACTCGGGCTGATCTGGGGGCCCTGCAGGCCGTCTCACGTCAGGATCGCGAGTTGATCGTCACCCCTGTTTGTCTCTCTGCACCCATGGCGAGTCCCGCCTTCACGT
>DATEQV010000104.1:0-6974 GCA_035272265.1 Acidisphaera sp. | reverse complement strand
CAAGAGCCGCTTTCGTACCATGGGCTTGGTCACCATGACGGACTTCGTCAAAGCCTAATCCGCCGAACCGCCGCGGTACGGACCCGTATGCCCGGTGGTGTGGGAGGGGTGGCGTCGCGAGATGCCCCCCTATCCCGATCGTGTGGGACACGGCGCGCAGTCCAGCCCTGTCGGTCTGGTACCTGGCCGTCCTGTTCGTCTATGCGGCCGCTCTGCCCGGGCTGCTGCGTGCGACAGGCGGCCGGCTGGCGCCGGTGGCTGCCCTCGCCGTGCTGCTGTTCGTGGCGCCGTTGCCTGCCGTGGCCTACCTCGACCGCGTCGGAACCTACTTCGTCTTCTTCGTCGCCGGCGTGGCCGGGGCGCGGGGCGGCGAGGCCTGGCGCCGCTTCCTGGACCGTTGGAGCGGGGTGTCGCTGGCGGCGTTCGGTCTCGCGCTGCTCGCGATGCAGTGCGGCGTGTTCGGCGATGCGAGTGCGCTGGGCTGGCCCGGCTGGCCCTACAAGGCCTACCTGCTCGGGTTCGGGCTGCTGTCGATCCCGGCGCTGCATGGCCTGGTGCGCAGCCCGCTGCTGTACCGCTCGGGCTTGCTGCTGCGGCTCGGCGGCGACTGCCTGGCGATCTATCTGCTGAATACGCTGATGATCGGCGCCGCCAAGGCTGCCATCCTGTCCGTCGTGCCCTGGGACGGAGCCAACTTCCTGCCCGTGTCGATGCTGCTGATGGCGGCCGGCCTGTCCGGGCCGGTGGCGGCGATGGCGCTGCTGCGCCAGCGCATCGTGCCGCTGTCCGCCCGCGCGCCCGCGTGAGCCGGCCGGCATGAGAACGAGGGTGCCGTGACGGTCCTGTTCCACAGCACGCTCGACGATCCCGGCGAGTGGATTCCGCGCCTCGCCGCGCTGATGCCCGGCGAGACGTTCCGTGTCTGGCCGGACTGCGGCGATCCCGAGGCGATCGATGTGGCCCTGCTGTGGACGCAGCCGGAGGGCGGCTTGGCGGCGTTCCCCCGCCTGCGATTCGTGCAGTCGATCGGCGCGGGCGTCGACCAGTTGGCGCCGGGCTCGTTTCCGGCGGGGGTGCGTCTGGCCCGGCTGGTCGATACCGGTCTGTCGGACCGCATGGCGGAATACTGCCTGCTCGCGGTCCTGCGCCATCACCGGCAGTTCGACCTGCACGCGGCGGCGCAGCGTCGCGGCGAATGGGACTACCGCACGCCGGCGCCCCGCGCAGCCTACCCCGTCGGGATCATGGGGCTGGGCGTGCTGGGCGAGGCCGTCGCGAAACGGCTCGTCGCGGCCGGCTTTCCGGTCCGCGCCTGGACCCGGACCGCGCGCGCGGCCGCGCCGGTGCCGGTGCATGCCGGCCCCGATGGTCTCGGACCGTTTCTCGACGGCCTCGCCGCGCTGATCTGCCTGCTGCCGCTGACGCCGCAGACCGAAGGCATCCTGTCGGCCGGCCTGTTCGCCCGGCTGCCGCGCGGGGCGGTGCTGATCAATGTCGGACGCGGCCGCCACCTGGTCGAGCCCGATCTGATCGAGGCGCTCGACTCGGGCGAGCTTGCCGCCGCCACGCTGGACGTCTTCCGCACCGAGCCGCTGCCGCCGGGCCATCCGTTCTGGGCGCATCCGCGCGTTCTGGTCACGCCGCACGTCGCGGCGAACGCCGACGCGGACAGCGCCGCCGCGCAGGTGATCGAGAACATCCGCCGCGCGCGAGAAGGGGAGCCGCTGCTGCACGAAGTTGACCCGGCGCAAGGCTATTAGCAACCGATTGGTGCGATTGCTGATCGGTCAGGGGTTCCCACCGTTGAGGCCGCAGGGCCGGCTATGCGGCCGACGTCGACGGCCGGCAGGAGGAGAGGGGGGCGATGCGAGCGGCCATCGCGCTGGTCGAG
This sequence comes from Acidisphaera sp., assembly GCA_035272265.1. Classification (GTDB taxonomy): domain Bacteria; phylum Pseudomonadota; class Alphaproteobacteria; order Acetobacterales; family Acetobacteraceae; genus Acidisphaera. The sequence goes on along the minus strand of DATEQV010000104.1, from coordinate 5,083 downwards.
GACGACGAACTCGTGCGCCTGACGATCGAACAGATGATCGAGGCGCTGGGTCACGCCTGCGTCTCGTTCCCGAGTGCCGAAGCGCTGCTGGCCGAATTCGACGGACGCGATCCGCCTGCCGCGCTGGTGACCGACGTCAATCTCGGGCCGGGCATGTCGGGCCTGGACCTGGGCGCCCACGTACGCCGACTGTGGCCGGGAATCCCCATCATCTACGCCACCGGCTGGCATCCGGCGCTGGCCCGGCACGACCTGGGCGAGGGCGAATTCCTCCTGCAGAAACCGTTCCCGACCAGCGCTCTCGACCGGGTCCTGCGCCAAGGCGTGCAGCATCGCGTCTGACCCTGTGCACGCGACGCGTGTGGAAAAGGCCACACTCTGTGGCAGTTACGCTGTCTGCGACCACCGCTGTATGGCCACGTCGCCATGGCTCCGTCACAGTGGCGTCATGACCTCCGGAGCACGGGGGCTCCGTGCCGAGTCGAAGGGAGAAGAAGCGAATGTCCAGTTGCGATCGGCGGCCGACCGCCGAGCGGCCTGTGCGGCTGGCCGCATGCGCGGCGGTGCTGCTCGGTAGCACCGGGGTCGCATCGGCGCAGAGAATCGAGCCGCACGAGTTCGTGCCGGCGCCGGACGGCACCAGCATTAATCTTTTCTATTTCGATTACGCCGACAGCCCGACGTTCGAAACCAGCGGTACGAACCTTACCTCAAACGGCGCCAGCAACCAGGCCTATTTTGGGACCGAGCGGTTCGTTCACTACGACTACCTCTTCGGTCATCCGGCCGGGTTCCAGCTGATCGAGCCGTTCGGCCAGTTCTCGGGCAGCGGCAATATTAGCGGCACGCCCGTGAACAACACCTTCGGTGCAAGCAACGTCGATATCTCCGCGTTCTTCTGGCCGTATGCCAACTTCCAGCAGAAACAATATCTCGTTCTCGCCGGCTTCTTCTATCCGCCGGTGGGCAGCTACAACAAGAACCAGCTCGTCAACTGGGCCAGCCTCAACAGCGGGTCCAACGGCTGGGCCGGCACCTTCCAGATCGGTTGGGACCAGGGCATCGGCGACCACTTTTCCTACGACCTCGGCGTGGACGGGACGTTCGCCGGCGACACGACCGGCTCCTTCGCGCCAGGGTCGGGCCTCCCGATCGGCGTCACGACGAAGCACGACCCGTACGCCCGCGTGCAGCTGTGGTTGAATTGGAACTGGAACGTTGCGCTGACCACCTCGATCGGCTACTATGGAACGTTCGGCGGGCAGACCTCGTTCACCAACCCGGCGGCCACAGCCTTGCTTGGCCTGCAGCCCGGCGCGACCACCGTGACGGGCAAGCACAACGAGCAGCAGTTGCGTGCGGCCGTCGGCCAGTTCCTGTCGCCGAATTTCCAGGTGCTGCTGGACGTGCACGGTGACGTGGCCGCCTCGGGCGGGTTCAAGGAGGTGATCGGCACGACGCTTCGCTTCCTCTACATCTTCTGACCGGCAGTCGCACAGGAACAGGGTGAAGACATGGAACAGGTGACCCGCCGCACGGCGCTCGCGCTGGCGATCCCGGCGGCCTTGCTAACACTCGCAAGCTGCGCCAGGCCAACGGCGACATCGGCGCCGGGCGGCAACATGAATCAAGCCGACCTCGAGTTCGTGACCCGGGCCTATAACGTCATTCAGTTCGACCGTGAGGAATGCTCGCTCGCGCCGACCTACGCCCAGACGCCGGCGGTCAAGCAGATCGCCGCGACGATGCTGGGCGATGCCAACGCCTTCGCCGCGAGGCTGGATCCGATCATCAAGGCACAGGGCATCGTCCCGCCCACGGGGCTGCCGAACGACCTGAAGATCCGGCTGTTCCAGATCCATCGCCAGGGGGGGCTCGACTTCGACCGCGTGTTCATCGATGACCAGATTGCCTCGCACCAGGAGGTCCTCGATCACTACGACATGATGATGAGCACGCCGGGACAGAATCCGCAGCTCGTCGCACTGTCGCAGCAGGGCATCGCGGAGGTGCGCAGGAACCTCGCGGCGCTGCGCGCACTTCAGCATCAGATGCCGATGGAGCCGTCGTTCACTCCGCCGATTCCGCCTCCCCCCGGGATTCCGCATCTCTAGCAAGGCGGGGCTTACCGGGTTCCGCGACGTTTGGCGGGGAGCTGCTGGTCAGCGGCCGTGGCCCCCGCCGAACCCCCCGCCTCCGTGGGGCACGCAAGCTGCCGGGCCTGTCCGGGCGAACGGCCGCGCGATCCCGTCGACGCCGACCCCCGAGCACCTTGCGGTTTCCGCACGCCGCACATCTCTCGCTTGAGAGGTGTGCACGGGACGTGTGCGTGAGACCCGTGCATGGGACGGTGTGCCGCTGCTGATCACGCATCGGCGAGCCGGCGCCGGGAGATGATTGGCTTACTCGCCGGTTTTATCGCGAACCGAACCTCACGTTCTTCGTTGCTGCGCCGACGGCGTGGCGCGCGATCTGGTGTGGTGGGGGCGCATGAGGGGTGTTCTGTTCGACGTCCGTTGGCCGGACGGCACTCTGACGACATTTTATGCGCCCTCGGCCATCATCGGCATGATCCTTGAAGCCGACCGCAGCTACGCGATCGACGAGTTGGTCACGCGCAGCCGCGCGGCGCTCGGCGCGGCGAGCGAGCGGGCAGCTGCCGCCCTGGCCGACCTGCTGCCGCGTGCGCACGCGTTCGGCATGCAGGATCGCGCGCGGATCGAGCGGCTTCGCCCGGCCGACTGACGCCTGCGGTGTCGCCATCCCCCTGACGCCCGACACGCTCTCTCTGGCCTGCCCGACGGTTTGAATCAGGCGGATTCGGGGCGAACGGCCGTGCCTCAGCACGGCGGTTAACCGGGAATAGACGTGCATGTGAAGCAATTCGCTGACGCGCAGCTACCAGGATGGGAGCCAATCGATCCGACGGCAGCGTGAGCGCTGCCGACGTTGCCGGAGTTGCCGGAATGAATATCGACCTACACTGGCTCGGTGATGACGAGATCGCCGCGGTTGGTCGTCGCGAGCCCTCGACGGCGCTCGGCCGGGAGCTGTTCCGCCGCTGGGGAGATCTCTGCCGCGGGCCGGTGTCCAGCGACACCTATCGTGGGTGTGCGATCGCACTGACGGCCGTCTACACCGAGTGCTCGAGGAACGGCGCCACGATGCAGGCCATCAGGCAGATCGTGGAGGATTTCCGCCGGTCGGTTCCGGTATCGCGGCACTTCCCGATCGGCACGCTCCGCCAACGCGGTGTCCTGCTGGCATTGACCAACGCGCGGCACACCGCGCAGTGCAGCGCGAGCGCCGCGGACGCGATCGCGGTGTACGAGTCGAAGATGATCTATGCAGCGCGCGGGTTCGCCGTGGCTCGGGAGGAGGAACTGGCCGCGTTTGCGCTGGTCTGACGGATCGGCGGGGGCGGGAAGCCGCGGCCGGGAGCGTCCGTCACCCTGCGTGGCGGTGTCGAGGCCTGATCCGCAGATCCGCGAACGCGGCGTCGGCCGCCTTTTTCTGCGCGTCGCTCAGGCTTTGGTACAGCGGCTCGAAGACGGCGAGCTGCTTCTGCATCGCGTCGGCATAGGCAGCGGAAAGCTGCGCGTACCAGCGCAGCCGGCCGTCCGCCGTCGCGTCGTTGGTGTGGGCGCGCTGCTGGAACAGGGTCCGCATCGCTTGCGCATTGGCGCGCATCACCTCGGCGTAGGCACTGAACTGCGGCTCCTGCGCGGACGTGATGCCGAGCGTCTTGTGCAGATAGGCGATCCGCGCCTCCACGCGTGCGGCAGACGTCGGCAGCCCGAACGCCGGCTTATCGGACGGTTCCGTCGCGCTCGCTACACCTGGGGCGGCTTGCATCGGGGGGGCCGTCGGGATTGCCGGGGCGGCTCGCCGGCCCTCGGGTGCCGCACCTGCCGGCGCGCCCGCGAGCGGCAGCAGAACGCCGAACGCCGCGACCGCTGCGGCATGGATCGGGCGACGTGTCCTGCGTGTCATCGCTGCAAGGCAGGCTCGATCACCGCTCGATCGCCGCGTAGGTCAGCACGCGCAGTTCGCGGCGGATCGGATAGGTGCTCGACGGCACCAGCTGCGTCAGCATCACCACGGCCAAGTCCTCGGCCGGGTCGCACCAGAACGCGGTGCTCGCCGCACCTCCCCAGGCGAACTCCCCTGGCGTGCCGACGATCTGCGCGCGCGCCGGATCGAGCATCACGGAGAAGCCCAACCCGAAGCCCACGCCCTCGAACGAGGATTCGTTGAACTGCAGCTGGCCCATCGACGCCATATCGCCGCCGAGGTGGTTGCTGGTCATCAGCTCGATCGTCTTGCGCCCGAGCAGGCGCACCCCGTCCAGCTCGCCCTTGTTGAGCATGAACCGGCAGAACCGCATGTAGTCCGCCGCCGTGCCGACCAGCCCGCCGCCGCCCGACGGCGCGGCCGGCGGACGCATGAACCGGCTCTCCTTCGGATCGTCGATCAGCTTCAGCCCGCCCTGCTCGCTGCGGCTGTAGCAGGCGGCGAAGCGCGCGGCCTTCTCGGCAGGCACGAAGAAGTCGGTGTCCGTCATGCCGAGCGGGCCGATCACCCGCTCGCGCAGGAACTCGTCGAACGGCCGGCCCGACATCACCGCGACCAGATGCCCGAGCACGTCGGTCGAGATGCTGTAGTTCCACTCGGTGCCGGGCTGCGCGAGCAGCGGGATCGCAGCCGCCCGGTTCACGATTTCCTCGAGCGTCTGGTCGGTGGTGTTCAGATCGATGCCGGCCGCGCGGTACGCCGCATCGACAGGCGACGCCTCCATGAACCAGTAGGTCAGGCCTGACGTGTGCGTCATCAGGTCGCGGAACGTGATGTCGCGCGCGGCCGGCGCACTGTTGAGCTTGCCCCACATCGCGCCGCCGGTGGCGACGCGATTGTCTCGGAACGCTGGCAGGTAGTGGCTGATCGGATCGTCGAGCTGGAACCGGCCTTCCTCGTACAGCATCATCGCGGCGACGGTCGTGAGCGGCTTGGTCATCGAATAGATCCGCACGATCGTGTCCGGCGCCATGGGCGCGCCGCGCTCGACATCGGCCATGCCGACGCA
>DATEQV010000103.1:0-12734 GCA_035272265.1 Acidisphaera sp. | reverse complement strand
TCGCGATCGTGTCGTCGCGCGCAGGACGGGAGTGCGTCAGCGTCTCCGCCGCGGCCAGCAGGTCCTCGATCGTCTGCACCGACAGCACGCCGGCGCGGCGCAGCGCGGCCTCGATCGCCGCCTCCGCCTCGCCGCTCGGATCGGCCAGCAGGTTGCCCGGACTGATCGCGACCATCGGCCGCAGCCGCGCCGCCGCCCGGGCGGCCGAGAGGAAGGCACGCGGGTTCTTGATCGTGCGGATGTCCAGCACGATCGCCCCGGTGCCGGGATCGCGCGAGAGGTAGTCGAGCACCGCGGAGAAGCCGAGATCCACGCTGGTGCCGATGCCGATGACGTGGCTGAAGCCGACGCCGTTCGGCCCCGCCCAGTCCAGCACCGCCCGGCAGGTGCCGCCTGATTGCGATACCAGCGCCAGCCGTCCGGCCTGGGCGCGCAGGTGGCTTTCCGAGGCATCGAGCCCGAGCTTCGGCACGATGATCCCGAAGGCGTGCGTCCCGATCAGGCGCACCCCGGTGGACCGGATCGCCGGCAGCGCTCCCTCGACCGGACCCAAGGCGATCGCGGCAAAGCAGCCGCGCTCGGCCAGCGCCGGCAGGACCACGGCTGCATCGGTCGGGCCCGCCAGGATGGCTAGGTCGGCCACGTCCTTGATATCGGCCGCGGTTTCCGCCTCGATCACGCGCCCGCCGAAGCCGGCGGCGGCGATATTCGTCAGCACCCGCCGGCCCGGCTGAGTGCCGGCGCCAACCACGATCAGGCTCTCGGGGCGGAATAGCCGCTCAGCCTTGAAACGGCCGGCGGATCGGGCTGCCATCATGTTCGACATCGCACACCGGACATCATCATCGCCTCATTGTGCACCGCAACATAAATGGTCGGCGGAGGCCGATTCCAACCCCGAAATGCGCCCGCCCCGCTTACCGTGAGGTAACCGAGGCGGCCGGGTTACAGGGGCAGTCGCAGGGCAGCGCCGAGTTCGCCGATGATCCCGCGCCGGAAGGCAAGCACGCAGATGACGAAAATCGCGCCCTGGGTCACCGTGACCCAGGCGCCGAACGGGGCGAGGTAGTTCTCCATCGCCTTGACCACGAGCGCGCCCATCGCCGGGCCGAAGATGGTCCCGAGACCGCCGAGCAGGCTCATCAGCACGACTTGGCCCGACGTGCCCGAGCTGACGTCGGTCAGGGTCGCGATCCCGAACACCAGCGCCTTGGTCCCGCCCGCGATGCCGGCCAGCGCCGCCGACAGGGTGAAGGCGATCACCTTGTAGTCGTTGGTGCGGTAGCCGAGCGAGGTGGCGCGTGGCTCGTTCTCGCGGATCGACTTGAGCACCTGCCCGAACGGCGAGTGGACGATGCGGTGGATCAGCAGGAAGCCGCCCAGGAACACCGCGGCCACGACGAAATACATCGCCAGGTCGTTGTTGAGATCGATCGCATAGAACAGCGGCGGCCGCGGCACCTGCTGGATGCCGTCCTCGCCGCCGGTGAAGGGCAGCTGGACGCAGGCGAAATAGACCAGCTCGCCCAGCGCGAGCGTGATCATCGCGAAGTAGATGCCCTGCCGGCGGATCGCGATCGACCCGAGGATGAGGCCGAGCACGCCGCCGACCGCGCCGCCGAGCAGGATCGACAGCTCCGCGTCGAAGCCCCAGTTCTTCGCCGCATACGCCGACAGGTACGCACCCATGCCGAAGAACGCGGCGTGGCCGAACGACAGCAGGCCCACGTAGCCGATCATCAGGTTGAACGCGCAGGCGAACAGCGCCGAGCACAGCACGTTCATCACGAAGACCGGGTAGAGGAGGAACGGCGCGGCGGCGACCAGCGCCGTCATGACCGCGATCCCGATCAGTTGCGGGCGGGAGAATCCGCTGCGCCCGGTTCGGACGGCATGTGCGTCGGCGAGGGATATGCCGCTCATGGCTCAGGCCGCCTTTCCGAACAACCCGCGAGGCTGGACGAGGAGCACGACGATCATGAAGGCGAACACCACCGCGCCCGAGAACTGCGGCAGCGCGACCTTGGTCAGGCCCTCGATGACGCCGAGCATGAAGCCGGTGATGACCGACCCCAGGATCGATCCCATGCCGCCGATCACGACGACGGCGAAGACGGTGTTGATCACCTGCGAACCCATGTTCGGGTTGACCGAGTAGATCGGCGCCGCCAGCACCCCGGCGAGTGCTGCGAGCCCGACGCCGCCGGCATAGGTCAGCGTGATCAGGCGCGGCACGTTGACGCCGAACGCCCGCACCAGGGCGGCGTTCTCCGTCGCCGCGCGCAGGGTGGCGCCAAGCGACGTCTTTTCGATCAGGAACCAGGTGGCGAGGCACACGACCAGCGCCACGAACACGACCCAGCCGCGGTAGTTCGGCATGTACATGAAGCCGAGATTGGTCGCCCCCTGCAGCGCGCCCGGCGGCGAGTAGGGCAGGCCCGAGCTGCCGTAGGTGTTGCGGAACAGGCCCTCGATGATCAGCGCGAGGCCGAAGGTGAGCAGCAGGCCATACAGATGATCGAGCCCGTAGAGCCGGCTGATGAGGGTACGCTCCAGCACGAGGCCGAAGGCGGCGACGATCAGCGGGGCGAGGATCAGCGCCGGGAAGTAGCCGATGCCGATGTAGTTCGCGAGCATCCAGGTGACGAACGCGCCCATCATGAACAGCGCGCCGTGCGCGAAGTTGATGATGTTCAGCATGCCGAAGATCACCGCGAGACCCAGCGACAGCATCGCGTAGAATGCGCCGTTCTGCAGGCCGAGCACGAGCTGGCTCAGCCACGCCACGGCGGGGATGTGCCACAGGCGCATGAACCAGTCCGAAAACACGTCGAAGGGGTTCATCGACGGACCCTTAGCTTTTGACCATCGGGCAGTGCTCGTCGGCGAGCGGCGGGGCCGCGTCTTCGCCCGAGGTGGTGGCGATCAGATTGTAGTAGTCCCACCGCCCCTTGCTCTCCGACGGCTTCTTCACCTCGAACAGGTAGGCGGGGCAGAGATTGCGGCCGTCCTCGCGGATGCGGCCCTTGCCGAAGGCGTCGTCGTCGGTCGGCATCGCCTTCATCTGCGCGATCACCGCGGCACCGTCGCGCGCCTTGTCGACGCCGATCGCACGCACCGCCTTGAGGTAGTGGATCGTGCCGCCGTAACAGCCGGCCTGCACCGCGTTGCACGGAACACCGCCCGTCCTCACTTCCAGCCGCTTGGTGAAGGCGCGGGTGCGGTCGTTGAGGTCCCAGTAGAAGCTTTCGGTGATCAGCAGGCCCTGCGCGACATCCAGCGTGAGGCTGTCGACAACCTGGAGACTCCCGAGCAGGGCCGCGAGCTTCACCCCGCCCGCCGTCAGACCGAATTCGTGCGCCTGCTTGACGCAGTTGACCGTGTCGCCGCCCGCGTTCGCAAGCCCGACCACTTTCGCTCCGCTCGACTGTGCCTGCAGTAGGAACGACGAGAAGTCCGTCGTCTCGGGGAACGGGTAGATCGCGGCACCGAGGACCTTGCCGCCGCCTTGAGTAACAAAGCGCGATGTGTCGCGTTGGAGTTGCTGGCCGAAGACATAGTTGGCAGTGATGAAGAACCAGGTGTCGCCGCCGTTCTTCACCGTCGCGCCCCCCGTGGAGCGTGCCAGCATGTAGGTGTCGTAGGTCCAGTGGACGGTCTGAGGATTGCACTGCGCTCCGGTGAGGTCGGGCGTGGCTCCCCCCGAGTTGACGTAGGCCTTGTTCTTCTCCTTGGCGATATTTGCCACGGCCAGAGCCACGGAAGAGGTTGGCACGTCGAGGATCATGTCCACGCCATCACGGTCAAACCACTGCCGCGCGATGGACGCCCCGATGTCAGGCTTGTTCTGGTGGTCGCCGACGACGACCTCGACCGGGAAGCCGATATCGCCGAGCTCATCAACCGCTTGGCGCGCGCATGCGACGGAAAGCGGGCCGGTCACGTCCCTGTATGTACCCGACTGATCGTTCAGCACGCCGATCTTGATGCCCGGCTTGCCCTGCGCGCGGCCGCGGCGAAGCGGCAATGCCGCAGCCGCCGCGGCGGACGCCAGCAACGCACGTCGCTTCACGTTCATCCTTCCCGCTCCCCCATGTGTCGCGCGTCAGGCGTGCACGAGCTTGCAGTTGCCTTCGCTCAGCGGACGATAGGCTTCGTCGCCGGGCGTCTCGTTGAGCAGCGTGTAGTAGTCCCACGGCCCCTTGCTCTCGGACGGCTTCTTCACCTTCCACAGGAAGGCAGGCGTCAGGCAGCGGCCGTCCTCGCGGATGGTCGTCTTGCCGAAGCAGTCGTCGTCGACCGGCAGCCTCTTCATCGCCGCGACCGTGGCGGCGCCGTCCTTCTTCGCCTCCGCCACACCCATCTGCGCGGCGGTCTTGAGGTAGTGCAGCGTGCTCGAATACACGCCCGCCTGCACCATCCCCGGCCGCGCGCTGCCCATTTTCGACTTCACGCGGTCGGCGAAGGCGCGCGTGTGGTCGTTATGGTCCCAGTAGAAGCTGCTGGTCAGGGTCAGGCCCTGCGCCGTCTCCAGGCCGAGCGAATGCACGTCGCTGATGAACACCAGCAGTCCGGCGATGGTCAGCGGCAGGCCGAACTCGTGCGCCTGCTTGATCGAGTTGATCGTGTCGGCGCCGGCGTTGGCGAGGCCCAGCACCTTCGCGCCGCTCGACTGCGCCTGCAGCAGCAGCGACGAGAAGTCGGACGTGCCCGGGAACGGATAGGCCGAGGAGCCGACGACTTTGCCGCCCGCCTTCTCGATGAACGTCGTGGTGTCGCGCTGCAGCGCCTTGCCGAAGGCGTAGTCGGCGGTGATGAAGTACCATGTCGTGCCGCCGGCCTTCACCAGCGCGCCGCCGGTCGACTTGGCGAGCATGTAGGTGTCGTAGGTCCAGTGGATGGTGTTCGGGCTGCACTGCGCGCCCGTCAGGTCCGACGTGGCGGGCCCGGAGCCGATGAAGATCTTGTTCTTCTCGCGCGCCACGCTGGACACCGCGAGCGCGACGCCGGAGTTCGGGATGTCGAGGATGATGTCGACGCCGTCGCGGTCGTACCACTGTCGGGCAACGGCGGAGCCGACATCGGTCTTGTTCTGGTGGTCGGCCGAGACGACCTCGACCTTCATCCCCTTGCCCGACGCGCCGAAATCCTCGATCGCCTGGTTGGCGCAGGCGACCGAGCCGGGGCCGCCGATGTCCTTGTAGGGTCCCGACAGGTCGGTCAGCACGCCGATCTTCAGCGTGTCCGCGCCCTGCGCCCTGGCCGGACGCCCGAGCGATGCGAATGCCGCGCCCGCTGCGACGCCGGTCACCAATGTCCGCCGTGAAATCGTCATGTCCACCCTCCTTGCTCGGCCTGGTGCGGCGGTGCGCCGGTCATACGCCGAGATATTCGTGCAGCTTGTCCATCTTCGCTTCGAGCATGTAGTTCGGGATCATGTCGATCACGCGCCCGTGCTCCATGACGTAGTGGCGATCGGCGACGGTCGAGGCGAAGCGGAAGTTCTGCTCGACCAGCAGCACCGTGTAGCCGCGGTTCTTGATCTCGTGGATCGTGCGGCCGATCTGCTGCACGATCACCGGCGCGAGCCCCTCGGTCGGCTCGTCGAGCAGCAGCAGCTTCGCGCCCGTGCGCAGGATGCGGCCGATCGCCAGCATCTGCTGCTCGCCGCCCGACAGCTTGGTGCCCTGCGCGGTGCTCGCGCGTTCCTTCAGGTTGGGGAACAGCGTGTAGATCTCTGCGATCGTCATGCCGCCGGGATGCACCACCGGGGGCAGCATGAGGTTCTCGGTCACCGACAGCGAGGCGAAGATGCCGCGCTCCTCCGGGCAGAAGGCGATGCCGGCGCGGGCGATCGCGTTGGACGGCAGCCGGATGGTCTCGTTGCCGCGAAAGCGGATGCTGCCTTCGCGCTTCGGCACCAGACCCATGATCGACTTCATCGTGGTGGTCTTGCCCGCGCCGTTGCGGCCTAGCAGCGTGACCACCTCGCCCTCGCGCACCTCGAAGTCCACGCCGTGCAGCACGTGGCTTTCGCCGTACCAGCTGTTCAGGCCGCTGACCTCAAGCATCGGCGGTCCCCAGGTAGGCGGATTTCACTTCGGGATGGTCGGACACGGTCTGGTAGTCGCCCTCGGCCAGGATCTGCCCGCGCGCCAGCACGGTGATCCGGTCGCACAGGCCCTCGACCACCGACAGGTTGTGCTCGACCATCAGGATGGTGCGGCCGGCACGCACACGGGCGATGAGCTGCACGATGCGGTCGACGTCCTCGTGCGTCATGCCGGCGGTCGGCTCGTCGAGCAGCATCATCTCCGGCTCGAGCGCCAGCGTCGTCGCGATCTCCAGCGCCCGCTTGCGGCCGTAGGACAGCGATGCCGCCTGCGTCTCGGCGTAGCCGGTCAGGCCGACGTCGAACAGCAGCTCGCGGGCGCGGTCGTCGAAGGCCTTCAATGTCCAGTCGGAGTGCCAGAAGTCGAAACTCGCGCCCCGCGTGCGTTGCAGGGCGATCCGCACGTTCTCCAGCGCGCTCAGGTGCGGGAACACCGCCGAGATCTGGAAGCTGCGCACAAGACCGAGCCGGGCCACCTGCGCGGGCGCCATGGACGTGATGTCGCGGTCGTTGAACTTGATCGTGCCCCGCGTCGGTTGCAGGAACTTCGTTAGCAGGTTGAAGCAGGTTGTCTTGCCCGCCCCGTTCGGCCCGATCAGGGCATGGATCGTGCCCCGCTGCACCGACAGGGCAACGTTGCTGACAGCCACGAACCCGCGGAACTCTTTCGTCAGTCCCGCAGTCTCCAGGATGGTGTCGGTCACCCCGGACGATCCCCCTGTTTGATTGATCGCCTGATTTGCATATCCCCCTGTTACACGCAAGATTGTTTCCCATCCGCCGGGGGTGGCGATGAGATTGCGAAGCCCGCTGTTCGCGCCGGGCGATTCGGCGCGCAAGGCCGAGAAGGCGATGGCGTCTGACGCCGACTGCGTGATCCTCGATCTGGAGGACAGCGTGGCTGCGCCGGCGAAGGACGCGGCCCGGTCGCAAACGGCGGCGATCGTCGAAGGCGCGGGCGAGGCCGCGCGCAAGCGTCTGGTCGTGCGCGTCAACCCGCTCGGGACCGCCTGGTATCTGGCCGATCTGGCGGCGGTGGCGCGCACCGCGCCGGCTGCGATCATGCTGCCGAAGTGCCGTGGCTCGGCGGACCTCGTCGTGCTCGACCATCACCTGACGGCGCTGGAGGCGGAAGCCGGCCTGACGCCGGGCGGGATCGGGGTGATTGCGATTGCAACCGAAACCGCTGCCTCGGTCGCCGGCCTGCCGAGCTACGCCGCGTGCGCGCCGCGGCTGATCGCGCTGTGCTTCGGGGCCGAGGACCTGTCGGCCGATCTCGGCATCGCGCCGCGCCGGTCGGACGGGCGCTTCACCGCCCCGGTCGCGGCGGCGCGGGCGCAGATGCTGGTGGCGGCGGCGGCGGCCGGCGTGCCGGCGCTGGACACGCCGTGGCCGGACCCGCGCGACCCCGACGGCATGGCGCGCGAGGCGGCGGAGGCGGCGGCCGACGGGTTCGCGGGCAAGATGCTGATCCACCCCGGCCAGATCGAGGTGGCCCACGCCGCCTTCACGCCGCCGCCGGAGCAGGTGGCCTGGGCGCGCCGCGTGCGCGCCGCGTTCAAGGCCGCGCCGGACTCCGGCGTGCTGACCCTGGACGGCAAGATGATCGACCGCCCGCACCTGAAGCTGGCCGACCGGATTTTGGCCGCCGTTACATAGCGAGCGCGGCCGGAACCCCGCGTGACTTGCTCCGCGGGCGCGGACGCTCACTTATGCCTCGATGAACAGCAGCGCCGCGGACGGCCGGTAGCCGACACGTGCTTTCCCGGATGCGGCCGTGGGCCGTGATCGCGCTGTGCGTCTGCGCCGGCTGCGACCTCGGCCCCGAGTACCGGCGCCCCGCCGAGGACGTGCCCGCGCAGTTCCGCGCCGCCGCCGACACCAGGGCCGTGTGGCCCGACCCGGGCTGGTGGCGCGGGTTCCATTCCGCCGATCTCGACGCGCTGGAAGAGACCGCGAGGCAGAATAGCCCCGATATCGCCGCGGCGATCGCGCGCGTCATCCAGGCCGACGCCCAGGTCCGCCAGGCCGGCGCGCCGCTGCTGCCGAGCCTGACGGGCAGCGGCGGCTACACGTACCAGCACGCCGGCTACACGCGGAGCTTCGGCGCGGGCGGGATCGGGACGAGCGGCTTGACCAGCAGTCAGGCCGCGGCGGCCGCGGCAGCCGCCGGCTCCACCAGCCGCTATTTCGATCTGCGGACATTTCAGGGGCAGCTCGGCGTGTCGTACGAAGCGGATTTCTGGGGCAAGAACCGCGCGGCGCTGGAGAGCGCGACAGCGAACGCGATGTTCAGCCGCTTCGACCAGGAGACGACCGCGCTGACGGTGGCGACCAGCGTGGCGACGACGTGGTTCAACGCGCTCGGCTACGCCGACCGGCTGGCGATCGCGAACAGCAACGTCGCCGACGCCGAGCAGTCGCTGCGCGCGATCCAGGGGCGGCTCGCGGTGGGCACCGCCAACGCGCTCGACGAGGCCCAGCAGAAGACCCAGGTGCAGGTGCAGCAGGCGACGGTGCCGAACCTGCAGAGCCAGATGGAGCAGCAGATCATCGCGCTGAGCATCCTGGTCGGCCGGCCGCCGGAGCGGATCACCGCCAAGCCCGGCTCGCTGACCACGCTGGATGTGCCGGAGGTCGCGCCGGGCCTGCCGTCGGACCTGTTGCTGCGGCGCCCCGACGTGGCGGCGGCGGAGGCACAGCTGGTCGCGGCGAACGCCAACGTCAAAGTGGCCCGCGCGGCGTTCTTCCCGCAGATCCCGCTGACCGCGTCGGGCGGCGTGCAGGCCGGCGCGTTGACCGCGCTGTTCGGGCCCGGCGCCTATTTCGCGCAGCTCGCCGCCAGCCTGACGCAGCCGATCTTCGACGGCGGCACCCTGCGCGGACAGCTGGACCAGGCGAAGGGCCGCTACGCCGAGCTGCTGGCGGATTACAAGAAGGCCATCCTGCAGGCGTTCAGCGACGTCGACACCGCGCTCACCGCCTACCGCTACGCGACCGTGCAGGAGAAGCTGCAGGCGCAGGCTGTGGCGACCGCGCAGCGCGCGGCGGACATCGCCCAGGCCCAGCTGCTCGCCGGCACGGTCGACATCACCGCGCTGCTGCAGGCGGAGACGACGCTGTTCAACGAGCGGGACGTGCTGTCGCAGGTGCGGCTTGCGCGATTGCAAGCGCTGCTCAACCTCTACAAGGCGCTGGGGGGCGGCTGGCAGGCGCCGGCAGGCCCGATCCCGGACCGGTTCCCCGGACTGCATCCGGGGCGCATACCGGGCGGCGTGGCGCTGCCGGTCGGCGGGAACGTGGAATGACGCAGGGGAATGACGCACCAGAAGCGGCCTGACGAGACGATGCTCGCCGAGCCGATGGCGTCGCGGCGGCCCAGCCGCGTCCGGCGGCTGGTCGTGGCCCTGCTGTGCGTCGCGGTCGCCGCGGCGATCGGGTGGGCGATCTTCCTCTGGCCGAAACACGCGCCGCCGGGAAACAAGGCCGAGGAGAAGGTGCCGGTGCTGCTGGCCGACAGCCGCATCGCCGACGTGCCCGTGTATCTCGACGGGCTCGGGACGGTGCAGGCGTTCAACATGGTGAGCCTGCGCGTGCTCGAGGACGGGCCGCTGGTCGAGGTGCGGTTCCACGAAGGCCAGGACGTACGCGCGGGCGACGTGCTCGCGGTGATCGACCGACGTCCGTATCAGGCGGCGCACGACCAGGCGGTGGCGAAGAAGGCGCAGGACGAGGCGCAGCTGGCGAACGCGCGCCTCGATCTCGCGCGGTACCAGAAGCTGGCGGCGCAGAACTTCACCTCCGCGCAGACGGCCGACACGGCGCGCGCGCAGGTCGCCGAGTTCGACGCGCAGGTGCGGCAGGATCAGGCGGCGATCGACAGCGCCAAGACGAACCTGTCGCGCACCGAGATCACCGCGCCGATCGACGGGCGCACGGGTCTGCGCACGGTCGATATCGGCAACATCGTGCATCCGACCGACCTGACGCCGCTGACCACGATCACCCAGCTGCATCCGATCTCGGTGGTGTTCACGCTGCCGCAGCAGGATCTGCCGGCGATCGCGCGGGCCGCGCGGGCGGGGGCGCCGGACGCGATCGCGACCAGCGAGGTGACGGGCGGTGCGGCGGGCGACGTGCTCGATCGCGGCGCGCTGGCGACGTACGACAACCAGGTCGACCCCGCGACGGGCACGATCAAGCTGAAGGCGACGTTTCCGAACGCGGACAACCAGCTCTGGCCGGGGGCGTTCGTCGTCGTGCGGCTGCGCGTGGACACGCTGCGCGGCGTGGTCACGATCCCCGAGGCGGCGGTGCAGCGCGGGCCGAACGGCGCGTACGTGTATCTGTACGACGCGAACGGCACCGTCTCGCGCCGCGCGGTGACGATCGGGCACGAGGACGAGCAGGTCGCGGTGGTGACCGACGGGCTGCCGGCCGGCGCCCGCGTCGTGACCGAGGGCGCGGCGCGGCTGACCGAAGGCAGCCGCGTGTCGGTGACGCAAGCCGCTCCGCCGTCGCCGGGGAGCGCGCCGAAGGACGGCAGTTGAACATCTCCGCGCCGTTCATCGCGCGTCCGATCGCGAGCGCGCTGCTCGCACTGGCGGTGCTGCTGGGCGGACTGCTGGGCTACGAGGCGCTGCCGGTCTCGGCGCTGCCCGAGGTGGATTTCCCGACCATCGAGGTCACCACCACGCTGCCCGGCGCCGGGCCGCAGACCATGGCCACGCTGGTGACCGCGTCGCTGGAACGCCAGCTCGGGCAGATCCCGGGGCTGGCCAGCATGACCTCGATGAGCAGCGAGGGCACGAGCCAGATCGCATTGCAGTTCGTGCTCGGCCGCAACATCGACAGCGCCGCCGAGGACGTGCAGGCGGCGATCAACGCGGCCGAGGGCACGCTGCCGCCGAACCTTCCGTATCCGCCGACCTACAACAAGGTGAACCCGGCGGACGCGCCGATCCTGACCATCGCGCTGACATCCGACACCATCCCGATCGACCGCGTCAGCGACGCCGCCGACACGCTGCTGCAGCCGCAGCTCTCGCAGCTGCCGGGCGTGGGCAAGGTGACGGTGCAGGGCGGAATGCGGCCGGCGGTGCGCGTGCGCGTCGATCCCGGACGGCTCGCCGCCTACGGGCTGAGCCTGGAGGACGTGCGCACCGCCATCGCCAATGCGAACGCCAACGGGGCCAAGGGCGGGTTCGACGGGCCGCGTCTGTCGGTGGCGCTGGGGGCGAACGATCAGATGATGTCGGCCGACACCTACCGGCATCTGGTGCTGGCGTGGCGCAACGGCTCGCCGGTGCGGCTCGCGAATGTCGGCAGCGTGGTCGCGGGCGTGGAGAACGACCGCGTCGCATCGACCGCGTATCTGCCGGGACAGGCGCCCAAGCCGGCGGTGGTGCTGGACGTACAGCGCCAGCCGGGGGCGAACATCGTCCAGACGGTCGCCAGCGTGCGCGAGGCGCTACCAGCGTTGCAGCGGGTGATGCCGGGCGGGATCGCGCTGTCGATCGTCGCCGACCGCACCGAGACGATCCGCGCCTCGGTGCGCGACGTTCAGTACACGCTGGTGATGGCGGGCGTGCTGGTGGTCGGCGTGATCTGGCTGTTCCTGCGCTCCGGCCGCGCGACGCTGGTGCCGGCGGTGGCGTTGCCGCTGTCGCTGATCGGCACCTTCGGCGTGATGTCGCTGCTCGGCTACGGGCTGGACAACCTGTCGCTGATGGCGCTGACGATCGCGACGGGCTTCGTCGTGGACGACGCCATCGTGATGATCGAGAACGTCGTGCGCTTCATCGAAGCCGGCGTGCCGCCGCTGACGGCGGCACTGCGCGGGGCTGCGCAGATCGGCTTCACCATCGTCTCGCTGACCGTGTCGCTGGTCGCCGTGTTCATCCCGCTGCTGTTCATGACCGGCGTGGTCGGACGGCTGTTCCACGAGTTCGCGGTGACACTGTCGGTCGCGGTGATCGTCTCGGCCGTGGTGTCGCTGACGATCACGCCGACGATGTGCGGACGGCTGCTGCGGCCGTCCGCCGAGGCGCAGCCGGGCCGCATCTCGCGCGCGGTGGAGCGCGGGTTCGAGGCGCTGCTGGACCACTACCGAGGCAGCCTGCGCTGGTCGCTGCGCCACGCCAGGCTCTTGCAGATGATCGCGCTGGCGACGCTGGTCGGCACAATCGCGCTGTACGCGGTGATTCCGAAGGGCTTCCTGCCGCGCCAGGATACCGGATTGCTGGTCGCGGTGACGCAGGCGGACCAGAGCGCGTCGGTCGGCAAGCTCGCCGGGCTGCAGGCGCAGCTGGCGGCGATCGCGGCGGACGATCCGGCTGTGACGGGCGTGGTGTCGTTCGTGGGCGCCGGCACGATCAATCCCACGCCCAACACCGGGCGGCTGACGATTGCACTGAAGCCGGTCGGCCAGCGCGACGCAGCACCAGTCGTGATCGCGCGCATGCAGGCGAAGATGCGCGACGTGCCGGGTGTCGCCGCGTTCATCCAGCCGGTGCAGGACATCACGATCGGCACGCGCGTCAGCCGCACCGCGTTCCAATACACGCTGATGGACACCGACGCCGCCGAGCTGGCGCGCTGGAGCCCTCGCCTGCGGGCGGCA
>DATEQV010000102.1:0-8320 GCA_035272265.1 Acidisphaera sp. | reverse complement strand
CCCCGAATACGCCACGTCCCAGCAACCCCAGCGCCTGCCCAGTCTGGTCCGATTTCGCGATGAAAAAGGCGCCTGGGGCAACTATGCCCTGGGCGCCTTCGCCGTCATCCCCGCCTCAACGCTGAATAAGACGGGCTAGCGCCGTGGGGTAGCTCCGGCCGCCGCCGCCGCCATGGCGGCCCGACACAGATCGACCGAAGCATCCCGCGGGCAAGCCTGACAGAGACGCACCATCCGCTCGAACGTGGCGGAATCGCCGTCGCGCATCAGGGTCCATCATGACGCCCGCTCCGCTCACGCTTCACGGGCCGATGACGCGGCCCGGCGGTCTTCCGCAAACGTCCAGCGCCAGCACGCTATCGGCCGCAATGGGCTTCCGGGTGGGGGGGCTTGCAGGCTGCGCCGTTCTTCTCGACGGCGGCGGCGATGATCGGCCCGAACACCTCAAGTTGCTCTGGCGACGCCAGGGCCTCGCCGCCTTCGACGCCAACGCCGGGGCGAAGGAGGCGGGCACCCCGAAGGAGGACAGTCGCGCCCGCTCGAGATAGTCGGCAATCCGGCGAGCATTAATCGCGTATGCTCGCCGGTTTTTCGGGACGGAGCACGACACGCCAAGTCGCCAGTGGCTATCGCCAGATTGGGCTCGTCGCTGCGCGTGTGCCTGGCAGAATCCTGGCGGCCGACGTGCCGATGCTCACGGCACGTTGCTCCGCGAGCTCGCCCAGGCATCCAGCGGCAGCACCATGGCCGACAGAATTGGATCTGCATGGGTTCGTATGGCGCGAACGAAGGGCCCATCGGCGACAACGACCGCGGTCGCCCCCATGGCCACGGCGAAGGCGAGATACAGTGTGTCGTAGGTCGAATGATTGATGGCAATGCCGATATCCAGGGCGACGTCGTGCAGGTCCATGTCTGCGGTCGGGGTCGGTTCGATCTGCGCCCGGAGCAATGACAGCGCCTCCCGTGCTTCATCGCGCGTGAACAGCTTCTTCCGGGCCTGCAGCCACAGCACATTGGTCGCCTCGTGCAGCCAGAAGTCGGGGACGAGCAGGTCAGCCTCGACCCGGACAAGGGCTTCGGCCAGATGGCTGTCCGGCTCCGGCAGTACCCACTTGAGGCCAACCGACGCGTCGACGACGAGCGCCACAGTCAGCCGCTGTCATTCGCTCCCGCCAGTGCCTGCATTCTCTCGGCACGCGCCTCGTGAAGGAGCTCAGCTGCGGCCGGCGATCCGCGCCCGGCGGTTCGCCGGCGGAATTCCGCCAGACGGTCCGCGGCCTCCTGCTTTGCCGCCCGTCGTTCGCCGCCGCCAACCAAGGCCATACGCAGAATTTCCCGGTGCTCGGCCTCGGCGGACCGGCCGTGCTCCGCCGCACGCATTCGCAGGCGACGGACGACATCCTCATCCAGGTTGCGAACCGTGAGAGTCGCCATTTTCAGCCTCTCATGCTGTCAAACGCAGCAATGACAGCACCTGCCGGGTTGGTGTCAATACTCGTCTGGTGGGACGACTGACGTCGACCAAGGGACGCGGCGGTCCCTCGCACAACCCGAGAAGCTCGACGGCAATCTGGACACCTCACCGCTGAGGAGGAGCGAAGATCGATCGCGACCACGGTGAAAGCTGTTGCCGTTCGCAAAGGTGCTCGGGTCGTCGATCGTCGTCGATCCGCTTGTCACGATAACTCGACACTGCCGACCGAAAGCGCGGAGCCGCCGCAGCGAGACTAACGACGTTGTCACGCGCCGATATTGTCAAACTGTGGCCGCCGAACGCCGGTCTGACCGCATCAGTCAAACAAGCGGCGACCGCGACGCCGTTCGCAGACCGTCGTCGCACCATCCCGCGCATGGCAAGTGCCGTTCGCAGACGACCACCTCACCATCGGCTCGTTCGACCACGTCGCCGGCGCTGCCGAACCTACCTCAAGTGTTCACGGACGCGGGTCGCCAGAAGACGAGCGTGCAGTTCGATGCAAAGGCCGCGATGATGTTGTCCCTGCATGACCCGCCTTCCTCTTCCGAACTCGCGAGATGCGAGGAGCTGAACGCCGCTCGCGTCGCCGCGACCAGGAGGGCGCCATGACGCTCAACCTTCCGCCGCCCGACGCGCCGGTGATGTGGGAGCTGTGGCGCCCGGACACCGTCAAGGCCAAGACCGGGCTGTCCCGAACCGCAATTTTTTTACGACTTCATGGCGCGTGGAACATTCCCACGCCCGCGCTCGATTGGTGGCCGGGCCACGCCTGGATGAGTGCCGACGTGATCGCCTGGATGGCCTCTCTGCCGGCGACCGAGCCGGGAGTCGGGCCGGATACTGAGGCTGGTCACGATCTGAAAAAGAGCAGCAAGGAAGCGGCTTGATTGGCTGCGCTTCGATTCCCCGGGGCACCATCCACTGATCCGCTGGTGTCCGCCGGCATAGGTTCCGCTAACGTCCGTGGAGGATCGCGGACATCCGGGGGCAGTCGGGAGCGAGTGGCCCGGGTATCGGAAATCCACGCAGCCCTCGCAGGACGCAGTCGAAACCGGTCAGGCTGGCACGATATCCGCCTGCTGCTCACGTCAGCCGCCGCGTCCAGCGCTCGGCGTTGACGGCGCCGGGCGGGACCTCGCCGTTCAGGATCGCGGCGACCTGCCGCACGGTCCCGAGCGCCTGGAAGCCGATGGCCTGCGGGGTCAGGCCGCCGATATGCGGCGTCGCGACGACCCCCGGCAGCACTGCGATATGGGGCGACGGCATCTGGTCCGGCGCGCGGCCGACATCCAGCCCGGCGCCGCCGATGCGCCCGGACCGCAGCGCCGCCTCCAGCGCCGTCTCGTCGACCAGGTTGCCGCGCGAGACGTTGACGAAGAACGCGCCGGGCTTCATGCGCGCGAACGCGGCCGAGTCGATCAGGTTCTCGGTCTCCTCCGTCGCGACGGCGAGGCAGACGACGTAGTCCGATTGCGCGAGCAGCGCGTCCAGCGTCAGCTGCCGCAACGTGGGATCGTCGACCGTGGCGTAGGGATCGGCGACAAGCACGGTCATGCCGAGTGCGACACCGAGCGGCGCGAGGTGCCGCCCGATGCTGCCGTAGCCGATGACGCCCATCGTGGCGCCGGACAGCTGCCGTCCCATCGGCGCCGCCGGCATCCGCCCGGCCTGGTAGTCGCGCACGGCGCGCGAGATGCCGCGCGAGAGGTCGATCATCAGCCCGAGCGTCAGTTCCACGACCGAATCGACGAAGCCGGGCCCGGCGCGGGTCACCAGCACGCCCGCGGCCGAGGCCGCCTCGACGTCGATGTTGCGGATGTCGACCGCGACCCGCACGAAGGCGACCAGCTCGGGCAGGCCGGCGAATACCTCGGCGGGACCGGCGGTCATCCGGTCGGCGACGATCACCCGCGCGCCCCGGGCGGCGGCGACCAGCCCGGCGCCGTCCAGCGCCTCCGTCCCCTCGTGCAACCGCACCGGTCCGAGCGCGCGCAGCCCGGCCAGCGCCTCGTCGCCGTAGTAGTTGCGCCGCATGTCGGGCGTATGGGCGAGGAAGATCAGGTGCGACACCGGACAGATCCCTCCGTTCACGCTCCCGCCGATGCCACCGGCATGGCCTGTCGCCTGCGGGACAAGCGGCGGACGCCCGGCCCTACACCAGGACGCTCGACAAGATCGCGCACGATCACGATCTTGTCGAAAATAGGAGGTCCCATCATGCCGGCCTATCGCAAGACCCAAGAAGCCGTCGCCGCGCTGACGCCGGAGCAGTATCGCGTCACCCAGCAGAGCGGAACCGAGCGTCCCGGCACGGGCGCCCTCCTGCACAACAAGCAGCCCGGCATCTATGTCGACATCATCTCCGGCGAGCCGCTGTTCGCCAGTTCCGACAAGTACGAGTCGGGCTGCGGCTGGCCGAGCTTCACCAAGCCCATCGAACCCGCAAACGTAGCGGAGCTCAAGGATGTCTCGCACGGCATGATCCGAACCGAGGTGCGCTCAAAGCATGGCGACAGCCATCTCGGCCACGTGTTCGATGACGGGCCGCGCGACAAGGGCGGCCTGCGCTACTGCATCAACTCGGCGTCGCTGCGCTTCGTCCCTCGCGACGCCATGGAGGCGGAAGGCTACGGCGCCTATCTGCCCCAGGTGGAGGACCTGACATGAGCACGGAGCGCGCGGTCCTCGCCGGAGGCTGCTTCTGGGGCATGCAGGATCTGATCCGCAAGCTCCCAGGGGTCGTCTCGACACGCGTCGGCTATTCCGGCGGCGACGTGCGGAACGCCACGTACCGCAACCACGGCACTCATGCCGAAGCGATCGAGATCATCTTCGATCCCGCCCGGATCAGCTTCCGCAGGCTGCTGGAGTTCTTCTTCCAGATCCACGATCCGACAACCAGGAATCGCCAGGGCAACGATGTCGGTGCGAGTTATCGGTCGGCGATCTTCCATACGGGCCCTGAGCAGAAGGCGATGGCCGAGGACACCATCGCCGACGTGGAGGCCTCGGGCCTGTGGCCGGGGAAGGTCGTGACGGAGGTCTCCCCGGTCGGGGACTTCTGGGAGGCCGAGCCGGAGCACCAGGATTATCTGGAACGGATTCCGAACGGCTACACCTGCCATTTCGTCCGGCCGGGCTGGAAGCTGCCGCACCGGGCGGAAGTGGCGGAGGGTTCCATGCGGTGAGCGCCTGGCCCAAGCTCGCCCACGAGGTCTCCCCGGCGAGCCGAGACCCCTCGATTGATGCCGCGCTCGCTGGCCGCCCGACGCTACCGCGGCTGACTTGTCATGCAGCTTGAACCAGGCCAAGCACGACGCCCTTGCCCCGCACGTCCGCCTCCTCGAACTCGGCGGCGGTAATCGCCCGGTCGAGCGCGGCGCGCAGCCCCTTGGCGGTCTCCAGCGTCAGCTCGATCCCCGCCCGCGCACCGGGATCGAGATTCGTGTTGATGAAGTCGAGCGTGATGACGTCGCCCAGCGGGGCATGGCGCGCGTGGTCGTAGGCAACCACCGCCTGCGCTAGCGGGAACCATTCGTCCCCGCGCTTCGCCATGCCCTCCGCGCGCGCGATCTCGATGATGGACGTGCACATGTCCGAACCTCCTACTTCGCCAGATGCTTGCCGAAGAAGGCGAACACCTTGCTCCAGCCATCCATCGCCTGCTCCGGCCGATAGAGCGGCCGGTGCCAATAGAAAAAGCCGTGGCCGGCACCGTCGTAGCGGTGGAACTCGTACGTCTTGCCGTGCTTCTTGAGCTCGGCCTCGTGCTGGTTCACCTGCTCCGGGCTCGGTGCGCGATCCTCGTTGCCGAACAGGCCGAGCAGCGGGCAGCAGAGGTCCTTCGTCATGTCGATCGGCGCGACGGGCGTCTTGGCATTGAGCTCCTCCTTGCCCATCACCACACGGCCACCCCACAGCTCGGCGCAAGCGTCGACGTCCGTCCGCTGGCAGGCATAGATGAAGGCGTGCCGCCCACCCGAGCAGGAGCCGAAGAGACCAACCTTGCCGTTGTGATCGGGCTGCGCGCGCATCCACGTCACGGCGGCTTCGGTATCGCCGACCATCTGGGAGTCGGCGATGCCGCCTTCAGCGCGTACCTTGGCGGCGACGTCGTCAGGGTTGCCGTCGCTGCCGCCACCCTCGCGCTCGTACAGGTTCGCGCAGATCGCGAGATGGCCGTGATGCGCGAACCGACGCGTCGTCTCGATGTAGAGCTCGCTCCAGCCCGGAAGATGGTGGACAAGCACGACGCCCGGAAAGGGGCCAGGACCAGATGGCTTGGCCACGTAAGCCGTTATCGGCGTTCCTTTGTCGCCTTTGATGGTCACGTTCTCGCAGGTCATGCCTCGGTAGAACGACATCGATCTTCCTCCATGGGCCTGGGGCGTCGGTCAATTGGGCCATCGGAGCGCCGCCCATCGTTTCAGTCAAACGCGTGGCCCAGGATCCAGAAGACACGCACTGCGATGACGCGGACACGCGAGCCCGCCAGGCGGTCGGCAGTGCCGGGGCCGGCGTCGGTGCGGCTCATCAGCAAGTTTTGCGCAACAGGACACCGCTACCAACGTCCGCGGCCTGCGTATGGACGCGATCGGCAGTGAACTTGCATGAGGTGCCCCCGATGCGAAAGAAATCGACCTCCGTCGGATATCGAGATGGATGGCACAGCCATGCGGGGGCCGATCAACCACGGGAGCCGCGCCGCCGCATGAAGGCGCTCGTCGTGGCGGCCGAAGCGATCCTCGGCCTGTGCATCGGCTTCAGCCTCGCGGCCGCCGTGTATGCGGTGAGCATGATGCCGCCATCACCCGCCGCAGCGGTGACGGCGGATAAGCCCGGCTTCACGCTGTAGGCGACGTGACCGTCGGCCCCCTGACCGCGCGCTGACCCACGTGGCTCACTGCCTGACGAAATCCGCCGTGCACGGCCGCTGGTCGATCCGCTTGCCGGTGCCGTGCCGCTCGTCGAACTGCGCCTGCATGCGGTACGAATACACGGTCGCCTCCCTCACGTGGCCGACGGCGTAATCCGGGTTGTCGGTCAGGCCGCTGCCTTGCAGCAGGGCATTGCCGTCCGGCCCGATCATGCCCTGAAGCACGAGCGATCCGCGCTGACCGGCCTGGCCGCGCTCGCCGTGCAGCATCCCGCCCTGCACGTTGGCCGCAAACCGGAACGTGTAGCCCTTGGCGCCGTCAGGGGCCACCTCGCACACCAGCGTCACAAGCGATCTGGCGACCGACCTGACGGCCGTGGTGCTCGACAACGGATCGACGCTGACGATCGACGGCCAGGGCCACACGCTGGATGGCGGCAGCAGCTACCGTGGCCTGTTCGCCTACCAGGGCATCCTGAACGTCGAGAGCCTGACCATCGCCCACGCCCATGCCGTGGGCGGCGCGGGCGTCAGCGGCGGCGGCGGCGGCGCCGGGCTGGGCGGCGGCTTGTTCGTCGCCGCCAGCGCGGACGTCACGCTGAACAGCGTCACCTTCACGGCCGACGCGGCGACCGGCGGCGCCGCCGGCGTCGGCTTCGGGGACATCTCCCACGGCGGCGGCGGCGGCGGCGGGCTCGGCGGTGAAGGCGGCAGCACCGGCTCGGGCTATTCCGGGCTCTACGGCGGCGGCGGCGGCCTCGGCCAGAGCGCCAAGGGTGCGACCGAGTCGAACACTCCGCCATATCACACGGCGGGGACGGGCAATGTGCCGGGTACCGCCGGCGGGGGCGCCGGTTCGGACAGCGTGTCCTACGGCGGCGCCCCGAGCGGCGGCGGCGGCGGCTTCGGCACCCAAGCAGGCGGCGGCGGCGGGATCAGCGGCGGCAACGCCAGCGGCGACACCGGGGGTGCCGGCGGCTTCGGCGGCGGCGGCGGCGCCGGCGTGCACGGCGGCCATGGCGGCTTCGGCGGCGGCGGCGGCGGGTCCAATCAGCCGGGGACCGGTGGCGCCGGCGGCTTCGGCGGCGGCGGTGGCTGGAAGGCGCCGGGCGGGTTCGGCGGCGGCAGCGGCACGGGCTTCGGAGGTTATGCCGGCGGCGGCCTCGGCGCGGGCGGCGACGTCTTCGTCCAGCAGGGCGGCACGCTGATCATCCAGGGCGGCACGCTCGGCGCCGGGACGGTGACCGGCGGCGCGGGAGCCGTCGGCAACAACGGCGAGGCGCTCGGCACCGGCCTGTTCATCCAGGGCACCGAGAGCATCACGCTCGCACCGGCAACCGGCCAGACGCTCACCGTCGCCGGAGTGGTCGCCGACCAGGCGGGGTCGGGCGGCACGGGCACCAATGACACCACCGGCACGCTGGTCCTCGATGGCGCCGGCACCGTCGTGCTGGCCGCCGGCAATACGTCGACCGCCGGCTCCGGCGGCGGCTTCGCCGGCACCATCGTGCTGGCCAACGGCACGCTCGATCTCACGGCCCCGGGGGCGGCCGGCAGCGGGCCGATCAACTTCGACCCCGACCCCACGCTGATGTTCACGGTCGCGAACGCGCCGTCGGCGAACCCGATCAACGACTTTTTCGTCGGCAGCACGCTCGACATCGTCGGCTTCACCGCCAAGCACAGTTTCTACAGCAGTCCGTACCTGACGCTGAGCAACGGCTCGGGCGGCACGGTGACGCTCGATATCCCCGGGCTGAACCTGTCGAAGCTGCAGCTGAACGGCAGCATCATCACCACCACGCAGCCCGCCTGCTTCGCCGCGGGCACGCGCATCGCCACACCCCACGGCGACCGGGCGGTGGAGTCGCTGCAGCCCGGCGGCGCGGTGATCGCGCTCGACCGGCACGGCGCGAAGCGCGCCGAGACGGTGCGCTGGGTCGGACGGCGCCTTGTGGATCTGG
>DATEQV010000101.1:0-10918 GCA_035272265.1 Acidisphaera sp. | reverse complement strand
AACCTCCGACTCGGTTGCCACCCCAGGAGTCAGACATTCGCCGATTCGCGAATCCCCGTTCTTATCAGCCGCTTCAGTTCGATCAGCACGTGTTGCGGTTCGGACTCACTTCGGCCCATCCGTCAGCGTTGAACAGCCTTGTTAAACCACCCCTCTAAGAATACTACTCGGTCATCGAGCAACCCATATCGCCTGAAGTTATCCTCAACCGCCTGCCGTGAAATCGCGAGGTTGGACCAGGAATGGAAAAGGCTACCCGTATCAGCTGGATACTCAGCGGCATTTGGAGGCGGCAGCCCCTGAAAACTATCGGCCACGAACACTCGACGGCCACGCTCCCCATAGGCCTCGATGATTGCCTTCATGAAAATGCAAGCGCCTCCCCGCCAGACACCCGTTTCGATGAAGTCACCATCTATATCATCCATGATCATAGTTTCGCATATATGTCTCAAATTCCGCATCCTTGCGGTGCCGATCATTGTCTGAGCCAATGAGCGCCAATCGCGCCCCAATTCGCGCTCTCGCGCAGAAAAATCACCAGCTTGCGCTTTCCACGCATCAGTGGGCGGATCGCCGTAAAGTGTGCCTGTCAACGCGGCTTCCATGATATTCAGGTAACGGTTTCTGATTTTGAGAAGACTGCGCAACATATCTTCGTCATAGGCCATTGGTCGTTCATCCTTCTGCTGGCATTGCATCTGCACTGCTTAGGCGTCGGCCGGTAACTTCTCCGATCCGCCCGACGCCAGCGACCCAACCGGACGCGTCACGGCGACCTGCAGTCCATGCGCTGACCTGCGCCTCAGCCGAAGCGGCAAAGCCGACCCGACTATCCACGCCGTAACCGCAACGCCGCTTCCATCGTCGCCACACTCGTCGCAAGTTCGATCGAGCTGTACATCGGGAACATCGCCCGGAGGGCGAGAGCGCCGGGGAACGCGACGGCCGGATCGTTGTATCGAGCGACTATGTCGTCATAGTTGCGGGACAGCACGTCATTCCGGGACTGCAGGCCGGTGCACACGATGAGGCCAACTGGACCACTGTCGACCGCACAGATATTCAGATCCCAACGATAACGTTGCAAGGCAGACATGACCTTCCACACGTCGCCGGTCCACCAATCCCTGATCTGCTGATTCTCGTCTTCGCCACCGAAGGCTCGCTCTCGTCGCGCCATACGCTCGTTGAGCGGCAAACAGTTTTGTAGAACAGCGATGCTGCCCGGGTGCGAATATTTCCCCACGTTTATAAAATCCCGTAGCAGGAGCTCGAACCGCTGCAATCCAGCTAGGAAGGCAAAATCGATGCCGCGCGGGAAGTGGCGCAGCACCTCGCCTTCCGCGAAGAAGTCGTCGGACCTTCCCTGGTAAAGGTAAGTCCGGCAGCGCGTCCCGATGATGTCCTGGAAGATCTCGAATTTCGGGTCGACGCTGACGGCGTCGCAGGAGATCCTGCGCAGCGTGTGGCCGTTCTGGCTGCCTATCTCGAGGTAATTTCGTGGGCCGAGGAGACGATCGATTGCGGCCAGGAAGTCGTGATAGAAAATTCCGAAAAACTGGCCCTCGGTCGGCTCGACCGGCTTCGGCGTTAGCGGCGGCCTGCCGCCCGCGACCGTCTCGATACCGGGCATCCACCAGTAGTAGTCACTCGGCCAGGTCGAGAGGTCCGGCCGGGCCTGAGCGCACCAGTCGGCGATGCGTGGAACGAAATTGCTGTATTCGCCGTAACGGTCGCCAGCGAATTGTCTCGCGACATGCGTGAACGGCAGGGTTTGCTCGACAACAACGTCCTTGAAGACTTCGTAATGAATGTCACCGAAGTAAAAAAACGTCTGGAGCGCCCGCCCGGCGATGACCTGAATGGCACTCTCCGGCCTGATATGCCGCCGCGACCACAGTGCGAGCCACCCTTCGCTCACTGAGTTTACATAGGCCTGCAGCGCCGTGCTGATGATGAACGCGTCGGACTCGATGTGAATGACGCGCTGGAAGCCGTTGTCACGTGCATACCGTGCAGCGAAGAAGAAGGAGCGCACCCACCCCGGGAAGTCCGAAGCCGAATAGCGGCCGAGGTTCTTTTCGAAGTGATACAGGACGATCCCTGCGTCGGTCCGATAATCGCTCCCTTCGCAGACGATCTGAGCGTCAGGCCAATCCGGCAACTCGGCGGAACCGTCATCGACGACGAGGATCTGGTCGTAGTGCAGGCTGGAGGTCGCGATCGCGTGCAACCAGATCCGGTACCGCCGGTCCCAGGTGTAAAACGGATCAATCCCTGTCTCGGACGGGAGGTACATCGTTCCCGTGTCGGGCGACGGCACGTGCGTCCCCGCTTTGCCGGACGGAACATACGCCGTGCAGAAGATCAGCGTTTTGGGTCTTGCCGGGTGGACGTGCACTCGGGAAGTCTCTTGCGAGGTGCGGCGGATACCATGACACCAATACCGCTCCAAGGCGGCACCGGCTTGCGCGCGTGGAGCAGCCTTAGAGTTGCATAAACCCTCGCGATGCTTGCCCGGTCTCGGTGCCAACAACAGGAGCACGAGACGGACATATCTTGGTAGCGCCCGGCCGTCCGGCGTTAGCGTCAGTCAGGCCTGGAAACCAACGTCATTCCGACCGGTCCCACCGCCGCGATGCGCGCCGCCTGGGCGTCGAACGCGCCGGGCGCGCACTCCGCGGCGACACGCTGCAGCGCCGCCTCGCGCAACGCGCTCCACAACGCCTCGTCGCGATACAGGCGCACCGCCGCCGCGGCCAGTGCGGCAGCATCACCATCCGGTGCGGACAGCAGCTCGCTTCCGTCCTGCCACCCGGCTTCGCGTGCCACCGTCTCCGTCACGACCGCCGGCACGCCGGAGGAAGCGGCGTCGCGCACGCGCCAGGACGCGCCTGCGCCATCGTACGGCACCAAAGCGAGCCGATGCGTGGCGTGGAAACCCTGCATCGCCGCGGTCTCGCCCGCCAACGTCACGCGCGGGTGATCGGCGAAGCGCGACATGTCGATGCCGCGACCGATGTGGCCGGCCACCGTCAGCCGCGTCTCCCAGCCCAGCTCGGCCTCGATCAGCGGCAGCACCTCGTCGACCACCCAAGCCAGCATGCCCGATGCCGGCGCCCCGGGATGGTCGAGCACGCCCGCGAAAAGCATGCCCGCACGCTCGGCGAACGGCAGCGGCGTTGGTGCGGGAACGAATCGGTCGCCGAGAACGCGGACGCTTCGAACCCCGGCTTCGCGCAGCACGTCCGCGTCGTCTTCGCTCGGCGTCACCACCGCATCGCAGGCCTGCGCGCCGGCGAGCTCGTCGGCCAGCATGGCGGCGAGCCGCTCCGACGACGCCTCGGCCAGCGGCGCCGCCATGGCGCCGCGCGGCAGGTCGAGCACGAGCCGGGGCCGGCGCGGCCAATTCTCCACCGCCGAGCGCACCGTCGCACCGACGCGTCGGAACACGCCGGGGTTGGCGAACCAGAGCGTGTCGAACAGTCCTGCGCGTTCCCGCAGCAGGCTGGGCAGGTCCGCCAGCAGCCGGTCGTGCAGCAGCTCGGCCGCGTCCGGCAGGTCCGCGAAGGCCGACGCACCGATGCCGGCAGCCGGCTGCAGCGGGAAGACGCTCACCCGCATCCCTTGCCGCACAAAGCCGGCGACGATCTCGCATTCACGCGCGTCGGCGGCACCCATGCGGCGCAGCGGCAGACGGTCGGCGATGACCAGCACGCTGCCGCGTCCGGCCGGCGACGCGGCCGCGATCGCCTGCGCCGCGGGCGCATCGGGCGGCGGACGCGCCGCAAGCACCCGGGCATGGCGTGCGGCGAAGGCGGCGCGCTCCTCGTCCGTCGGCGCCGGTTCAGGCGAGGCGGCGGTCGCATCCACCAGGACGGCGGGATCGAACACCACCCGGCGGCCGTGCTCGGCCATGCGCAGGCACAGGTCGGCAATCGCGCAGCCATCCTGCCCGGGCGCGTCATCGGCCGAGTCCTGCTCCACCAGGAATGCCGTGTCCGCCAACAGGAAGGCGCCCGAACCGGCGTCGGCATCGCGCACATAGGTCGCCTCGGCCGCGTTCGCCGCCGCTCCGGCCAGCAACGGCACGACCGTCCCGTCGCGCGCGACCGCGCATCCCGCCTCCAGCAGGCGTCCGTCAGGACCCGACACCCGGCCGCACACCGCCCCGATCGCCGGATCGGACGCCAGCCGCCGCAGCGCCGCATCCACGGCACCGGGCGCCACCGCGACGCCGGCACCCAACAGAAGCACCCGGTCGGCGCCCGCAAGGCTGAGTCCGATACGGCGCCCGGCCGCCAGCCCGACCTCGATGTCCAGCCGCAGGAATCGCGCGCCCTGCACGTAGAGCGGCAAGTGCGCGCACTCGTCCTCCGACGCGCTGTCCACCACGACGAGGTCGATCGGTCCGGCAAAGCCGTGACGCAGCGCGGCGAGCCCCGCCAGAGCCGCCGCGAACCCGTTCCTCAGCACCACCACGACCGACAGCGCGGGGTCGGCCGACAGCGTGAAGTCGAGCGGCACCCGGGCGATCATCGGCAGCAGCGCCACGGCGCGCGCCTTCGCCAGTGCGCGGCCTTGGCCCGGATCGACCGGCGCCGCTTCGGCAGCCTCCTCGATCGGGCGACGGAACAGCAGGTAATGCGTGAACGGATCGGGCGCCCGGCCGGCGTGCAGATCGGCGCTGACGGACAGGTCCGTCTCGACATAGGCCCGCCAGTCGAGCGGTGTGCCGGGGCTGCGCAGTTCGCCGGCACCGAACGCCAGGAAGTGCTCGTAGCCGCGCGCGTAGATGCCGTCCGCGATGGCCGCCGCGACGTCCGGGTTCTGCCGCAGGTACTCCGCCTCGTTGAACAGCGGCAGCGGATCGAACGCGCCCGGCTCTTTGGTGGTCAGATAATGGTGCAGGGCGCTGTGATAGGCGCCGGCGCCGATCGCCCGCTCGACCGGACGGTAGCGCGCGCGATACCAGTTCGGATCGAACAGCGGCGTGGTCCGCCGCTCGACGCCGCCGGGCGCCGGATGCGCGATGAAGTGCTTCCACGGCCCGACCGCCACTGCCTGGGCACGCTCGGCGGGATCGAGGTGGACGCGGTAGAACTGCGTGTCGAACAGCGGATGGATCGGCCGCCGCTCCGCTGCCCCGAAACGCAGCAGGTGGTCGTAGCGGTCCCACAGGCTGGCCGTGGCGAGCGTCGCCGGCGTCAGGTCCGGCGACGCGCTCGCGTAGGTGTCGAGGTCGTAGAGCCAGTGCATCGAGACCTCGCGGACCATGCCCTGGCAGCAGACGTCGAAGGCGGACGCGAACCGGCCGCCGCGCACCGCGTCCGCGATGTCCGGGCGGATGGCACGAACCCATGCCTCGTCAAACCAGGGGTTGGGCGACCGGCCCTGGCGGGCACCCTCGGCCAGGTACTCCTCGCGCAGCGCCGGGTCGTCGCCGACGACACCGTATTTCGCCCGGTACCAGGCCGCGTCGAACAGCGCCCATAGCGGTGCGAACGGCGCATCGAGCACCGCACCGGCCGGGCCATACGGCGGCGACGAGGGAGCAACTTGACGCAATTGCATCCTCAACCACTACGAGAGCGTCGCGAATAAAGCATTGCCAGCCGACCGCAAGCGCCGCCAGCCCGACATGCGCGACGCGGGACGCGGAGCCGACGCCGGGAGCCCGGTCAGGTCGGGATGGCGTGGCGCAGGTGGCGCCACGGGACCCGATCCGGAGGCACCGCATTGACTTTCATCAATCCGGCGACCTCGTCGATGTTGTCGAGCGAGACCACCGGCCGGCCGGCCGACGGAAACGGGACGTCGCTGGCCACGGCGACGATGCCCGGGTCGTCCGGATGCAGCGGCGGCTTGCCGTTGGCGGCGCGGAACACCTCGATGCGGGGATGCGCCTCCGCCTTGAACCCTTCGACGATGACGATATCCGCCGGCGCGAGGCGCGACAGCAGCTCCGGCAGGCTCAGCGCCGGCGCCCCACGCAGCTCGTGCATCAGGGCCCAGCGCAGCGGCGAGGCGACCAGCACCTCGGCGGCCCCCGCCTGGCGGTGCAGCCAGGAGTCCTTGCCCTTCTGGTCGACATCGAACCCGTGATGCGCCTGCTTGATCGTGGAGACGCGCAGCCCTTGACCGGCCAGCACGGGGATGACCTTGCAGACCAGCGTGGTCTTCCCTGCCCCGCTCCAGCCTGCCAGGCCGATTACCCGCATGGTGTCACCAATAGCGGGCCGACGCCCGGTTCTGCCGCTTCGATGGGCACACCATGACGACGCGGCAGGAACCCGATCAAGCCCGCGATCGAAAGCCAGGCTCGCTTGCGCCCGCCACACGCACGGCATAGGTCACCGCCGCAGCCAATCGTTAAGACTGCCCGTCGTTGAGGATGCCATGATACTTCGTGTCGTACTCGCCGCGTTCGCGGCGCTCGGCTTTTTTATCGTCCCCGCCGCTTTGGCCCAGACGCCGGCTTCGCCATCGCCGCCGCCGGCATCGCTGGCGCCGCCCAACACGCCGAACGGCGCGCGGCCGGGCAACGAGATCGGCACCGGCAGCTCGTTGCCGCTGGGCAGCAGCGCCAGCAACATCAACCCGTCCGACACGCCATCGACGCTCGCGCCCAACCTGCCCTCGCCGCCGATCGGCGAGAATGCGTCCCCGCGCGAGTACCTGATGTCTGCGCGGGGCGCGCTCGCGGCGGGACGCACGGGCGAGGCGCAGCAGTCGATGGAGATGGCGGAGACGCGCACGCTGGACCGCTCCGTCGCCTACAACGCCACCATGCAGCCGGATGACAGCCGGTTCATCCAGCTCATCACGCAGGCGCTGCAAGCGCTGGCATCCGGCGACCGCAGCCGGTCGCTGACGCTGATCGACCAGGCGATGCCTCTGGCCAGATCGTAATCCGCCGTCGCCTTGTCAGGCCCGGCGCGAGCGTCTAATGCGCCGCGCCGGACATTCCGCGAGAGTCTCCAGGGGGCACGGGCAGTGGACGGCGACGCGCTGATCCAGATCGATGGCCTGACCAAGCGGTTCGGCTCGTTCACCGCCGTCGATCACGTCAGCTTCGACGTGGATCGCGGCGAGGTGCTGGGCTTCCTCGGACCCAACGGCGCGGGCAAGTCGACGACGATGCGGATGCTGGCGGGCTTCATGCCGCCCACGTCGGGCACCGCGCGCATCTGCGGCCACGACGTGCAGACCGATTCGGTCGCCGCGCGCCGCATGCTCGGCTTCCTGCCTGAAGGCGCGCCGACCTATCCCGACATGACCGTCGTCGCCTTCCTGCGCTTCTGCGCGCGCATCCGCGGCTACGCCGGATATGGCATCGACGACCGCGTCGAATGCGCGGTCGACCTCACCCGGCTCGAAGACGTGCTGCTGCAGCCGATCGAGACGCTGTCCAAGGGCTTCAAGCGTCGCGTCGGCCTCGCACAGGCGCTGCTGCACGACCCTCCGGTGCTGGTGCTGGACGAGCCGACCGACGGGCTCGACCCCAACCAGAAGCACGAGGTGCGCGCGCTGATCGATCAGATGGCGCCGCACAAGGCGATCGTCATCTCGACGCATCTGCTGGAGGAGGTCGAGGCGATCTGCACGCGCGCCATCATCATCGCCGCCGGCCGCGTCATCGCCGACGAAACCCCCGACGAGCTGCGCGCCCGCCACCCGAGCGGACGCCTGGACGAGGTGTTCCGTGCGCTGACGCTGCCGGAGGAGGAGCGCGACGCGGCATGAGGAACGTGCTCACCATCGCGCGCCGCGAACTCGGCGGCTACTTCGCCACCCCCGTCGCGACCGTCTTCATCGTCATCTTCCTCGTGCTGCAGGGCACGCTGACGTTCAACGTCGGCGGCTTCTTCGATCGCAGCCAGGCCGACCTGCTGCCGTTCTTCAACTTCCTGCCCTGGGTGTTCCTGCTGCTCGTGCCGGCGATCACCATGCGCCTATGGGCCGAGGAGCGTCGGCTCGGCACCATCGAGCTGCTGCTGACGCTCCCGGTGACGCAGTGGCAGGCGGTGCTCGGCAAGTTCCTCGCCGCCTGGGCGTTCTGCGCCATCGCCTTGCTGCTGACCTTCCCGTTCGTCATCACCGTCAACCTGCTCGGCAATCCCGACAACGGCGTGATCGCCGCGGGCTATCTCGGCGGGCTGCTGGTCGCCGGCGCCTTCCTCGCCGTCGGCGCGGCGCTGTCGGCGCTGACCAAGAACCAGGTGATCGCCTTCGTGCTCGCAGTCGCGGTGTGCTTCGTCTTCGCCGTCGCCGCCTATCCGATCGTCACCGACTATCTCTCGCAGAGCACGCCGGTCCTGGCCTCCATCGCGCGCCGCGTCGGCGTCATCGAGCGGTTCGGCGACTTCGTCCGCGGCGTCATCACGCTGCCCGACATGATCTACTTCGCCAGCTTCATCGCCTTCTGGCTGTTCGTGAACACGCTCGTCCTCGACGCGCGCAAGGCCGCCTGACCCATGCGGCGGTTCTGGACCAACCTGCTGGCCATCACCGGCGCGCTCGCGATCGTGCTCGGCATCAACATGTTCGCCGACGCCCGCCTCGGCGCGGTGCAGGCCGACCTGACGCAGCAGAAGCTCTACACGCTCTCGCGCGGCACCCGCACGATCCTCGCGCACCTGAAGGACCCGATCACGCTGCGGCTGTATTACTCGCCGCGTCTCGGCACTGCGGTGCCGTCCTACGGCACGCTCGCCGACCACGTGCGCGAGATGCTGCGCGAATACGTCACGGCCTCGCACGGCAAGATCCACGTGCAGGTGCTCAACCCCGAGCCGTTCAGCGACACCGAGGACCAGGCGCTGAGCGACGGACTGCAGGCGGTGCCGCTGACCGCCTCGGGCGAGAAGGTCTATTTCGGACTCGTCGGCACCAACATGCTCGACGACGAGAAGACCATCGCGTTCTTCCAGCCGGAGCGCGAGCGCTTCCTCGAATACGACCTGACCAAGCTCGTCTACGACCTGTCGAACCCATCGAAGCCGGTGGTCGGGCTGATGAGCGCGCTGCCGATCGAGGGCGATCCGCGGCTGATGATGATGGGGATGCGCTCCGGCAGCCGCGCCGGCGCGCCGTGGGTCGTCAGCCAGGAGCTGCACGACGCCTACACGATGAAGACCGTGCCGACCGACGCGCAGGTGATCGATCCGTCGATCCAGGTGCTGCTGGTCGCACAGCCGCAGAACCTGCCGGACGCCACGCTGTACGCGATCGACCAGTTCGTGATGCGCGGCGGGCGGCTGATGGTGATGGTCGACCCCTACAGCGAGGCCGAAGCCGCCAGCGCCGCGCAGACCGGCATGCCGTCGGAAGACACGGGCTCGAACCTGCCGAAGCTGTTCGACGCCTGGGGCATCACGTTCGACTCGAAGGACGTCGTCGGCGACCTCGACAACGCGTGGCGGGTGCGCGCCACCGGGTCCAATGCGTCGGCCGTCGAGTACGTGCCGTGGTTCAACATCCGCGGCGGCATCGCCAGGGACGATCCGGCGAGCGCCGACCTCACTCAGGTGACCGTCGCCAGCGCCGGCGTCGTCGGCCAGAAGCCGGGCGCGCCGATCGCCTTCACGCCGCTGCTCACCTCCGGCCGCGAGAGCGGCCTGCTGCCGGTCGAGGAGGTACGCGATCCGGACCCGGCCAAGGTGCTCGCCGACTTCCATCCGCAGGGCGGACCGCGCGTCATCGCCGCGCGCGTGCGCGGGGTGCTGCACTCGGCGTTCACCGGGCCGCCGCCCGCCCCCGCGGACAAGCCGCGCCCGGCCGACTTCCCCGCCCACATCGCGCAGACGAACGGGCCGGCCAACCTCGTCGTCGTCGGCGACACCGACATCCTCGCCGACCGGTTCTGGGTGCGCGTGCAGGACTTCTTCGGGCAATCCGAAGCCACCCCGTTCAGCGACAACGGCGCCTTCGTCGTCAACGTGATCGGCACGCTCGCCGGCGGCGACGCGCTGATCGGCCTGCGCGGCCGCGGCGACAGCATCCGCCCGTTCACCGTGGTCGACCGCATGCAGGCCGATGCGGAGGCGCGCTTCCGCCAGGCCGAGCAGACGCTGCAGCAGCATCTGGAGGCGACCGAGAAGACGCTGCAGACGCTGCGGCAAGGCGGCGGCGAAGGTGCCGCCGGCACGGTCATCACGCCCGAGCAGCGCGACGCGATCGACAAGCTGCGCACCGACATCCTGACGACGCGGGCACAGCTCCGCCGTGTCCAGTTCGACCTGCGGCGCGACGTGGGGGCGCTCGAATCCGAGCTGAAGATCGCCGACATCGTCGCCGTGCCGGCGCTGCTGGCGGTGCTGGCAATCGCGCTCGCGTTCCATCGCGCGCGCCGTCGGGCGCAGGCTCGCGCATGAGGGGCATGGGCATGAGGGCACGCGCATGATCCGCCCGCGCGCCGCTGTCGTTTTGTTCGCAACCGGCCTTGTCGTGCTGGCCGCCGGGTGGTTCTTCGGCCCCCACAGCGCGGCGCTGACGCGCGGCACCGTCGCGCGCGGCGCGCTGATGTTCCCCGGCCTCGTCCAGCGCCTGCAGGACGCGGCGAAGATCGAGATCACCAGCAAGGGCCACACGCTCGAACTCGATCGCGCGGGCGATACGTGGGGCGTCGCCGAACGCGCGGACTATCCGGCGCAGCCGCAGAAGGTGCGCGCGCTGCTCACCGGCCTGACCGAGTTGCGGCTCGACGAGCCGCGCACCGCCGACCCCGCGTTCTTCTCCCGCCTCGGCCTGGACGATCCGAACAAGCCGGACGCGACTGGCGATCTCGTGCGCGTGCTCGACAAGGACGGCACGACGATCGCCGCCGTGATCGTCGGCCACAGCCGGGTGCGTTCCGGCGGCACGCCCGGCATGTCGCAGGACAACGTCTTCGTGCGCGCGCCCGACAAGGACC
>DATEQV010000100.1:0-3862 GCA_035272265.1 Acidisphaera sp. | reverse complement strand
CCGCGGGACGGGGCAGGGGACATGAGACGTGCCGGCGCGTGCATGCCGCGTGGAACCCGCTACCATGCCGTGGCCTTGCCGGCATTGCCGGCGGGTATCTACTCGTGATAAGGGTGCCTTATCACGAGTCTTGCAATTTTGCCGTAATCGGCGCTAAACAATTTCACCGCAACGGATTTTTCCCGCTCATGGACGATCAGGACCGCACCGCGCCGCCGCTGTCAGCGCCGCAACCCCCGGGTCAAGCCGACCCGCTTGGCGCACGGCTGGCGCCGGAGGGTGGGGCGCCCGATGATGGCGCGGTCGCGGACGGCTCGCCCGCCGCCCTCGCGGCGCTGGCCGCGGCGATGGATTTCGCCGCCGCCGCTCTCGCACCGGCCACGCTGCGCGCCTATCGGGCGGATTGGAACCATTTTCTCAGCTGGTGCCGCGAGGCCGGCTGGGCGGCGCTGCCCGCATCGCCACAAACCGTCGCCGCCTACCTCGCCGCCCTCGCCGCCACCCACACCAGCAGTGTTCTCGAGCGCCGGCTGGCGACGCTGAGCCGGGCGCATCGGCTGGCCGGGCTCGACTGGCCGCGGGCGCATCCGGCGATCCGCAACACACTGCGTGGCATCCAGCGCGAACATGCCAGGCCGAAACAACAGGCTGCGGCGCTGACAACCGACGAACTGATCCGCCTCGTCGAGACCTGCGAAACCACGCCGGTTGGCCGGCGCGACCGCGCCCTGCTGCTGATCGGCTACGCCGGTGCGCTCAGGCGCTCGGAACTCGTCGCGATCACCCGCGAGGACATCGTGTTCACCACCGACGGCCTGCGCCTGACCATCCCGCGCGCCAAGGGTGACCAGACCGGGAAGGGGGCCAGTCTCGGCATCCCCCGCGGCAACCGCGCCGACACCTGCCCGGTGCGTGCGCTCGAGCTGTGGCTGGACGTCTCGGACTGCCGCTTTGGTTCGGTGTTCCGGGCCATCGATCGGCTTGGTATGATCGGCACCCGGGCGCTGCACGCGGATTCGGTCCGTCTGATCCTGTCGCGCCGCGCCGCCATCGCCGGTCTGACCGCACCTTCGGGTGAGCGCCTCAGCCCGCACGGACTGCGCGCCGGTTTCATCACCCAGACCTATATCGCCGGCGCCCGCGATGAACAGATCATGGAACACACCAGACAGAAAGACCTGCGCACCATGCGCGGCTATGTCCGTCGCGCCAAGCTGGTCACCGCCAGTCCCGCCGGCCTGCTCGGGCTGTAGCGCATGCGCCCGCCGCGCTCAGGCCGTACCGGCAAGGCCGGGTCGCCAACCCGCCGGGCCAAAGGCAAGAAAGCGCGTGCCACCGCGCCGATATCGAAAGCCGGCCGTCCCGACCGCTTGGCGGATCGGATCACGCGCAGTGGCCAACAGCGCCGCCAGGAGAGACTGACCGGGCGTGCGGGGTCCGGGCCGCTGACCGCGACGCCGGCAGCCGCCGCGTTGTCGCAGGCCGGGCAAGGGGAAGGAATGGATGCGTCGGTCCTGGCGCTGGCGGTCCCGGATTGGCTGGCGCACACGCTGACGGTCAGCGGGCCGGCGGAGCGGGTCGCGGCCTTTCGCGCGGCCGCTGCCGGTCCGGGTATCCTGCCGTTGCAGGACCGGGCGCGCCATGAGGAGGATGTCATGCATGCGCTTTTGGCGCCGCCACCCTCGCTGCGGGGCATTTCGCTCGCGGGTGCGCGCATCCTTGCCGGACAGATCGGCGACCGGATCGACGCCCATATGGTGCGTGCCGCCGGGCGCGGCGCGCTCTGGCCGTTCGACCTGAACGCGCTGATACCGGTGCCGCCCGCGTTGTCGGGTCTGCCGCCGGACGACCCGCGCCTGTCCGCCTGGCTCTGGCGCCATTGGGGGACGACGTGGCCGTTGCGGCAGGTCGCGGAGGACCCGCCAGCGGAGCCGGACCAGGGCGCACTGCCGGCTGGCCAGGCCCTGTGCCGCTACCGGTTCTGGTCGGCGGACTGGACACCCTGGCCTGCTCTGGCCACGATCCGCACCGCATGGCCCGACCTTCGCTTCGTTGTCAGCGTCCATTATGGCGGCCTGTAATACCAGCGGCCCGAAGCGGCCGACCGGTATGCGCGCAGGGTTGGTGTGGCGGCCGCGCGCAACATCAATAAGACCCGGCGCGACTGCTTCTCCGGGCTCCGTCCCGGCCGTGCCGCCCGCGTTTCGCCAGCATCCGCAGCGGCGCATCATGCCGCGGGTCGATCGGCGCACCAAACCAGACATGCGCGGTCGCCGGTATCAGCGCCGCGATCACTCTGGCCCGGCCGTGCAGGATGCCGGAGCTGAACTGGCGGCTCAGCGTGCGCAGGTGAGACACTCGTTGGTCCGCGGGAAGCCGGGTCACCAGATAGGCCAGCATGGCCTCGAGGTTGCGTTGGCGCGGCACGCGCGCCGCCGCGGCGGCGCGCGTCGTGGCCGGCGCAGCACTCAACAGCACGCCGCAGGATCCGCACGAAGGCTGCGGGCCGGTCTCGCCCGAGGTCAGGACATCGATCCGAGATTGGCAGTTCCAGCAACGATCCAACAGCATCGTCCGGTGCGTCAAACAGACGACGAAGGGGGCCAGGCGCCACCGCCGCCTGAAATAGGGCTTGCTGTCGCTGGCCAGGCAGCGCGGACAATAGGCGAGAATGGGGTAATCGCGGCGCCGCATGCCACCGTCGGGCCGGCTTGCCAGCAGCAGCCTGTCCTCGGTCATCAGTAAATCTTCAACCATGCCGCCGATCGTGTCCTGCGGCGCCGCCGGAGTGAGCGGCAGCGTGCCGGCGGCGAGAGACGCAAACGTTTGTCCGCTGCGGCGCGCCAGCCGGCAGACCGTCTCCGGCGCGACATCGCGATCGATATCGCCATGCGGCAAGACGAGGACATCCGCCGCGAACAGGGCAGGGGAGATATGCGAAGCCGTCGCGCAGCGCCACAACCAGCTGCTGAACAACTCATCGACCAAACGCTTTGGCCGTTGCGGCCATAAGGTCGGCCGGCGCGGTCCGATCAACAGCTCGAATGGAATGGTCGCGGCCTCGAAAGCCGCGATGGGAGACGGAGATCGCGGCAACATTGCGGGCGCGCCGGTCCCGAACCATTGCCGCAATCCATCGCGCAGGGTGGCGATGGGATCGGCGCCAGTCGCGGCGGCCCGGGTCAGCAGATCGAGGATTCGCCGCCGCGAGGCGGGATCAGTGGATGGCAGCCAGCTCTCGACGTCAGACAGCAGCCGATCGCGTGCCGCATGGTCCAGCTCGGTCTTTGCCATGTCAGAGATCCGGTGCCGTGGCGACGGCCTCGATCTGTTCAGGCGACGAGATGATCAGCCCACCCAGCACCGACCGGTCGATCCGTTCGTGGCCTGACTCGATCGCCGCCGTCGCTGCCTGGCGCAGGATCGTGGCGATCCCGCCGATGAGGCCGCCAGCCATCGTCAGGATGTGCCGCGCGAGATCGGCGCCGGTCAAATTGGATGGGCGCCGGAGCGGCAAGTGCCGCTCGAACGTTGCCAGCAGCTGAGCGTATTCCAGGTCGTCGAATTGCCACCGGGGTAGCGTCAGCAGCGCGAAGCGATTAGCCAGCTGCTCATCCAACCGGAAGACATGGGCGATCTCCTTGGTTGCGAAGGCGCCGATTGAAACGCCGGTGATCAGCCTCGTTCGCTCAGCCTTCCGCCGGCTCGTGGCCGACCGCGCCTGTTCCTCGATGGCGCGGATTTCGGCGAGGTTCTCAAACAGCCGTCGCTCGGTTCGGTCTTGCGTGCGCGGTGCCCGCATCCGCCGGCGGGCTTCCTCGCTTTCAGCCAGGGTCATATCGGGATGCGGGATGCGGTAGGG
>DATEQV010000099.1:0-8979 GCA_035272265.1 Acidisphaera sp. | reverse complement strand
CTGCGCGGTCGTGATCGTCGTGCTGTTCGCCATGCAGTTCCGCGGCACCGGCAGCGTCGGCCGCGTGTTCGGCCCGATCATGATCGTCTGGTTCCTGGCGATCGGCGTGCTGGGTGCGATCGAGATCGCCGGCCATCCGTTCGTGCTGCTGGCGGTCTCGCCGACCTATGCCGTCGAGCTGTGCACGCACTATGGCGCGCTCGCCTTCCTGGTGCTCGGCAGCGTGGTGCTGGCGGTGACAGGTGCCGAGGCGCTGTATGCGGACATGGGCCATTTCGGCGCCCATCCGATCCGCCTGGCCTGGACGTTCTTCGTGCTGCCCAGCCTGGTGCTGAACTATTTCGGTCAGGGCGCGCTGTTGATCCATGACAAGGCGGCGGCGGAGAACCCGTTCTTCCTGCTCGGCCCGCACTGGCTGCGCCTGCCGATGGTGATCCTGGCGACGGTGGCGACCGTGATCGCCAGTCAGGCGGTGATCTCCGGCGCCTATTCGATGACGCGGCAGTGCACGCAGCTCGGCTTCCTGCCGCGCATGCGGGTGCGCCATACCAGCAGCGAGGAGGCGGGGCAGATCTACGTCCCGCAGGTCAACACCTTCCTCGCCGTCGGCGTGCTGCTGCTGGTCTTCGCGTTCCGCACCAGCGACAACCTCGCCTCGGCCTACGGCATCGCGGTCACGGGGACGTTCCTGTGCACGGCGATGCTTGCGATCGTTGTGTTCCGCCGCGCATTCGGCTGGTCGCGCTGGGCCGCGGTCGCGGTGTTCGGCTCGCTGATGCTGATCGACGCCACGTTCTTCGCGGCCAACTCGCTGAAGGTGGTCGAGGGCGGCTGGGTGCCGCTGGTGCTCGGCCTCTCGCTGATGGCGCTGATGACGTCGTGGAAGCAGGGGCGCGACCTGCTGTTCGCCCGCTGGCGGCAGGACAGCCTGCCGCTCGCCTCGTTCCTCGCCCGGCTGCCGCAGTCGCGCACCGTGCGGGTCCCCGGGCTCGCGGTGTTCATGACCGGCAACCCGGACTACGTGCCGGGCGCGCTGCTGCACAACCTCAAGCACAACAAGGTGCTGCACGAGCTGGTGCTGTTCGTGAACGTGCAGAACGTCGACGTGCCGGAGGTCGCCGAGTCCGAGCGCGTGGCGGTGGCCGAGCTGGGGCCCGGCATCCACCGCGTCACCGTGCGCTACGGCTTCATGGAGAGCCCCGACCTGCCGCGCGCCCTCGAGAGTCTGCCGGACCTCGGCGTGCCGTTCGATCCGATGCAGGCGAGCTACTTCCTCGGCCGCGAGGTGCTGGTGCGGGCGGTTCTGCCGCGCATGCCGGTGTGGCGGCTGTGGCTGTTCCTGTTCCTGGCGCGCAATGCGACGTCGGCGACGGAGTTCTTCCGCATTCCCAGCGACCGCGTGGTGGAGCTGGGCGTGCGGGTGGCGATCTGACGCGGGCGCATGGCAAAGATCCTCAGCCTGCTGGCGCAGAGCGCGGGCCATCCGGACGGCGACACGGCGATTGGCCTGGAGCTGTCGGTGTGCCTGACCCCGAACGCGCTTCTGGATGTCGCGGCGTTCGAGATCAGCCCGCTGCCCTGGCCGGTGCGCCGCACGTGGCCGGACCGCGAGGACTGGCACGGCGAGCTGATCCGGGTGGACGAGGGCTGGGCAATCCGTGCGGCGCGCGGCGACAACGAGCCGGTGTGGGATGTCACGGTGAAGACGTTGCGACCGGGCGACTACATCACGCTGCGCCGGCCCGACGGGGAGGAGCTGATCTTCCGCATCGTCGGCGTGGAGTGACGCCGCGCCGTCAGTTCGCGGAGACGATCGTCTCCCAGGCGTCCGGGGTCAGCGCGTACGAGCCGACCGCGCCGGAGTGGAACAACCGCCAGAACGACGGCCGCAGCAATGTGAGCAGCGCGGCGGCGACGGCCGGGACGGCTGCGAGCGGATCGCGATGCAGCGGCGTCAGCTCCTCGACGGCGGCTCGGTAGCCTCCGCGCGCGCACACCGCCGCGACGATCTCGCGCGCGATCGCTGACCGTCGTCCGGCGTGCTGCGCGGCGCCGAGGATCGCGAGCAGCGTCTGCCGTGAGCGGATGCCGGGCTTTCCCGGGGGCTGCGCGGGCGGGTGCCGCGCCCGGCCGAGATCGAGCATCACGGAAACCAGGTCCACTCCCGAGTAGTACGCGTTCATCGGTTCGACCAGCCGCGGATTGACGTCGATCACGACCAGCCCCGCAGGCGTCACGATCGCGTCCATCGACAAGGCGCCATGCCAGTCGAGCGCGCCCACGATGTCGCCCAGGATCGCAGGCAGCGCGGGGAGCGCGACGCTCTCCTTCAGCGATGCCCCTCCGCCAACGCCTTCGCGCAGGCGCAGGCAGGCATGGTGCGCCAACAGGCGTCCGTTGTCGGCGACGGCCTGCACCATCGCGAGCGGGCCGAGGCACTGCGACTGCACCAGCAACTCGTGCTCGCCCAGGCCCATCGCCGACGCTGCGGCTGCAAGTTCGGCGCGCGAGGTGACGCGGCGAACGCCGCTGCTGGCGGTGCTGATCGGCTGCTTGACGAACGCCGGAAAATCGACGACGCGGTCGAGGTCGCGCACACCGCCGACGACGAGCGAAGCCGGTTGCGGCACGCCGAGGCCGTGCAGCGTGCGGTACGCCGATATCTTGTCCTGCAGGCGGCGGAGCGATCCGAACGGCGGCACCACGGTCGCGACACCGAGCGTGTCCCGTCGAGCGGAGAGAACCGCGACCTGCTCCTGCGTCGGAAACAGCAGGTCGATGGCACGGCGTTCGGCGACCGCCTCGGCCGCTTCCAGCCAGGCGAATGGGTCCTGTGCGAAGCGCGGAACGGCGTGAACCTCGCGAACGTTGCGAGTGAAACGGCTCAGGCACAGACCCGACGAGGACAGGAGTTCCACGTGGTGCCCGAGGCTGCCGAGCCGTGTGGCCACCTGCCGGGACGTGAGGCCCGACCCTTCGGACAGGAGGATGCGCATGGGCTACGCCGCGCGCAGCGCAGCAGCGGCAGGCCGGTGCGCCAGCGCGCGATGCGCGAAGAACGCCGGAATCGAGAGCAGCGACACCGCGGCTGCCGCGTACAGCGCGCCCTCCGGGCCGCCATAGATGTCGGCCGCGCGTCCGCATGCCGCGGGGATCAGCGCGCCGCCGATGTAATAGGTCGTGTAGAACAGCCCCATGCCGGCGGCGCGGCGCTCGGGGCGCGAGGACAACGTGCCGAGCGCGATGATGACGCTGCCGTGCAGCGAGCCGAGGAAGCCGAACAGCAGCGCCCAGCCTGCCTGCGCCGCGATGCCGTCGCCGAATGCCGCAATGCCGGCCACGCTGACGGCGACTCCCGCCGCGCCCGCGACCATCACCGCCGCGTTGCCGATCCGGGGCGCCAGCCAGCCGCCGGCCAGCATCGCCGGCAGGTTCGTCAACGTGGCGAGCGCGATGACCACGCCAGCCTGCGCGGCCGTCGCGGCGCGCACGTGCAGCAGCGACGGCACATACGACAGGAACCCGGAATAGCCCGCGTTGTAGAATGTCCAGATCAGCCCGGCGACGGCGACCAGCATGCACTCGCGCGGGCTCGGGAGCGCGAGGCTGCGTCGGCCGCGCTCCTCGGGCGGCTGGTAGGCGGACAGGAAGAGCGTCGCGGCGGCGGCGGCGATCGCGCCGCCCGCCACGAACACCCAGGGCCAGCCCGCCGCTTCGGCGAGCGGAAGCTGCGTGAACTGCGCGAGGCTGATGCCGACCGCGTAGGAGCCCATGGTCACCGCGATCGCCAGCATGAAGGCGCTGCCCTCGAACCAGTCGGCGAGCAGCTTGCCCTGCAGCACGACGATGGTGACCGACCCCATGCCGGACACCACGCGCCCGGCGGCGATGCCGGCGACGCCGCC
This sequence comes from Acidisphaera sp., assembly GCA_035272265.1. Taxonomy (GTDB): domain Bacteria; phylum Pseudomonadota; class Alphaproteobacteria; order Acetobacterales; family Acetobacteraceae; genus Acidisphaera. The sequence goes on along the minus strand of DATEQV010000099.1, from coordinate 5,074 downwards.
GCCGGTGGCGGCGATCAGGGCGCCGACCGTCATCAGCAAGAGTCCGGCCGTCAGCACCACGCGATCGCCGAAGCGGCCGGCCAGCATGCCGAAGGGTAACGACATGAGAATGCCGGAGGCGAGGTGAATGCCGATGAGCGTGCCGATCGCCGTGTAGTCGAGGCCGAACAGGCGGGTCAGCAATGGCGCGAGGCTGGCGATGGCCTGGAACTGGTAGGCGAAGCTCAATCGCGCCAGCGTCAGCGCCGCCAGCAGGATCAGCGCGCGCATGCGTCCCATCTGTGCCACCGACCGACGTTAGCTGCGCCAACAACGGCGCCGATACGCCGCGCGCCGCAGCCCTGATGCCAGCGGTGCGCACGCAGCTGCCGTTGCTATTCGCGCGCGGACTGACCTAACCGTCTTGCGTGACCGATGATGCTCCCTGGCGGCTGGAGGTTCACGACAGCCTGCCGTCGACGACCGACCGGCTGGCCGCGCTGGCGGCGAAAGGCGCGCCGGACGGCACGGCCGTGCTCGCGCTGACGCAGACGAGAGGACGCGGGAGCCGCGGGCGCGCGTGGTCCTCGCCGCCCGGCAACCTCGCGCTGTCGGTGCTGCTGCGGCCGGACGAGCCGGCGGCGACGGCCGCCGAGTGGCCGCTGCTGGTCGCAATCGCGCTGTCGGACGTGCTGATCCCCCGCCTGCCCGACCCCGGCCTGCTCAGCCTGAAATGGCCGAACGACGTGCTGCTGCGCGGCCGCAAGCTCGCCGGCATCCTGATCGACGCGACGACCGACGAGGGTCGGCTGCGCACGCTCGCGATCGGCGTCGGCGCGAATCTGAGCACCGCGCCCGACCTGCCCGACCGTCCGACCGCCGCCGTGTCCGAGGTCGCCCCGCCGCCCGCGCCCGAAGACGTCGCCCGTGCGCTGCTTGACGCCATGTGGCGGCGGCGTGCCGAGCGAGGCCGCAACGGCTTCGCGCCGATCCGCGCGGCATGGCTGTCGCGTGCGCATCCGGTCGGGACGCCGCTTGTCGTGCAGTTCGCCGATGAGCGCCTCGAGGGCCGGTTCGCCGGCCTGACCGACGCCGGCCTGCTGCAATTGCAGACGGCAGCCGGTATGCGGACGCTGTCCGCCGGCGAGGTGCTGCTCGGCGAGGGAGCCAACGGATGAACCCCGCCGACGTCGATCACGCCATCACGTCGCGCCGCTCGGTGCGCGCGTTCCTGCCCACGCCGGTGCCGCGCGAGACGGTCGAGGCGATCCTGAACATCTCCGCGAGGGCGCCGAGCGGCACGAACATGCAGCCGTGGCGCGTTCACGTGCTGGCGGGCGAGGAACGGCGGCGATTGTCGGATGCCGTGCGTCCCGCCTTCCTCTCGGGCGGCGGACCGGAGAGCGGCAGCGAATACGCCTACTACCCGGACAAGTTCTTCGAGCCGTACCTGTCGCGGCGACGGAAAGTGGGGTGGGACCTGTACGGCCTGCTCGGCATCGCCAAAGGCGACGTGGCGAGGATGCTCGCCCAGCACGCGCGCAACTTCGACTTCTTCGACGCGCCGGTGGGGATGATCTGCACCATCGACCGGCGGCTGAAGATCGGCAGCTGGCTCGACTACGGCATGTTCCTGGAGAACATGATGATCGCCGCACGCGCCCGCGGCCTTGACACCTGCCCGCAGGCGGCCTGGGCGCCGATGCACGCCGTGGTCCGCCGGGTGCTGGAATTGGCGCCCGAGGAGCTTGTCGTCTGCGGCATGGCGCTCGGCTACGCCGACCCGGACGCGCCGGAGAACCGGCTGGTGACGGAGCGCGTACCGGCGAGCGCCTTCGCCACCTTCCGCGGATTCCCCGACTGACGCTGCTGGCCCACGCCGACTGGAGCGTCGACCCGCGCAAGCGCTGGATGGCGACCGCGATGCGCAGCGGGGGCGCGTGGCGTATCGCGGCGCCGGAGCCGGTCGGCGATGTCGCCACGCTGCCCGGACGACTTCTGGCGCGTGCCGACGGCGGCCCGGTGGTGCTCGGCGTCGATCTGCCGCTGGGCCTGCCGCGTGCGTACGCCGCGCGCGTGCCGGAGCCGGATTTTCCCGCGTTCCTGCGCGGCCTCGCCCAGCGGCCGGGCTTCTTCGAGGTCTGCGCCACGCTGGACGAGGTGTCCGCCGACCGCCCGTTCTACCCGGCGCGGGGGTTGGCGGGGATGACGCGAGCGGCGCACGCCCTGGCGCTCGGCCTCGCCGGGGCGGCCGCGCTGTCCCGCGCTTGTGATCGCGCCACCGCCGAGCGGCCTGCCGGGGCGCCGCTGTTCTGGACGCTCGGCGCCAACCAGTCCGGCAAGGCCGCGATTGCCGCCTGGCGCGATTTCCTGCTGCCGGCCATCGCTGCATGCGTGCCCATGCGCCTGTGGCCGTTCGAGGGAAAGCTCGGCGATCTGATCGCGGCCGGTTCCGTGGTAATCGCCGAGACCTACCCCGCCGAGGCGCTGCGCCACCTGGGCCTTCGGTTCGCCGGCAGCAAGCGGCGGCAGGCCGACCGCGCGGCGCTGGCTCCGGCGCTGCTCGCCGTGGCCGAGAGGCTCGGCGCCGTCCCCGATCCCGCGCTTGCGGCGTCGGCGACGGACGGGTTCGGGGCCGACTCGGCCGGGGAGGATCGTTTTGATTGTGTCCTCGGTCTGCTGTGCGTGGTAAACGTGCAGGCCGGCAATAGGCCCGACGCGGCGCCCGACGATCCCTGGATCAGGCGCTGGGAGGGATGGGTGCTTGGCCAGACAGCGCTGCCGCGCTGCTAGCGCCACTTGTTCCGGCGTGCGCTCCACGCCCAATCAACGATGCGTGAGCGTGCTTTGAATTTGACTCGCGCGGAATCCGCGTGATTATCGGCAGGGCGTGCGTGCTGCGCCCCCGTGAGCGAAGGAGGATGCCTTCCTGTTCGACCCGCTTTACGTCCTGTCGGGTGCAGTGGTGGGCTTGCTGGTCGGCATGACCGGCGTGGGCGGCGGCTCCTTGATGACGCCGCTTCTGGTTCTGGCGTTCGGCTTCCACCCCGTCGCGGCCGTCGGCACCGACCTGCTGTTCGCCGCCGGCACGAAGTCGGTCGGCACCCTGGTGCACGGCGCCAACCGCAACGTCTCCTGGCGGGTGACCGGCTTGCTGGCGGTGGGCAGCCTGCCGTCGAGCCTGCTGATGATCCTGCTGCTGGACCGGCTGGGAAATCCGAACGCGCTGACCGCGAAGATCATCTCGGTGACGTTGGGGATCGCGCTGCTGCTGACCGCCGTATCGCTGGTCTTCCGGCCGCAGATCATCGCCTTCGCCGCGCGCTTCCGCGGCAATCCGCATCCGCGCCGGACTACGGTGCTGACGATCATTACGGGTGCTGTGCTCGGCGTGCTGGTCTCGCTCTCGTCGGTCGGCGCGGGTGCGATCGGCATGACCGCGTTGCTGATGCTGTATCCCGCCCTGCCGGTCGCGGTTCTGGTCGCCTCCGACATCGCCCATGCGGTGCCGCTGACGCTGGTCGCCGGACTTGGGCACTGGTATCTCGGCTCGATCAACTGGCCGGTGCTGACCGCGCTGCTGATCGGCTCGATGCCCGGCATCGTCGTCGGCAGCCTGGCGTCGACGCGGGTGCCGGAGACGGCGTTGCGCGGCGTCCTGGCCGCGGTGCTGTTCGTGGTCGGTGCGCGGCTGGTGGTTTAGCAGTTCGCCGAGCCTTCGGGGAAGCCGACACATCGCGAACGTCGAGTTAGCGCACGTGCGTCGACGCCGGAGCGCGGCGTCGCGGCAGGTCATTTGACCGTGCGAATCGAATTGGGCACCTGCTGCCGTCGCGATTTCGATTCGTGACACCCTGTCGAGTTCACCCGAGACGATGCGATGAAGCTGACGGTCGTTATCCCCTGCTACAACGAGGTAGAAACGATCGACCGCATCATCGAAGCGGTCCGAGGGTCCCCCCATGCGGACACGGAGATCATCGTTGTCGATGATTGCTCGGTGGACGGCACGAGGGAGAAGCTGAGGAGCGCGATCGAAACCTCCGGTCGGGTCGATCGGGTGATCTATCACGATCGGAATCAGGGTAAGGGCGCGGCGCTGCGTACCGGCTTCCGCTATGCGACGGGCGACATCGTCATCGTCCAGGACGCCGATCTCGAATACGACCCGAACGAGCATCCCCGCATGATCGAACCCATCGTGTCGGGCAGGGCGGATGTGGTGTTCGGGTCCTGCTTCGCGGGCGGGCAAGCCCATCGGGTGCTCTATTACTGGCACCGCCTCGGCAACAGTTTCCTCACGATGCTGTCGAACATGCTCACCGACCTGGATCTCACCGACATGGAGACCTGCTTCAAGGCGTTCCGCCGAGAGATCATCCAGTCGATCGAGATCGAGGAGTCCCGGTTCGGTTTCGAGCCCGAAATCACGGCGAAGGTCGCCAAGCGGCGGAAGCTCCGGATCTATGAGGTAGGAATTTCCTACTATGGTCGCACGTAGGAGGAGGGTAGGAAGATCGGCTGGAAGGACGGCGTGCGCGCCATCTACTGCATCATAAAACACAACCTGTTCCGATGAGCATTGCCGGGTTCGGCTTGCGTCCGTTCTAACCCGCCCGGGCGGGCAGCCACGCCGAGCCGCGCTCGGCCGCCATCACCAGCACGAAGGTCAGCAGCAGCATGACCGCGCTGCTGATCGGCTCGATGCCCGCCATCGTGAGCCTCAATCCGGCGTCCGAGTCACGGCTGCGCCACATTGTGCTTGGTGTTGCTGTCGGGCGTGAGCCCGACCGTGTGGCCGGGGTTGTGACAGGCGATATGATACCACGGCGGTGCTCTTCGAATCATGATCGCTACTCGCCGCAATACTTGCGTTACAAGGGGCCTGCTACGCGCGTAAGGGCCAGATGGATGGCGGGTAATTTGCAGGAAAAGGCCCCCCCCTGTATCGTGGCGTTAAGCTGGACGGCGATAGGCGTGGCGGCAGAAGAGCCGCCGGCCGCAGCTGCGACTGAAGGATGAGAGGCTGAGATGCCGTTTTTCACCACCACGACCGGATCCGGCACCACGACCTTCGGTACCACGGGGTTCGGCG
>DATEQV010000098.1:0-12058 GCA_035272265.1 Acidisphaera sp. | reverse complement strand
GCCCGGCCGCATCGCGTAGACTGAGCAGACCTCGGTGACGAGTTCGGCCGCGACGATGCCGACCAGTTCCTGCAAGGGGGCGGCGCTGGCCGCGAGCGTCTCGCGCAGCCGGGCCAGCAGCCGGCGCGGAACCGACACGTCAGACGGCGGGCGGCGGCGCGAGCCGCCGGCGCGCGGTCAGCGCGGCGACCGCCTGGCCGATCAGCTGGGCGATGATGGCGGCGATCGGCTGCTCCTCGGTGACCATGCAGACGGACTGGCCGGCCATGACGGAGCCGGTCTCGACATCGCCGTCGAGCACCGCGCGGCGCAGGGCGCCGGCCCAGAAATGCTCGATCTCGAGCTGCGCGGCCTCGCGCGTCAGCTCGCCGCTTTCGAACCGATCGCGGGTGGCGGCCTGGAAGGCGCGGAAGCGTCTGGTGCCCTCGTTCACCAGGCCGCGGACCGGGATGACCGGGAAGCGTTCGTCGAGCTGGACCGACGGCAGCGCGTCGCGCGCGTTGGCGCGGATGAAGGCGCGCTTGAAGTTCGGGTGGGCGATGCTTTCGGTCGCCGCCGCGAAGCGGGTGCCCAGCTGTGCGCCGGACGCGCCCATCTCCAGGTAGGACAGGATCGCCTCGCCGCGGCCGATCCCGCCGGCCACGAACACCGGCACCTCGCGGATGTGCGGCAGGATCTCCTGCGCGAGCACCGTCAGCGATACGGGGCCGATATGGCCGCCGGCTTCCGAGCCCTCGATGACGATCGCGTCGGTGCCCGAGCGCACGAGGCGCCTGGCCAGCACCAGCGCCGACGCGAAGGTGATCAGCTTGGCCCCGCCATCCTTGACCGCGCGCACCGCGCCGCCCGGCGGGATGCCGCCGGCGAGCACGACATGCGTCACGCCGGCCGCCACGCAGACCCGGATCAGGTCGTCGAGAAGCGGGTGCATGGTGATCAGGTTCACGCCGAACGGCCGGTCGGTCAGCGCCTGCGTGCCGGCGATCTCGGCGGCGAGCTGATCGGGGTTCATCGAGCCGCAGGCGATCACGCCGAAGCCGCCCGCGTTCGAGATCGCGGCGACGAGGTGGCGCTCGCTCACCCAGCTCATCGCCCCGCCCATGATGGCGGCATCGCAGCCGAGGAACGCGGTGCCGCGCGACCACAGGCGGTCGAGCTCGGCGCGCGCCGCGAGCTCCTCGGGCGCGACGCTGGCGATGACGTCAGGCATCGAGGCCGTAGGCGGTATGCAGGGCGCGCACGGCGAGCTCGGTGTAGTCGGCGGCGATCAGCACGCTGACCTTGATCTCGCTGGTCGAGATCACCTGGATGTTGATGCTCTTGTCGGCGAGGGCCTTGAACATCGTGTTGGCGACACCCGCATGGCTGCGCATGCCGACGCCGACCACGCTGACCTTGGCGACGTTGGCGTCGGTCAGGATGTCGGCGAACGCGATGCGGTCGCGCACGCCTTCGATGGCGGCACGCGCGCGCGGCAGGTCGGACTTGCCGACGGTGAACGTCATGTCGGTGGTGCCGTCGGCGCTGACGTTCTGCACGATCATGTCGACGTTGACGTTCTCGGCCGCCATCGTGCCGAAGATCGTCGCGGCGATGCCCGGGTGGTCGGGGACGCGGCGGATGGTGACCTTCGCTTCGTCGCGCGAGTAGGCGATGCCGGTCACGATCTCTTTTTCCACGATCTCGTCCTCGTCCACGACCAGGGTGCCAGCGTCATCGCTCGGTTCGTTGAAGCTGGAGAGCACCCGGACCCGCACGCGCTGGTTCATCGCCAGCTCGACGCTGCGCGTCTGCAGCACCTTCGCACCGACCGAGGCGAGTTCCAGCATCTCTTCGTAGGAAATCCGCTCGAGTCGCCGGGCGCCGGGCACGATCCGGGGATCGGTGGTGTAGACGCCGTCGACGTCGGTGTAGATGTCGCAGCGGTCGGCGCGGAGTGCGGCGGCCAGCGCCACGGCGGAGGTGTCGGAGCCGCCGCGGCCCAGCGTGGTGACGCGGTGGTCGTCGGCGATGCCCTGGAAGCCGGCGACCACGGGTATCTGCCGGTCGCCCGACGGGCCCTCGCCGCGCAGGCGGCGGACGAGGTCGGACCCGTCGATGTCGCGGATGCGGGCCTTGCCATGGGCGGTGTCGGTGCGGATCGGGACCTGCCAGCCCTGCCAGGAGCGGGCGTCCAGCCCGAGCTGCTGCAGCGCGATCGCCATCAGGCCGGTGGTGACCTGCTCGCCGGTGGCGACCACGGCGTCGTATTCGCGGGCGTCGTGCATCGGCGAGAGCGCCTGGCACCAGGCGACGAGCTGGTTGGTGACGCCGGCCATGGCGGAGACCACGACGGCGACCTCGTGTCCGGCATCCGCCTCCCGCTTGACCCGGAGGGCGGCGTTGCGAATGCGATCGAGGTCGGCGACCGAGGTGCCGCCGAACTTCATGACGATGCGGGCCATGCGCAGGCTGATACAGGCCGGGGCCGCGGCCCGACAACCTTGCGACGCGGCGGGCGACGGGGCGGCTGCCAACGCCTATGTGCATGGGCGGCGCCGTGGGGCGCCGATCGGAGACCCAGGGGAGACGCAGATGGAGGCTGGCCGGCAGCCGAGCGCGGTGGCGGCGGAGGTGGCGCGGTTCGATGCCCTGGCCGACCGCTGGTGGGACCCGGAGGGGCCGCTGCGGCCGCTGCACCGGATGAACCCGACCCGGGTGGCCTGGATCGTCAAGCGCATCCGGGAGCGGTTCGGCGAGGCCGGCGGTCAGCGCGTGCTGGACGTGGGCTGCGGCGCGGGGCTGGCGGCCGAGGTGCTGGCGAAGACCGGGTTTTCCGTCCTCGGCATCGACGCGGCGGCCGACCTGGTCGCGGCGGCGGCGGCGCATGCGGCCGGCCAGCGGCTCGATCTGGCCTATCGGGTGGCGGCACCCGAGGACCTGCTGGCCGAGGCCGGGCGGTTCGACGTGATTACGGCGCTCGAGGTGATCGAGCACGTGGCCGATCCGGCCGACTTCCTGCGGACTTTGCGGCGGCTGGCGCGGCCGGGGGCGGTGTTGGTGCTGTCCACGCTGGATCGCAGCATCGCGTCCCTGCTCACCGCGAAGATCGGGGCCGAGTACGTGCTCCGTTGGCTGCCGCGCGGAACGCACGACTGGCGGAAGTTCATCCGACCGCCCGAACTGACCGCCGCCTTGCGCTCGGCCGGCTGGCGGCCAAGCAGGCTCGAGGGGATGACGTACGATCCGCTGTCGGCGTCGTGGCGGACCGTGCCGAAGCCGGGGGTGAACTACATCGTGGCGGCGGACGGCTGACGCCGTCCGGACCCGCCTATTGCGGAGCGGCGCCCGGGGGCGGCGGCGGCATGCCCGGCGCCGGCGGGGGCGGCATCCGGTGGCGGTAGCTCATGTTGCGGCCGGGCGACCCGTTCGGCGCATCGGGCTGGAAGCTGCCTGCCGTGGCGTGCTGCGGGAAGGCGTTGTTGACGACCGTGCCGCCGACGTTCTGGCCGTGAACGTTGCACTCGCAATATCCCTCGACCGGCATGGTCGTGGGACAGGTGGCGCCGTTGTCGGTCTGGCAGGTGCCCGCAAGGGCCGGGCTGAAGGCGAAGGGGGCGGCCGCAACGACCGCGTAGGTCAGCAGTCCGATCTTACCCATGCTCAGCGTCCTTTTGTGTCGTGGAGTATCTATCGCACGCCGTGGCGAGTTCGCTCCGCTAACCCGCGGGGCCATGACAGACAATAGGACGTGAGCCTGGGGTCGTGCCTGACGGGCGTCGCGGCGCCCGGCACAAGCCCCGATTGCCCGCAGCGAGCGCTTGCTCCGGCGTTGCGTGCTGCCGTTGTGTTTCGATCGGGGCGCGTTGCCGCATTACGGGGCAGCCGGCTTCGGCCGCCGCGCACCCGTCAGGGCTTAGTCGCCGGTGTTGCTGCCGGGAGACGCCAACGGAGCGCCCGGCCGGAACGGGCTCGCCGTTCCGCGGCTGAACCCGCCGCTGACGATCGTGCCGCCGATGTTGTGGCCGTGGACGCTGCACTCGCAATAGCCGCCCACCGGCATCGCGGACGGACAGGTGGCGCCGCTGTCGATTCTGCACATGGACGCATCGGCCGGAGCAGCGAGCCCGGCCGCCAGAAGCGCGAAACTCAGAACCTTCAGTCGCATGACAGGCCTCCTCTCAAACTGGGGTGCACAGTCAGCGCGTGCGGCACCGAAAAGTTTTGCCGCAAGAACGCGTGAGCGTCGTCAAGCGGCGAGAGGTCATGCTGCCGGCTATGGGCCGACCGACACCGTGTCGGGTTGAGCAGCCGGAACCGGTCCGGCTCGAAGGCTTGGCGTTTACGAGGCCGGCTTCTTGGAACGGCCCTTCTTTTCCGCGGCGACTTCCTCGGGCGTCAAAACTCGCACCCTCACGCGCCCGGCTTTCCAGTTTGCGTAAAATTCCGGGAAAACTTCCTTGAACGGACGCGCCTTCGCGAAATCCTCCTCGGTCCACTCCGGGGTCTCGTCGTCGTCCGTAGGATCAAGTCGCTTGTCCATAACGCCTCATTTCGCGGCGGTTCGCTCTCCGCAGAGAGATTGCTCGGAGCACACTCCCACGCATGGTGAACGCAAGCACGCACAAACGTCCATCAATGAGAACGTAAGCCACATGACGCGCTTCGCCATAGTCTCGACGCCTATCAGGACGTACGATAGCGGTTTCGGGTTCCAGCCCAGCAGCATCGCCCAGAGATAGGCCGTGCTTGCGTCGATTGCTCGCGTCTTTTGCCGGGTCGAATTCGATCGTGTCGAATGGCTCCAGCCGGCCGCCGTCGCTCATGCAACCGCGTTGTACGGCACCAGCACCGTCGCGACCGCCTGACAGGCGATCCCCTCCTGACGGCCGGTGAAGCCCAGGCGCTCGGTGGTCGTGGCCTTGACCGAGATGCGGCCGGGCTCGACGCCCAGCAGGTCGGCGAGGCGGCCGATCATCGCCGGGGCGTGCGGGGTGATCTTCGGGCGCTCGCAGATCAGCGTGACGTCGGCGTTGACCAGCACGCCGCCCCTCGCGCTGATCCGGGCGGCGGCGTGGCGCAGGAAGCGGGCGCTGTCGGCGTCCTTCCAGGCGGCCTCGCCGGGCGGGAAGTGGCGGCCGATGTCGCCCTCGGCGAGGGCGCCGTAGATCGCGTCGCACAGCGCGTGGATGCCGACATCGGCGTCCGAATGGCCGGCAAGGCCGCGGTCGTGCGGCACCGTCACCCCGCACAGGACCAGGGGGCGCCCCGCTTCGAAGGCGTGCACGTCGAAGCCGGTGCCGACCCGGGGGAGCAAGCCTGCGACCATGATCCTCTCCAGCCGGGCGAAGTCCTCGGGGTAGGTGAGCTTGATGTTGTCGTCGCTGCCGGGGACCAGCGCGACCGCATGGCCGGCCGCTTCCAACAGGGCGGCGTCGTCGGTGGCGGGACCGGCCGCGGCCGTGGCGCGGTGCAGCGCGAGCAGCAGGCCGAAGCGGAAGGCCTGTGGAGTCTGGGCGCGGAACAGGCCGTCGCGGGGCACCGTGCGGACGATCCGGCCGGCCTCGGCCAGCTTGAGCGTGTCGGCGACCGGTGCCGCGGGGATCGCGCCGTCATGGTCCGCCAGCGCCGCGACCAGCGCCGGGATCGTGCCGGGCGGGATCAGCGGGCGGGCCGCGTCGTGCACCAGGACGATGTCCGGCGCGTGCGGGGCGAGCGCCTCCAGCCCGGCGCGGACGCTGGCCTGGCGCGTCTCGCCGCCCGGCACCGGCGGCAGGTGCGGCAGGCCGGCGAGGGCGGCCTCGATCGCGGGAGGGTCGCCTACCGGCTGCAGGAGGTCCCCGGCCGAGGCCAGCGCCTCGGCGGCATGGCGGATCACCGGCCGGCCCAGCAGCGGCAGGTATTGCTTGGCGCGGGCGCCGCCGAAGCGGCTGCCCGTGCCGCCGGCGACCAGGAGGCTCGCGATGCGCATCGCTGACCTCTGCCGCACGGGGCCGGGCTCGGCAACGGGAGGACAGGCCACGGGCCCAGCCGGGCGGTGCACGAAACCGCCGACCGTGCTCGGTTACCCTCCGACAAACTCTCCGGCGTTGCGGTCGGGCGGGTGTGGCGCTAGTCTGCCCAAATCATGGGCAATTTGAGCAACGGTCTTTCGCCGATCGACCTCGGAGCAGGCGTGGTGATCACGACGCCCGTGATCCTCGCCCCGATGTCGGGTGTCACGGATTTGCCATTCCGCCAGCTGGCCGCCGAACTCGGCGCGGGGCTCGTGGTGTCCGAGATGATCGCGTCGTGGGCGATGATCCGCGAGAATCGCACGACTTTGCGCATGGCGGAGCTTCATGCGGGCCAGGGCATTGCCGCGCTTCAGCTCGCCGGCTGCGATCCTGCGGCGATGGCCGAGGCGGCGCGCATGGCCGAGGCGCGCGGTGCGGCGATGATCGACATCAATTTCGGCTGCCCGGTGAAAAAGGTGGCGGTTGGGCAAATGGCAGGCTCCGCGCTGATGCGCGATGAGGCAGCCGCCGCACGCATTCTGGAAGCAACCGCAAAGGCCGTGTCCATCCCTGTCACGCTGAAGATGCGGATGGGCTGGGATCACGCCAGCGTGAACGCACCGCGCCTCGCGGTCATCGCCGAGCAGTGCGGCATTCGCATGGTCACGGTGCACGGCCGCACGCGCCAGCAGTTCTACACCGGCGTCGCGGACTGGGACTTCATCGGCACGGTGAAGGCTGCCGTTCGGATTCCCGTGATCGCCAATGGCGATATCGCTACCGAGGAGCAAGCGGCCGAAGCGCTGCGCCGATCCGGCGCGGACGGCGTGATGGTCGGGCGCGGCTGCTACGGACGGCCGTGGTTCCCGCGCCAGGTCGCGCACTACCTGCGCGCCGGCACGCATCTGCCGGACCCGACGCTCGCGCGGCAGAAGGCGATCATGCTCGGCCACTGGCGCGCGATGCTGTCGCAATACGGCATCGAGTCCGGGCTTCGCCTGGCGCGCAAGCATCTCGCCTGGTACTCGCGCGGACTGCCGGGATCGGCCGGCTTCCGCGATTCGGTGGTGCGCGCCGCAGATCCGGACACCGTGCTCGCGCTGGTCGACCGTTTCTACGATCCGCTGATCGCCCGCGGCGTCAGCCGCCGCCACAGCGCGATCGCGGAGGCGGCATGAGCGGCGCCGCGCGGCGCGCGCTCGCGCTGGTCAGCCGCGGGCGTCAGGCCGCGCCCGAGCCGGGCCGCGACATCGACCCGTCGGCGATCCTCGGCGCGCTGCCGGTGCCGGTGGTGATGCTGGACGCAGAGAACCGCTTCCGCTTCGTCAACCATGCCGCCGAGCAGTTCCTCGGCATCTCGGCGCCGCAACTGGCACAGCTCGGGCTGCGCGATCTCGTGCCGGCGGACAATCCGATCTTCATGCTGCTCGACCAGGTGCGGCAGGGCGAGGTGACGGTCGCCGACCACGACCTGAACCTGGAGAGCCCACGGCTGCACAAGCGCGGCATCGGCGTGCAGGGCACCGCGGTCGCCGAGGAGCCGGGCGCGGTGCTGCTGGTGATGCAGGATTCCTCGGCGGCGCGCGCGCTGGACCGCCAGCTGAGTTTCCGCAGCGCCGCGCGCAGCGTCACCGGCATGGCCGCGATCCTGGCGCACGAGGTGAAGAACCCGCTGTCCGGCATCCGCGGTGCCGCCCAATTGCTGGAAACCAGCGTCACCGCGGCCGACCGCGAGCTGTGCGAGCTGATCCGCGACGAGGCCGACCGCATCCGCGCGCTGGTCGACCGCATGGAGATCTTCGGCGAGAAGCCGATCGAGCGCGCGCCGGTCAACATCCATCGCGTGCTCGACCACGTGCGCCGCCTGGCACAGACCGGCTTCGCGCCGCACATCCGCTTCGTCGAGAACTACGATCCGTCGCTGCCGGCGGTCTGGGGCAACCGCGACCAGCTGGTGCAGGTGTTGTTAAACCTGGTGAAGAACGCGGCGGAGAGCATCGCCGTGACCGGCACCACGACGGGCGAGATCGGCCTGAGCACCGCCTATCAGCACGGCATGCGGCTTGCTGTGCCCGGAACGCGGTCGCGTCTCGATCTGCCGATGGTGGTGAGCGTGCGCGACAACGGCCCGGGCATACCGGAGGACATCAGGCCGCATCTGTTCGATCCATTTGTCAGTACAAAGCCATCCGGCTCGGGGCTCGGTCTCGCGCTGGTCGCGAAAATCGTCGGCGACCATGGCGGCCTCATCGAGGTCGACAGCCGTCCCGGCCGCACCGAGTTCCGGCTGCATCTGCCGGTGATCGCGGACGACGACGTGGGACGACACGATTAGAACCGGGTGCGTCGGTCAACGGGAGGAAAAGCGCTTCGATGTCGGTCGAACTGACGATGCTGCTCTATTCGGCGCTGCTGACCCTGTTGCTGCCCGTGGTGCAGGCGACGGGCGCTCTGCGGGTTGTTCCGTTTTCGCAGCTGACGGGCAACCGCGAGCATTTCCCCGAACTGCCCGGCTGGGTCGGGCGCGCCAACCGCGCGCATCGGAACATGCTCGAGAATCTGGCGCCGTTCGCGGCGATCGTGCTCGTCGCGCAGTTCGCCAACGTCCACAACACGATCACGGTACTCGGCGCAGAGATCTTCTTCATCGCGCGGCTGGTGCACGCCGTGGTCTATCTCGCCGGGATTCCGATGATCCGCACGTTTGCATTCCTTGCCGGCTGGGTCGGCACGGTGATGATCGCCTCGCAGCTGTTCTGATTTGAGGGTGGAAACACCGATGGATGCTCCGATGACACCCCCCACCGTGCTGGTCGCCGACGACGACCGGTCGATCCGCACCGTGCTGACGCAGGCGCTCGGCCGCTCCGGCTACCAGGTGCGCAGCACGGGCAACGCCGCGACGCTGTGGCGCTGGGTGGAAGACGGCGAGGGCGATCTGGTGATCACCGACGTGGTGATGCCGGACGAGAACGGACTCGATCTGATCCCGCGCATCCGCCGCGTGCGGCCCGAGTTGCGCGTCGTGGTGATGAGCGCGCAGTCGACGCTGATGACGGCGGTGAAGGCGACGCAGCGCGGCGCGTTCGAATACCTGCCCAAGCCGTTCGACCTGCAGGAGCTGCTGAGCGTCGTCGGCCGCGCGCTCGCCGCACCTTCGTCCGCCCCGGAATCGTCCGAGGCGCCGCGCGATTCCGACGAGAAGCTGCCGCTCATCGGCCGCAGCCCGGCGATGCAGGAGATCTACCGCACCATCGCGCGGCTGACGACGGCCGACCTCACGGTGATGATCAACGGCGAGAGCGGCACCGGCAAGGAGCTGGTCGCGCGCGCGCTGCACGACTACGGCAAGCGCCGCAGCGGGCCGTTCGTCGCCATCAACATGGCGGCGATCCCGCGCGAGCTGATCGAGAGCGAGCTGTTCGGCCACGAGCGCGGCGCCTTCACCGGCGCGCACAACCGCAGCCAGGGGCGCTTCGAGCAGGCCAACAGCGGTACGCTGTTCCTCGACGAGATCGGCGACATGCCGCCCGAGGCGCAGACCCGGCTGCTGCGCGTGCTGCAGGAAGGCGAATTCACCAGCGTCGGCGGGCGCCAGCCGATCAAGGCGAACGTCCGCATCATCGCCGCGACGCACCGCGACCTGCGCGCGGCGATCCGCCAGGGCCAGTTCCGCGAGGACCTGTTCTACCGCCTGAACGTGGTGCCGATCCGGCTGCCGCCGCTGCGCGAACGCTCCGACGACATCGCCGATCTGGCGCGGCACTTCCTCGATCGCGCGCGCGCCGACGGGCTGCCGGCGAAGATGCTGGACCAGGGTGCGATCGAGCATATGCGCCAGCACCGCTGGCCCGGCAACGTGCGCGAGCTGGAGAACCTGATGCGCCGGCTGGCGGCGCTGTGCCCGCAGGAGGTGATCACCCGCGACGTCGTGGCGGCCGAGCTTGCCGACGTGCAGGTGGCGCATGAGGCGCCCGCCGCGTCCGGGCCGGAACCGCTGTCGCGCGCCATCGAGCGGCACGTGAAGACGTTCCTCGCCGCGCATGACGAGGGCATGACGGCGTCGGACATCTACGACCGCGTGCTGGCCGAGGTGGAGCGGCCGCTGATCCAGCTCACGCTCGCCGCGACGCGCGGCAACCAGATCAAGGCCGCGGCCATGCTGGGCCTGAACCGCAACACGCTGCGCAAGAAGATTCGTGATCTGGAGATCGCCGTGGTACGCGGCATCGCGTGAGCGTTCCGCGTAGACTGGCGGCCGACGTGAAGGAGGGACGTGCATGAACGTCTCGCTGCCGCCGTCCGCGCTGCAGCCCGAGCCGCCGATGCAGGAGTCGCGGCCTGGCCTGTTCGCGCGGCTGACCGCCGTGCTGATGGGCAGGGCGGTGACGGTCGCGCTGGCTGTGCTGGCGCTGTGCCTGGGCGTGGGCACGTTCTTCGCGCTGGCGCGCGGCACGCCGATCGGGATAACGGCCGGCGTCGGCGCTGGGCTGGTGCTGGCCAACCTGTCGGTCCTGCTGATCCTGGGCGCGCTGCTCGCGGGCCGGCTGACGCGCGTGTGGATGGAACGGCGCCGGGGTGCCGCCGGCGCGCGGCTGCACGTGCGGCTCGTGATGCTGTTCGGCGGCATCGCGGTCGCGCCAACGATCGTCGTCGCGGCATTCGCCGTGGTGTTCTTCCACGTCGGCATCCAGACCTGGTTCAACGACCCGGTGCGCGAGGCGCTGACCGAAAGCCTGCAAGCCTCGCGCGGCTATCTGGAGGAGCATCGCGACAACATCCGGTCGGTGGCCCTCGAGATGGCGAACGACCTGTCGAACGCCGGACGCTTCCTCGCCATCGATCCCAACGCGTTCGCCGACATCCTGGCGACGCAGACGGCGCTGCGCGGCCTGACCGAGGCGATCATCTTCGAGCCGGTGACGAACCAGATCATCGCCCGTGCCGGCCTGTTCGCGGGTCTGGGCGTCGAGGCGCCGCCGCAATGGGCGACCGAGCGCGCGCGCGCCGGCGACACCGCGGTGCTGGACACCGACGACGGAACGCGCGTGCGCGCGGTGACCAAGCTGCAGTCCAATCCCGACATCATGCTGCTGATCGGCCGCCCGGTCGATCCGCAGATCCTCGATCACATGGCCAAGACCGAGGCCGCCGTCGCGTCGTACCAGGCGATGGACAAGAACCGGTCGTGGCTGCAGATCGCCTTCGCCTGGATCTTCGCCATCGTCGCCCTGCTGGTGCTGTGCGCGGCGGTGCTGGTCGGGCTGGTGGTGGCCAACCAGGTGGCGCGGCCGATCGCGCGGCTGATCCAGGCGGCCGAGCGCGTGCGCGGCGGCGACCTGGGCGTGCGGGTGCCCGAACTCGCTTCGCACGACGAGATCGCCGGGCTGTCGCGCGCCTTCAACCGCATGACCAACCAGCTGGCCGCGCAGCGCGCCGAGCTGATGGACGCCTACAGCCAGATCGACGAGCGGCGGCGGTTCACCGAGACGGTGCTCGCCGGCGTCTCCGCGGGCGTCGTGGGGCTGGACGCGCAGGGACGGATCGAGCTGCCGAACCGCGCGGCGAGCGACCTGCTGGGGACCGATCTGTGGTCGGTGCTCGGGCAGGAGCTGCCGGCGGTGGTGCCGGAATTCGCCGGCCTGCTGCGCGAGGCGCGCGAGGTGCCGGAGCGGCCGCGCACGGCCGAGGTGGCGCTGGGGCCGCCCACGCACCGGCGCACGCTGCTGGTGCGGATCGGCGCGGAGATGAAGGCGGGGCGGATCGACGGCTACGTGGTGACGTTCGACGACATCACCGCCCTGCAGGCCGCGCAGCGTCAGGCAGCGTGGGCGGACGTGGCGCGCCGCATCGCGCACGAGATCAAGAACCCGCTGACGCCGATCCAGCTGTCGGCCGAGCGGCTCAAGCGCCGGTTCGCGCGCGAGATCACGTCGGACCCGGAGACGTTCCGCCAGTGCGCCGACACCATCGTCCGGCATGTCGGCGACATCGGCCGGATGGTCGACGAGTTCAGCCGCTTCGCACGCATGCCGACGCCGCAGATCAGGCCCGAGGATGTCGGGCGGGTCGCCCGCGAGGTG
>DATEQV010000097.1:0-10105 GCA_035272265.1 Acidisphaera sp. | reverse complement strand
AGCGGCAAGGTACGTGAAGCGGGCGCGACGCTGCTGTGCGAAACAACCGTCACAGAGTTGATCCGCACGGAGTCGGGCCGGGTGATCGGCGTGCGCACCGACCGCGACGGCGGCGTGGTCCTGGCCAATGTCGTCGTGCTGGCCGAAGGCGTCAATGGCTTGGTGGCGCAGCGCTCCGGTCTGCGGCCCGAGCTGAAGCCGGACACGGTTGCGCTGGCGGTGAAGGAGATGCACTTCCTGCCGCGCGAGACGATTGAAAGCCGCTTCAACCTGCGCGGCTCCGAAGGCGTGGTGATCGAGGCGATGGGAACGGTCACCGGCGGCATGAGCGGCACGGCGTTCCTCTACACCAACCAGGAATCCCTCTCGGTCGGCATCGGCTGCCTTGTGTCGGATTTCAAGACCGGCAATGCGGCGCCCTACGAGCTGCTGGAGCGGTTCAAGACGCATTCGTCGATCGCGCCCCTGTTGCAGGGCGCGGAAGTGAAAGAGTACTCGGCGCACCTGATCCCGGAGGGCGGCTACCGGGCGATTCCGCAGCTGTATGGCGACGGGTGGCTGATCGTCGGCGATGCCGGGCAGTTCGTGAACGCCGTGCATCGCGAGGGCTCGAACATGGCGATGACCACCGGCCGCGTGGCCGGCGAACTGATCGTGCAGCTTTGCCGCACGCGGTCGGACTTCTCGGCCGATGCCTTGGGGGCTTACCAGGATCGCCTGCACAAGACGTTCGTGATGAAGGACCTGAAGAAGTACAAGGACATCCCGAACTTCCTGCACGGCACGAAGCACCTGTTCGGCACCTATCCGCGCATGATGAGCCAGGCGATGCAGACCTGGCTGCGGGTCGACGGCGCGGACAAGCGGGAGAAGGAGCGGCAGATCGTCGGCATGGTCCGCAGCAGCCGCAAGCTGACGGGCCTGCTGGGCGACGCGTTCAGGCTGGCGAGGGCGTGGCGCTAGGCGCCCGTGTGAGTTCAAGGGAGGCTGTGTCATGACGGTGCGGGTCGAGGATCGACTGTTCAACAACCGCTACGTGGTCGACTCCGGTCGACCGCACATCAAGGTCAAGCCGCACACGACGCCGTCCCAGGCGTTGCTGATGCTGATGCGCATCTGCCCGGCGCATTGCTACGACCTGAACGACCGCGGCCAGGTGGAGGTGACGGCGGACGGTTGCCTCGAATGCGGCACCTGCCGGATCCTGTGCGCGGAGACCGGCGACATCGAATGGAGCTATCCGCGCGGCGGGTTCGGCGTCCTGTTCAAGTTCGGCTGAAGCGCCGCGCGCCGGTCACTCGGTGACGAAGCCGCGTGCCTCGAAGATGCGGTGTCCTTCCGGCCCTTCGATGAACGCGAGCAGCGCGCGCGCCTCCGGCGTGTCCTGTCCGCGCACCAGCGCGAACGGATAGGCAATCGGATCGTGGCTGGATGCGGGAAAGATGCCCGCGATCGCGACGCCGGGCGAGACAGCCGCGTCGGTGCTGTAGACGATCCCGGCCGGCGCCTCGCCGCGCTCGACCAGCAACAGCGCCGCGCGCACCGAGTCCGACGGCGCAAGGCGCCCTGAAACGGCGTCCCACAGCCCGAGCTTGCGCAGCGACTGTTCGGCATAGATGCCGACCGGTACGTGCGCCGGATCGCCGGTCGCAAGCCGCCCGTCCCTGCCCAGCAGTCCGGCGAGGTCGAAGCCCGGTTCGATGGTCACCGGCGCAGCGCCTTTCGGTCGTGCTGAAGCCGGCACGACGAGCACCAGGCTGTTCGACAGCAGGTTGCGCCGCGACTCGTTCACGATCAGGTTGCGCTTCTGCAGATAGTCCATCCAGTTCTCGTCGGCGGAGGCGAAGATGTTGGCCGGCGCGCCCTGCTCGATCTGCCGTGCGAGCGTGGAACTGGATGTGAAGGACATCGTCGGCGCCGGATGGCCCTGCTTCTGCCACGCCGCGGAGATGTCCTTCATCGCGTCGGTCAGGCTCGCCGCGGCAAATACCGTCTGTGCCAGCGCCGGGGCGGGCAGCAGAAGCACCGCCAGCGCGGCGATGCGCGCGAGCGACCTGCGCCGGCCGACGCGGCGCTTCGGGTCGGAAACATGCGGATGTTTGCGGATCACGCTTGGTCCTTTCAACGTATGAGCTGGGCGAGTCAGGGCCTGCTGGCGGCGGGCGCCATCGTCACTTTCACGTCGAGCGGCGGCGCGAAATATGGCGCCGAGGTAACGAGCATGTCCACTCCCGTCGCGGCATAGGCGGCCGCATTGCTTTCGTTGATCCCGCCCGTCGCCGCGATGGCAGCGCGAGGGTTGATGCCGGCGACGGCATCAACCGCGGCGGCGACCTCCTCCGGCGTCATGCGGTCGAGCTGCACGCAGTCCGCTCCGCTCTGCGCGAACAGAAGCGCGTCCTCGACCGTTTCGGCCTCGACGACGATGCGCCGTTCCGGCTGTGCGGCGCGCAGTCGCGCGATCCAGTCGCGCGGCGTCTCGGCGCCGAGGAAGGCGCGATGATGGGCGAAGACCAGGATGCTCTCCGACAATCCGAAGCGGTGCGGGGTGCAGCCGGCTACCATGATCGCCTTCAGCATCGCATCCTTGCTGCCGGGCAGGTGCTTGCGCGTGCAGGCGAGCGAAATGTCGGGCCGGCCTGACCGCGCGGCCTGCAGGATCCGTCGCGCGCGCGTCGCCACGCCCGACGTCACCTCCATCAGCGCCTGTGCAGTGCGCGCCGCGAGCTGCAACGCCGCCACCGGCCCTTCCGCCACGAGGATGTCGGCGCCGGCTGCGAGGTGATCGCCGGACGCGGCGAAACGGCGCACGTGTCGACAGCCGGCATGCAGAAACAGAGCCTCCGCCTCCTCGGCACAGCACACGGTCAGTGCGGCGCCGGTGCGCAGGGTCGCCGCACCCGGCTGAGCGCCGATGCCGAGGGCGAGCGTCGTCATGTCGCCGTAAGGCGCGTCCTCCAGCAGCATCGTTTCGAGCCGGGCAGGGGAGATGCGGAATGACATGTCGCTTTCGGCCACGCAGACTGGCGCCGCTGGCAGGTGACGCCTACGAGGCGACGAATTCGCGTTCGCAATCGTTGCCGGAGCGGACGTTCACTTGGCGACCATGACGTCCGACGCCTTGATCACGGCGACCGCCTCGTCTCCGACGGCGAGTTTCAAATCGTCGATGGCCTCGTTCGTGATGGAGGTGATGATCACGACGCCATGCCCGACGTCGATCTGCACGTGGCCCGTCGTCTGGCCGTTTTGCACGGCAATGATCTTGCCTTTGCACGGCAATGATCTTGCCTTTGATCTGATTGCGAGCGCTCAGCTTCATCCGGACGGTCTCCTGTCGAGTGTTCAAGCCCGGTGCAAAAGACCGGCCAGAGAGGCGGTAAGGCGACTCGGTAAGACCGTCCGCAGTCCGAATTCCACCTGTCCCGCACGCGTATCGCGAGGGGCAACGTCCGACGCACGCAGATGGACACTGGCGGGGTCTGGATAGCCAGCTGCCTGGCCAGGGACGAGAGGGCAAGGGTGGTCCGTTCGTCCACCGGTCGGATCAGCGTACTGTCCCGCATGCACCGGGCGGCGTGATCGTCAGCAGTTCGCTGAAAACCCTTGTCCGGCCGTCGAGCGCAATGATTCAAAGCGCTTGACGGCTGCGGGGGCAAACGATGCCTTGCGGGTTCCGTGACCAGGGTGGACTGTTCTCCGACCTCTCGCCGGAGGCGCGGATCCCGGCGGATCATCCGCTGCGCGAGGTGCGGCGGCTGGTGCGGGATATCCTGACGCAGCTGAACCCGAGCCCGGGTCGCCTTTATGCGAGCGAAGGGCGCCCCACGGTGCCACCGGAACAGCTGCTCAGCGCGCTGCTGTTGCAGGTGTTCTTCAGCATTCGCTCGGAGCGCCAGCTGATCGTGTGCCATCGGGCGCCACCCGCCGTCGCACGTCGTTGTGGGGCCCAATCACGGTCGAGATGAGGTGGTCGCCTCTCCACGCGCCCTTGGACGTACAGCAGGCCGTCCCGGCTGGTGTGCCGTGCGTCGATCACGTAGTGCCTGCCTCTGATCGCGAGGGTTTTGCCGGCGGTCCCAGGGAAGAGCTCCTAGGATGGTGTTCTCATTGGAGGCCGCTGCGCCGGTTACGCGTTTCTGCAAGTGACCCCTTCTTTGATCCCGCGCAGCGTGCGCATTACTTGCCTCTTCGTACTCCTTGCGCCCCTTGCGCGTCGCCCTCCCGACCCCTCCCGGATGTCCGCAATTCTCCACGGACCTCAGCGGAACCGATCAGGCCGGTAAATGCAAGGAAAACAGCGGCGTCTGGATGATAGCGGACGCCTGCGGATCAGTGGATGGTGCCCAGGGGCGGAATCGAACCACCGACACTGCGATTTTCAGTCGCATGCTCTACCAACTGAGCTACCTGGGCGCCGCAGCTTGGGTGCAGAAGAGCGGGGGATTAGCCCGGCTCATCCTCGCGATCAAGCGGCGCGGAGTCCTGCTCGCTGACCGGGACGCGGTAGCCCTCGGTCAGCCAGCGGCCGAGATCGACGTCCGCACAGCGGCGGCTGCAGAACGGGCGGAAGCCCGGCTCGGCCGGGCGGCGGCAGACGGGGCAGCGTTCGCGCATCAGGCCTCCCGCCGCCAGCCGAGCGGCAGCGCGGGATCGACACGCAGCATCAAGGCGCGCCCGGTGCGCCGCGCAAGGTCGTCGCGGGCGAACGCGTCCGCCTCCAGCGCCGCCGCGAGGGGCGGCGCGAGGGCGACGCGGGTCGCGCCGGCTGCCTCGGCCGCGGCCAGGGCGCGCAGCGCGGCGGCGTGCGGGCCGGCGAGTTGCTCGTGCAGCGGGGGATGGACGCGGCGACGCACCAGTTCGGCCAAGCCGAGCCGGGTGAAGCCGAGCAGGCGCGTCTGCTGCGGGTCGCCCGTGAGGGCCGCCTCCAGCGCGGGCGCGAGGGCGGCGCGGGCGCGCTGCGCGAGGCCGGCGAAGTCGATCAGGATCGCGCCCGACAGGTCGCGCAGGCGGATCTGGCGGGCGAGCGTCGGAATCAGGGCGCGATTGGCGTCGCGCTGGACGGACGCTTTGGCGCCGCGCGCGGCGGTGAGAGGGCCGAGGTCGACGTCGATCGCGACCAGCGCCGGCGTCGGATGGAATGAGATCGTGGCCCCGTTGGGCAGACGCAGGGCCGGGTCGGCCAGGGCGGCGATCTGCTCGCACGCGTCCTCCGGTGGCCCGGCGCGGTCGACGCTCGCCGATCCGCCGGCGCGCGCCGCCCATGCGGGGTCGTCGGCCAGCACGGCGGCGCCGGGGTGCAGCGCGCGCAGGCGTTCGACGGGAGAGGGGCCGCGCGAGATCAGCGCCGGCGGGCCGGGCTGGATCGACGGGAGGTCGCGGGCCGTCAGGCGAGGGCCTTTGCCGGCCTGCGCCGCCCGCACGATGCGCACGGCGATGGCGTCGCCGACTGTGGCGCCGGCGTCCGGGCGGCCGGTGTCGGGCAGGAAGCCCTCGACGCCGTCGCCGAGGGCGACGAAGGCGCCGGCCATCGCCGGGACCAGGGCCGTGACCCGGCCGCGGTGCAGGTCACCGACCCCGTCCGGCGCGCCGGGGCGCCATAGCGCGTAATCCAGCAAGGTACCGTCCGAGCCGACCGCGGCGACGTCGGCCTCGCCGGGGCGGCTGGTGATCCAGATCGTCGTCACGGCAGCAGGCCGGCCCCGCGCAGGAGCTGGGCGGTTTCGAACAGCGGCAGCCCGACGACATTGCTGTGGCTGCCTGAGAGGAAGCGCACGAAGGCCGCGGCGTGGCCCTGGATGGCATAGCCGCCGGCCTTGCCGTGCCACTCGCCGGTGGCGAGGTAGGCCGCGATGTGCGCCTCGGTCAGCCGGGCGAAGGCCACGATGGACTCCACCCGCCTTGTGCGCTCGGCACCGCCGGGCAGGCGCAGCACGACTGAGGTGTGGACGCGGTGGCGGCGGCCGGACAGCAGCGTCAGGCAGGACCGTGCCTCGGCCTCGGTCGCCGCCTTCGGCAGCGCACGCCGGCCGGCCGCGACGACCGTGTCGGCGGCCAGCACATGAGCGTCGCCTGCCGCCTCTTCCGCGGCGACGGCAGCGGCCTTGGCGAGCGCGAGGCGCAAGGCGAGGTCTCGCGGGAGTTCGTGCGGGCGGGGTGTCTCGTCGATGTCGGCCCCGGTCACGCGGTCGGGGGTCACGCCGATCTGCGCCAGCAGGGCCAGCCGGCGCGGGCTGGCGGAGGCGAGGATCAGCAATCCCGGATCACTTGAAACGGAAGGTGATCCGTCCCTTGCTCAGGTCGTAGGGGGTCATCTCGACGTTGACGCGGTCGCCGGCCAGCACGCGGATGCGGTTCTTGCGCATCTTGCCGCTGGTGTGGGCGAGGATGACGTGCTCGTTGTCGAGCTTCACACGGAACATCGCGTTGGGCAGCAGCTCGGTGACCGTGCCGCTGAACTCGATCATGTCTTCTTTTGACAAATGCACCTCTTGCGGTTCGCGGGCGGAACATGAGCACCGCGCCGTGACCGGTCAAGCACGCCTGAGCCGTGCGCTGCCCCGCTCAGAGCGCGGCCTTCGCGGGTTTGGGCGCGGCGGCGGGCACGGGATTGGGCGCGGGCTTGCGGGTGAACCGCATCTCCGGGTCATCGACCCGGCCGAAGCGCAGCGCGGCCATGTCGAGCGCGTAGTTCTGGTGCAGCTTCCAGGGCTTGCGCGACCCCTGCTTCGGCAGCATCGCCAGCGCCCGCGTCACGTAGCCCGACGTGAAGTCCAGGAACGGCGCCTGCTGCACGCCCGGTTTGGGCGTGGGCGTCGCCGCAGCGTAGCCCCGGCGCCGCATGTAATTGAGCATGCGGCAGACATAAGCGCAGGTGAGGTCCGCCTTCAGCGTCCACGAGGCGTTGGTGTAGCCGAAGATGCTCGCGAGGTTCGGCACTCCGCTGAACATCATGCCCTTGTAGACGAACGCCTGCGACAGGTCGGCGCGCGCGCCGTCGACGCTCAGCGTCACGTCGCCGAGCAGGTTGAGCTTCAGCCCCGTGGCGGTGACGATGATGTCGACTTCCAGCTCGCGCCCGGAGGCCAGCCTCAGGCCCTTTTCGGTGAACGTCTCGATCGTGCCGGTCACCACCGACACGCTGCCGTTGCGGATCGCGCGGAACAGGTCGGAGTCGGGCACCAGGCAGAGCCGCTGGTCCCACGGGTTGTAGCGCGGCGTGAAATGCGTGCCGACGTCGTAGTCGGGGCCGAGTTCCTGCCGTATGAGCGCCTGGATGCCGTGTGCCACCTCGGCCGGCTTCCGGCGTGCCAGGCGGTAGAAGTACATCTGCAGCAGGACGTTCTTCCAGCGCGTGATGCCGTAGGCGAGGCGGGAGGGCAGGTGGCGCCGCAGCCGGTTGGCGATCGAATCCTCGGATGGGCGCGAGACGACGTAGGTCGGCGAGCGCTGCAGCATCGTCACGTGCGCGGCGTGCTTCGCCATCTCCGGCACGATGGTCACCGCGGTCGCACCGCTGCCGATCACCACCACGCGCTTGCCCTTGTAGCCGAGGTCCTCGGGCCAGAACTGCGGATGGACGATGCGGCCGGCGAAGCGCTCCATCCCGGTGAACTGCGGGTCGTAGCCGGCGGCGTAGCTGTAGTAGCCGCTGGCCATCAGCATGTAGTTGCAGGTGAAACGCACGGTCTCCGGGCCGTTGCCGGTGTCGCGCTCGGCCTCGAGCGTCCAGCGCGCGTCGGCCGACGACCAGTCCGCGGAGCGGACGCGGTGGCGGAAGCGGATGTGCGTGTCGATCCCGTACTGCGCGGCGGTGTCGCGGACGTAGCGCAGGATCGACGGGCCGTCGGCGATCGACTTCGCCTCCGTCCAGGGGCGGAAGGCGTAGCCGAGGGTGAACATGTCGGAATCCGAGCGGATGCCGGGATAGCGGAACAGGTCCCAGGTGCCGCCGATCGCCTCGCGCGCTTCCAGGATGGCGTAGCGCGCCCAGGGACAGCGGGACTGCAGGTAGTAGCCGGCGCCGATGCCCGACAGGCCGGCGCCGACCACCAGCACGTCGAAGTGCTCGACCTCGCGATCGGCGCGAATGCCCGCGTCCGCCGTTGCCGCCTGTTCGATCGTCGCGTCGCCGTAAACCATCCGTGTTCCCCGTGTGCGCCGCATAACTGAGGCGGCGGACCCTGTGGGGCAAGCTTCGGGCAGGCGTCGGGCGAGCGTGGGGCAGGCGTCGCGTGGGCGGACGCGGCGGTTCAGGCGGTCTTGGCTTTGCGTCCCATGCCGTCGAACAGGTCCAGCACGCGGCCGAACCACGCCGCGACCGGGTCGTCGTCGGCCAGGACGGCGAAGCGGCTGACAGCGCGGGCCCACATGAACGAGCCCGCGAGGATGTAGTCGGCGTAGTCGGGGGCGTCGCCGCCGAACCAGGGCGCCTCCTGCAGCACCGTCCGCAGCGGCGCCAGCGTCGCCCGGAACGCGACGACGCCGGACTCCCGGCCGGCGCAGACCTCGGCGAGCTTCATCCCGAACCGCTGCTCGCGGGACTCGACGAAATAGCCGTGGTCGGGCTCGTCCAGCAGGGCGGGGATGTCGGCGACGATCAGCCGGCCGAGGCCGGCATTCAGCACGCCGTCCGCCCAGGCGCGGATGAAGCGGGCGTGCGCATGGCCGCCACCGGGGAACAGGGGCGGTCGGTCGGGATAGGCCTCGTCGAGGTAGAGCGCGATGTGCCAGCTATCGTGCACGGTGCGCACACCGTCCTCCAGCACCGGCACCCTGGAGGCGCCGGCAAAGGCGAGGCGCTGCTTCTCGGTGAAGCGCCACGGCACCGTCTCTGCGGCCAGCCCTTTGTGGGCCAGGGCGAAGCGGGTGCGCCAGCAATACGGGCTGAACAGGAGGTCGGGGTCGCGGCCGGCGAGTTCAAAGAGGCGCATGCGGCCAGAGTGGCGTCCGGCCGCGGCGGCGTCCACCGCGCCGGCCCGGTGACGCGGCGAGGCGCGTCATTCACCTTGCGGCGAGGCCCGAGGATGGCGAAAATGTGGCTCCGGCGACGCGCGGTCGCCGGGCTCCCGCTGTGAGGGTCGCTTGAACGTCCTGGCCCCGCCGAAGGCACGGCTGCCGATCGAAGTCGTGCACGACCTTGTGTGTCCGTGGTGCTACCTGGGCATCCGGCGGCTGCTGCGGACGATGCGGCGCCGGCCGGACCTGCTGTTCCACCTGACGTGGCGGCCGTTCCTGCTGAATCCGGACATGCCCCGCGCGGGGATGTCGCGGCCGGACTACGTGATCCGCAAGTTCGGCGGCGAGGACCGGGCGCGGCGGCTGTATTCGTCGATCGCGGAGATCGGGCGAGCCGAGGGTGTCTCGTTCCGGTTCGACCGCATCCGGCGCACGCCCAACAGCGTCGACGCGCATCGCTCGGTGCGGTTCGCGGGGCGCTACGGCCGTGCGGACGAAATGGTGGAGGCGCTGTTCTGCGCCCATTTCAGCGACGGGCGCGATATCGGCGACGCGGCGACGCTGTGCGCGATCGCGGCGGCCTGCGGGCTGGATGCGGATGCGCTGCGGCGGATGTTGGCGACCGATGAGGACGTCGACGCGATCCACGCCGACAACCTGCGCGCCCACCGGCTGGGCATCAACGGCGTGCCCTGTTTCGTCGTGGCCGGCGAGCATGCGATCGCCGGCGCGCAGGAGCCGGAGGTGATCGAGCGGCTGCTGGACGTGGCGGCGGTCGAGGCGGCGTCAGTCTGACATGAAGAAGGCCCCGGCTTGCGCCGAGGCCTTCCGCATTGCTGGCCGATACCGGCCTGGCAACTCAGACTGCGCTGCACCCTGAGGTGAGCATTCAGGTCGCCATGCCATACGGCACCAAGCAATGAGACACTGGATCACCTCCTTTCGGTTGTTGACGGGAGAAGCAGCGTAGCGCGGGCGGCGCCGGCTTTTCAACCAGCGCGTCAGGCGCCAGCAGTTCTCAATGCGATTGAGTCGCGTTTGCGCGGGTATGGTCTGGGCAAGGTGAGTCCAGAATGCCACAGTTTGTGTTGGAACATGTTGCAACCGCACGATGAAGGATTCCCAAGGATCGGGATATCGGATTCTT
>DATEQV010000096.1:0-12334 GCA_035272265.1 Acidisphaera sp. | reverse complement strand
ACGAGCCGGATGAATCGAGAGGTTCATGTCCGGATCTGTGAGCGGCTCGGGGTGAAACTCCCCGGGCCGACTCGGCAAATCCGCACGTCCGGGTCTGTGAGGGGTGGGGGCGGCAACGTCCCCACCTACTCGGCAGCGCGGCGTTCAGCGCGACGGGCGCGGCATTGGACGGGGCGAATAGATCGACCGCCTCCGCTAAACCGTTCGATCGAACCGACCTGCGCGACATACAACCATACGTTGCCACGCCGGGCCGGCCACGTCGAGCTGGATCAGGCGGAACCCGAATCAGGTGGGCAGGTAAGGCGGCTTCTCGTAGCCGGCGGGGGAGAGGGTGAAGATCTCGCAGCCCGTGTCGGTCACGCCGACCATGTGCTCGAACTGGGCGGACAACGAGCGGTCGCGCGTGACCGCCGTCCAGCCGTCGTCCAGCACCTTCACCTCCGGCCGGCCGGCGTTCACCATCGGCTCGACGGTGAAGAACATGCCGGGCCGCACCGCGGGGCCTTCGCCCGGCTTGCCGAAATGCAGGATGTTCGGCGCCTCGTGGAATCGGCGCCCGATGCCATGGCCGCAGAAATCGCGCACCACGGAGAAGCGCCGGCTCTCGACGAAGCTCTGGATCGCGTAGCCGATGTCGCCCAGCGTCGCGCCCGGGCGGATCGCCCGCACGCCGCGCATCAGCGCCTCGTAGGTCACGTCGAGCAGGTTGCGGGCGCGGGTCGAAGCGGTGCCGGCGACGTACATGCGGCTGCTGTCGCCGTGCCACCCGTCGAGCACCACGGTGACGTCGATATTGAGGATGTCGCCCTCGTCCAGCCGCCGCTCGCCGGGGATACCGTGGCAGACGACGTGGTTGATCGAGGTGCAGATCGACTTCGGATAGCCGCGATAATTCAGCGGCGCGGGCGTGGCGCCGTGGGCGAGGATGAAGTCGTGGCACAACTGATCGAGGCGGCCAGTCGTGACACCCGGGCGCACGTGCGGCGTGATCATGTCCAGCGTTTGTGCCGCCAGACGTCCCGCCGCGCGCATGCCGACGAAGTCCTCCGGCGCATAGATCGTGATCCGCCGGGCGTCGGCGCCACCGTCCATCTCGTCACTCCGCGAATGGCGCAAACATGCGCAGGCGGTTCGGGCGCTGCAAGGCCGCGGTAATGCCCCTGTCGCGGGGCACCGTCGCGGGGCAGGCGCGACGCCTTATCCCGCGGGCGTATGCAGCGCGCCAACCTGGATGACCGGGGCGGACGGCAGGCGGTGGCCGTCGATCAGGTGACGCGGCAGCAGGGAAACCCGGTCCTGCGGCGGCACCGGCCGCGGATGGAGGGCGTGGGCGGGGACCGGTTCCGCGAGGTGGTGCACGACGACGGGTCGCGCCGCGACCGTGGCGGCTGGGATGTGCCGGACGATTCTCGGGCTCGTCCGCGCCGAGACCGGCGCGGCCTGGGCCGACCCGATGATCGTCGGCAGGCGCGCGGTCATCACCGGCTCGCGCTGGATCGAGGGGACGCCCTCGTGCTCGAACCCGGCGTCGAGCAACTGGGCCATGTGGATGTCGCGCTCGACGCCCGTCTGGGCGCCGAGGACCACCCCGATCAGCCGCACCCCGTCGCGCTGGGCGCTGGTGACGAGGTTGCAGCCGGCCGCCTGGGTGTAGCCGGTCTTCAGCCCGTCCGCTCCCGGATAGGTCTGCAGCATGTGGTCGTGGTTGCGGATCAGCCGCCCGTGCCAGGTGAAGCCGGGCGTGCTGAAATAGCCGTAGTCATTGGGAAAATCGTTGATCAGGTGGCGCGCCAGCAGGGCGAGGTCGCGGGCCGTCGACACCATGTCGGGATCGGGCAGGCCCGAGGCGTTGCGGAACACCGTGTGCGTCATGCCGAGGGAGCGTGCCCGCAGCGTCATCATCTCGGCGAACCGGTCCTCGTCGCCGCCGAGGAGTTCGCCGAGCGCCGAGGCTGCGTCGTTGGCCGATTTGGTCACCAGGCCGAGGACCGCCTCCTCCACCGTCAGCCGCATGCCGGGCAGCAGCCCGAGCTTGGTGGGCGACATCGATGCGGCATGGGCGGATACCGGCACGAGGTCGGTCAGCGCGATCCGGTGGTCGCGGACCGCCTCGAACGTCAGATAGAGCGTCATCAGCTTGGTCAGGCTTGCCGGGTAGCGCGGCTCGTCGGCGTTTGCGGCTGACAGCACCGCGCCGGTGCCGGCGTCCATGACGATCGATGCGTAGCGATCCGAGCCGATCTGCGCCATGGCGGGTGCCGAGGCTACGGTTGCCGCAACCAGGACGCCTGAAAAACCCAGGAAAATCGCAGCGGCGACGCCTCGCCAGCTGTTCCGTGCCATCGTCTGCTCCTGCTCGGCCGCGGGCGGGACAGTAGAGACAGACGGCCGCGCCTGTCTATGCCAAAGGGTTCGCATTCCGGAGTGATTTGAAGCGCTTAGAAGCTGCTTCTTAAAGAAGGAGGCATTCTGGGCGAAGGCGAACTTTTTGTGCGCTGCACAAAAATTCACTTGCGCGCCATGAAACTTACCAGTACCTCCATGTTGTGCGGCGCAGCATAGCCGGAGTGGACAGGGTGACCAAGCGACCGCATCGAGTTGGGGCAAGGAGTGCCATGAGCGGGAAATCGAAGGCGACGGACGCAACCGAGCAGGCCGTTGAGGCCGGTCAGGAAACGGCCGAGAAGGTCACCTCCGTTGTCAAACGGGGTGGGGAGGCGGCGAGCGCCGCCGTCAAGCAGGCCGCGGTCGTTGTCAGCAACGCAGCGGAAAAGGGTCAGACTCGGGTGACTGAAAGCATGGAGAAGGCAATGAAGACGGCGGAAGAGTTCGTGTCGTTCAACCAGGGCAACCTGGAGGCGCTGATCAAGTCCGGGCAGATCCTGGCGACCGGGATGCAGGACCTCGGCAAGCAGGTCGCGGCGACGGCGCAGGCCCGCTTCGAGGAGAGCATGGCGACTTTCAAGGCGCTGGGCTCGGTCAAGTCGGTCAAGGAGGCCATCGACCTGCAGACGACGTTCGCCCGCTCCTCGATGGAGAAGGCGATGGCCGATACCGGCAAGCTGACCGACGCGTCGTTCAAGCTCGCCGAGCAGGCGATCGCGCCGCTGACCGCCCGCGTGACGCTCGCGGTGGAGAACTTCAGCAGCAAGACTGCCTGAACGCCGTACCGGCGCCCGCATTTCGGCTGGCGCGCGAAGATCGGAAGGCCCGGAGGCGATCCCTCCGGGCCTTCTTGCGTTTACGATTGAGCGTGGACCGCGCAACGCTCTTTTATCGGCGTTGGCCCATCCGATATGCTCCGACTCTGAGGGGGCTCGGGGTTACGATGGCGGGCTGCCTGGACAGCGGGGCATGAGCGACACAGATAAGCGCAACATCGAGGGGCCGAATACCGGTGTCGTGGTCAAGACGCGTCCGAAGACGCGCAAACCCGCGATGTACAAGGTCCTGATGCTGAACGACGACTATACGCCGATGGAGTTCGTCGTTCATGTTCTCGAGCGGTTTTTCCAGAAGACGCGCGAAGAGGCGACCCGCATTATGTTGCACGTCCATCGTCGCGGGGTCGGCGTCTGCGGCGTCTATACGTACGAGGTAGCGGAGACAAAAGTCACGCAGGTGATGGACTTGGCGCGGCAGAACCAGCACCCGCTCCAGTGCACCATCGAGAAAGAATGACCTGCAACCCTGGCCTTGCGGCGGGGTTGCTGGGTGGCGGCGACTTGTAGGAGCGTCCTGAAACCATGCTGTCCAGAAACCTCGAGCAGACGCTCCACCGCGCCCTCTCCTTCGCTTCGGAGCGGCGCCACGAATACGCGACCCTCGAACACCTCCTGCTTGGCCTGACCGACGACGCGGACGCCGCCACCGTGCTGCGCGCCTGCGGCGTCGATCTCGATCGGCTGCGCCACGACCTCGGCGAGTTCCTCGACAAGGACCTTGCCGGACTGGCGACCGACCGCGCCGGCGAACCCAAGCCGACCGCCGGCTTCCAGCGCGTGGTGCAGCGGGCCGCCATCCACGTGCAGTCTTCCGGCCGCGACGAGGTGACCGGGGCGAACGTGCTGGTTGCCCTGTTCTCCGAACGCGAGAGCCACGCCGTCTACTTCCTGCAGCTGCAGGACATGACCCGTCTCGATGCGGTGAATTTCATCTCGCATGGCATCGCCAAGGCGCCCGGCCGCTCGACCCAGCGCCCGGTGCAGGGCACCGGCAGCAGCGGCTCCAGCGAGAGCAAGGACGAGCACGACCGCGAGGAGAAGCCGGGGCGCCGCAACCAGGACGCGCTGTCGACCTACTGCGTGAACCTCAACAAGAAGGCGATGGCGGGCAAGATCGACCCGCTGATCGGACGCGAGCCGGAGATCGAGCGCACCATCCAGATCCTGTGCCGCCGCACCAAGAACAACCCGCTCTATGTGGGCGATCCCGGCGTCGGCAAGACCGCGATCGCCGAGGGTCTCGCCAAGCGCATCGTCGAGGGCGACGTGCCGGAGGTGCTGGCGAAGTCCACCATCTACGCGCTCGACATGGGCGCGCTGCTGGCCGGCACGCGCTATCGCGGCGACTTCGAGGAGCGCCTGAAGGCGGTCGTCTCCGAGCTGGAGAACCAGACCGGCGCGGTGCTGTTCATCGACGAGATCCACACCGTGATCGGCGCGGGTGCCACCAGCGGCGGTGCGATGGACGCCTCGAACCTGCTCAAGCCGGCGCTGGCGAGCGGCACGCTCCGCTGCATCGGCAGCACCACGTACAAGGAGTTCCGCAACTACTTCGAAAAGGATCGCGCGCTGGTGCGGCGGTTCCAGAAGATCGACGTCAACGAGCCGTCGGTCGAGGACGCGGTAAAGATCCTGCGCGGCCTGAAGAGCAACTACGAGAAGCACCACAAGGTCCGCTACACGGACGAGGCAATCCGCGCCGCCGTGGAGCTGTCGAGCAAGTACATCAACGACCGCAAGCTGCCCGACAAGGCGATCGACGTGATCGACGAGGTCGGCGCCTCGCGGATGCTGCTGCCCGAGGGCAAGCGGCGGAAGACCGTGACCCTGCGCGACGTGGAGGAGATCGTCGCCAAGATCGCGCGCATCCCGCCCAAGAGCGTCTCGGCCGACGACAAGGAGACGCTGAAGAACCTCGAGCGCGACCTGAAGAGCATGGTGTTCGGCCAGGACAACGCGATCGAGGCGCTGGCAGCAGCCATCAAGCTCAGCCGTGCCGGCCTGCGCGACCCGGAAAAGCCGATCGGCAACTACCTGTTCAGCGGCCCGACCGGCGTCGGCAAGACCGAGGTCGCCCGCCAGCTCGCCGCGACCCTGGGCATCGAGCTGATCCGCTTCGACATGAGCGAATACATGGAGCGGCACTCGGTCAGCCGGCTGATCGGCGCGCCGCCCGGGTATGTCGGTTTCGACCAGGGCGGATTGCTGACGGACGCCATCGACCAGCACCCGCACGCGGTGCTGCTGCTGGACGAGATCGAGAAGGCGCATCCCGACCTGTTCAATATCCTGTTGCAGGTGATGGACCATGGGAAGCTGACCGACCACAACGGCAAGACGGTGGACTTCCGTAACGTTATCCTGATCATGACGACCAACGCGGGCGCGTCGGACCTCGCCAAGGCGGCGATCGGCTTCGGCCGCGAGACCCGCGCGGGCGAGGACGAGGAGGCGATCAAGCGCCTGTTCACCCCGGAGTTCCGCAACCGTCTGGATGCGATCATCGCGTTCGCCGGCCTGACGCCGGAGATCGTCGGCCGGGTGGTCGAGAAGTTCGTCATGCAGCTCGAGGCGCAGCTGGCCGACCGCAACGTGACGATCGAGCTCAGCAGTGCGGCAAAGGAGTGGCTGGCCGAGCGCGGCTACGACCCGCTGTATGGCGCCCGCCCGCTGGCCCGGGTGATCCAGGAGCACATCAAGAAGCCGCTCGCCGAGGAGCTGCTGTTCGGCAAGCTGGTCAAAGGCGGGGCCGTGAAGGTCACGCTGAAGGACGGCAAGCTGGACTTCGAGTTGACCGAGGCCGCGGTTCCGGCGCTCCCGAAGCCGGACGAAGGCGAGAGCGAGAAGGAGGAGGTGGAGGCCTAAGCCTCCGCCTACCTACCTTCCGTCGCGGCTTGCGGCCGTTCCCCGCTGATCGTGGCGGCCCGTGTGGCGTTGCAACCCGGGCGTTTGCCACTATTCACTGGCGACGTGACCGATCCATTACATCAATCTAAACTCGGTGATGCGCGACTGAGCTCGGCTATATAGGTCGCGGGCATCGGGGGCACAGATTGCATGGCGAGTGAGGGGGCGGATGGCGGACTCGCCGACATCGAACTCCAAACGCTCCAGCGGTCTCGCTCTGAGGGTCTGACCGGCGGCCGAAAGGTACGCGGGCGCCACAAGCGCGACGGCGGCAACAAGGCCAGCCGGGGCGCGGCGGCCGCCGCGCCCGCAGCCCCGGCGCAGCACCGCCCGCCGTTCGCGTTCGATATCGAGTTCGCCGCGTCCGACAGTCCGTCCGTCGTCGGTTCGACGGCGTTGCTGCGCGCCCGGCTGCGTCACGCGCACAGCGCGCCGATCACCCTCGCTCCGGGCGTGGCGGGAGCCTTCAGCGTCGGCGTGCGTATCTACCAGGACGGCGGCGCCGCCGCGTCGGTGTTCGAGGACCGCATGGTGGCGCATGACGGCGCCATCGCCCCGGGCGAATGGTCGAACCTGTCCGTCCGCATTCCGATCCGGGCGTTCGGTGATACCGGTACCGCTCGCGTGACGATCGACATGCTCAAGGAGGGCGAATTCTGGTTCTCGCCGCCGGATGGTCCTGCCGTCGACACGATCGTCTCGCTCCGCTCCGATGCGGGCGGTCGAAGCCCTGAGCCGGCGGAGCCGAAGCGGACCGCGGCCGACGCGCAGGAGCGGGAGGCCGTCACGCGGCAACTCGTCTTCGACCTCAGCGACCTCGTACACTACTTCCACGAAGCTCGCCTGCCCACCGGCATCCAGCGGGTGCAGATCGAGATCGTCGACAGCCTTCTCGACAACCCCCCGGCCGACTGCACGCTGTCGATCGCCTGCTTCACGCAGCAGCAGGATTCGTGGGTCGAACTGCCGACCGCGTTCTTCCGCTCGCTGTGCGGCCTGGCGCTGCGCGGAGGCGACCGGGAGGAGCCGGCCTGGACGCA
Source organism: Acidisphaera sp. (assembly GCA_035272265.1). Taxonomy (GTDB): domain Bacteria; phylum Pseudomonadota; class Alphaproteobacteria; order Acetobacterales; family Acetobacteraceae; genus Acidisphaera. The sequence continues at coordinate 5,160 of DATEQV010000096.1, read as the reverse complement.
CGCGCTGTACAAGCTCGGCGCACACCTGTCGCAGCGGCCGACACTGGAGTTCCGCAAAGGGGCCTTCCTCGTCAATCTCGGCACGTCGTGGTGGCTGCGGAACTACTTCCTCAACGTGCGTGCGGCGAAAGCCAAGTACGGCATCCGATACGTGCCGTTCGTGCACGATTGCATCCCGGTGATCACGCCGGAACACTGCATCGAAGCGCTGACGCGCGACTTCATCAACTGGCTGCTGAGCGCGTTCCAGCATGCCGACCACATCATGGTGAACTCGAACGCGACCGCGGCCGACGTCGTCAAGGTCGCCCGCTATCTCGGCCACGAAATCGATCCGCCCGCGGTCGTGACGCTGGATGCCGATTACCGCGTCGCTGCAGCCGGCCGTGACGCGCGGGCCGCCGCCGTTGAGGACAGCGGCTTGTTCGCGCGCCACGGGATCGAGCCGGGCAAGTATGTGCTCTTCGTCTCCACGATAGAGAGCCGCAAGAACCACCTGCTGGCATTTTCAGCCTGGCTTACGCTGCTCAAGAAGCACGGTCAGGAGCGCGTTCCGAAGCTGGTCTGCGTCGGCAGCCGCGGTTGGCTGAACGATGCGATCTATGCCAAGCTCGCCGCCAGCAAGCTGCTGCAGCGCAACGTGGTGATGCTGTCGCGCATCGCCGATCCGGATCTGAAACAGCTCTACGGCAACTGCCTTTTCACGCTGTATCCCAGCTCCTACGAAGGTTGGGGGCTGCCGGTCACCGAATCGCTTTGCTACGGCAAGGTGCCCGCGCTGGCGAACAGTTCGAGTCTGCCGGAGGCAGGCGGCCCGTTCGGCGAGTATTTCGACCCGGGTTCCGAGAAGGAACTGGTCGAGGTGCTCGAGCGCCTGATGTTCGACGAACGGTACCGCCGCTCGCGCGAGAAGGAAATCGCCGCGCGCTTCCGGCCGCGATCCTGGGCTGCCATCGGCGAGCAGATGCTCGGCCTGATGCAGGTGTGGTCGACGAAGAAGGCGCCGGGCCGCGCGGGGGCAGTGGCGGTTCGCGGACTTTGGGCATTTCCGGCGAAGCTCGGCCGCTACTACGGGCTGACGGAGATCCTGGACACCGAGATCACGCCCACCCTGGAGCCGGGCGAAATCTATCGCCAGGGCGACGCCTGGTGGTGGCCGGAGCCGTGGGGATGCTGGACGAAGCCGGGGCTCGCGAAACTCGCCTTCGCGGCGCCGAGCGACGATGCGCTGATCGTTTATGTCGCGGTGCGCGGCGTGCAAGGCAGGCCCAGCCGCGTGGCGATCGAGGCGAGCGGCGGGGACAGCCGAACCCTCCCGCTTGGGTCCGAGGAGGATCGGTGGCTGACGCTGCGGATCGAGCCCGCCGCGGGCCGAACGCAGGTGCGCTCGGCTAAGGCGAGGGTGATCGAGATCGGCTTTTCAGCCGATGCCGCGGTGGACTTCAGCGAAAGGACCGGCGGCAAGGATCATCGGATCGCATCGATGGGGGTGCGCGGCTTTATGGTCTGCGAGGAGGCCGATACGGCCGGGCGCCTGCAGGCCCTCGAGTCGATCATGTCAGGGCATCCGGAAATGCTCCTGGCGGCCCGATGAGGCGGGCGCGACCCGGTCAGCCCCGGTCGTGCTTCAGCCTTTCAGCAGCCGTGCCGCCGCGGGCGCGAAATAGGTCAGCACGCCGGCCGCGCCCGCGCGCTTGAAGCCGATCAGGCTCTCCATCATCGCGCGCTCGCCGTCGATCCAGCCCCGCTCCGCCGCGCCCGCGATCATCGCGTATTCGCCCGACACCTGGTACGCGAAGGTCGGGACTCCGAACCGCTCGTGAACGCGCCGGACGATGTCCAGGTAGGGCATTCCCGGCTTGACCATCACCATGTCCGCGCCCTCGGCGAGGTCCATCGCCACCTCGCGCAGCGCCTCGTCGGTGTTGGCCGGGTCCATCTGATAGGTCTTCTTGTCGCCCTTCAGCGCCGCGTTCGAGCCAAGCGCATCGCGGAACGGCCCGTAGAAGGCGCTCGCGTATTTGGCGGCGTAGCTCATGATCCGCGTGTGGATCAGGCCCTCGGCGTCCAGCGCCGCGCGGATCGCGGCCACCCGCCCGTCCATCATGTCGGACGGCGCGATCACGTCGATCCCGGCCTGGGCCTGATTGACCGCTTGTTTCGTCAGCACGGCCAGCGTGTCGTCGTTGGCGACGTACCCGTCGCGGATCACGCCGTCATGGCCGTGGTCGGTATACGGATCCAGCGCCACATCGCCGATCAGCCCGACGTCCGGCAGTTGCTTCTTCAGCAGCCGGGCGGCGCGGCACATCAGGTTGTCCGGATTGCCGCTCTCGGTGCCCTCGGCGTCCTTGAGCTCCGGCGGGGTGGCGGGGAACAGCGCGACCGCCGGGATGCCGAGCGCCGCCGCCGGCTCGACATGCGCCACCAGCTCGTCGAGCGAAACCCGCACCACGCCCGGCATCGAGGCCACCGGTTCGCGCAGACCGCGGCCCTCGGCCACGAAGACTGGCCAGATCAGGTCGCCGACGGTCAGCGCGGTCTCGGCGACGAGCCTGCGCGTCCAGGCATCGCGCCGGTTGCGCCGCATCCGTGTGGTCGGAAAGGTGCCGTAATCCATGCCAGGTCCTTCGGGGCGGTCGGTCGCACGATTTTCTTACCGCCCGGTCCCGGTGCCAACCCCGCGCTAGCGCCGGGCAGGCGCGAATCGCCTAGACTGCGACGATGCCCGACGCTCTCTCCTGCCAGGCCTGTCCCGGTTTTTGCTGCAAAATGGCCGGCTATGTAGCCGTCTCTCAGACCGACATTCGACGGCTGGCCAAGCATCTTGGCCTGACCGTCCGGCAGTTCGAGAAGCGCCACATCCTGAAAGTCACCCGCAAGGGCGAGAAGCTGATCAAGCCAGGCTACGAAACCTGCCAGTTCCTCGGCGAGGACCATCGCTGCAACGTGTACGAAGCCAGGCCGAAGGACTGCCGCGGCTATTACTGCTGGGAAGCCAAGGATCCGACGGTCTACGACTACGCCCGCTTCGTCCAACACTCGGTCGAGCGGCAGCGCGCCGACGATCGGCCGGACCCGCCGACCCGCTGACGGCGGCCGAGCCCCACCCGGCACGCCGGGGCTGGCGGACTTGCCGGGCAGGGGACAGATGCTAGACACCGAGCACCCTGTCAGAGCACCCCGATGGATCAGCAGACGCCCCATCTTCCCCGTTTCTTCGACGCGCCGCTCGCGGAGACCGACCCGGAGCTGCACACGGCGCTACGCGACGAGCTGCGCCGCCAGCAGGACGGCATCGAGCTGATCGCGAGCGAGAACATCGTCTCCCGCGCGGTGCTCGAGGCGCAGGGCAGCGTGCTGACCAATAAATACGCCGAGGGCTATCCCGGCCGCCGCTACTACGGCGGTTGCGTGTACGTCGACGTCGCCGAACAGCTTGCCATCGATCGCGCCCGCGAGCTGTTCGACTGCGCCTTCGCCAACGTGCAGCCCCATTCCGGTGCACAGGCCAACCAGGCGGTGATGCTGGCGACGGTCAAGCCGGGCGACACCGTCCTCGGCATGAGCCTCGCGGCCGGTGGCCATCTGACGCACGGCGCCGCGCCGAACCTGTCCGGCAAGTGGTTCCATGCCGTGCAGTACGGCGTGCGCCGCGAGGACGGGCTGCTCGACTACGAGGAGCTGGAGCGCCTGGCCGAAGCCGAGCGGCCGAAGATGATTATCGCGGGGGGCAGCGCCTATCCGCGCGTGATCGACTTCGCCCGCATCCGCCGCGTCGCCGATGCCGTCGGTGCGGTCTTCATGGTGGACATGGCGCATTTCGCCGGCTTGGTTGCGGGCGGCGTGCATCCCAGCCCGCTGCCGCACGCGCATGTCGTCACCACCACCACGCACAAGACGCTGCGCGGCCCGCGCGGCGGCATGATCCTGTCGAACGACGCGGAGCTGGGGAAGAAGATCAACAGCGCGGTGTTCCCCGGCCTGCAAGGCGGCCCGCTGATGCACGTCATTGCCGGCAAGGCGGTCGCCTTCGGCGAGGCGCTGCGCCCCGAATTCCGCGCCTATGCGCGCGCCGTGGTGGACAACTCGCGGATGCTCGCCGAGACGCTGATCGAGCAGGGGCTCGACATCGTCACCGGCGGCACGGACACGCACCTTTCGCTGGTCGATCTTCGACCGAAGCGCGTTACCGGCAAGGCGGCCGAAGCGAGCCTCGAGCGCGCGCACATGACGGCCAACAAGAACGCGATCCCGTTCGACCCGGAAAAGCCGGCGATCACGTCGGGCATCCGCGTCGGCTCGCCTGCTGCCACGACGCGAGGTTTCGGCACGGCGGAGTTCCGCGAGGTCGGGCAGATGATCGGCGAAGTGCTCGACGGTCTCGCCAAGTCCAACGACGGCAGCAACGAGACGGTCGAGAAGGCGGTCGGCGCGCGCGTGAAGGCGCTGTGCGCACGGTTTCCGATCTACACGGGCCTTTAGCCTGTGCGCTGTCCGTTCTGCGGACACGAGGACACGCAGGTCAAGGACAGCCGGCCGACCGAGGACGGCGTTGCGATCCGGCGCCGCCGATTCTGCCAGAACTGCGGCCAGCGCTTCACCACGATCGAGCGCACCCAGCTGCGCGAGCTGACGGTGGTGAAGAGCGACGGCCGCCGCGTCGCCTTCGACCGCGACAAGCTCGCGCGCTCGATCCGCGTGGCGCTGCGCAAGCGGCCGATCGACGACGACCGCATCGAGCGCATCGTCAACGGCATCGTTCGCCAGCTCGAGAGCTCCGGCGAGACCGAAATCCCCAGCAAGCAGATCGGCGAGCTGGTGATGGAGACGCTCAAGGAGCTGGACCAGGTCGCCTATGTCCGCTTCGCCAGCGTCTACCGGAACTTCCGGGAGGCGAAGGATTTCGAGGCCTTTCTCGGGTCCATGGGCGAGACCACATCACCGCGTGATGGATGATGTGGCGCATATGCGCGCGGCGCTGGGCTTGGCCCGTCGCGCGCTCGGCAGTGCCTGGCCGAACCCGGCGGTCGGGTGCGTGATCGTCTCTGCGGCAGGCCGTGTGGTCGGCCGCGGCGCGACCGCCCCCGGCGGCCGCCCGCATGCCGAGACGGTCGCGCTGGCGATGGCCGGCCCGTCGGCGCGCGGCGGCACCGCCTA
>DATEQV010000095.1:0-2517 GCA_035272265.1 Acidisphaera sp. | reverse complement strand
TGATCGAGACGATTCCGGGGGAGGGAATGTGTTGTGGTTGCCGCCAGATCGTCCCGCTCGAAGACCGGTTCGCGGCCTGCCCGATTTGCGGGAACATCGAGGTGCGGATGACCGCCGGCGACGAACTGCGCCTGGCAGAGTTGGCGGTCGAGTGATGTGCACGGTATGCGGTGCTTTGCGCGGATTTCGGAGAACCATGTGTGCAAATGAGAACGGACGATGAACTCGGTATCCACGAAGTGTGAGGTGGAGTGATGTGTACGGTCTGCGGCTGCGGGAATCAGATGGCCGAGGGCAACTCGGTGACAGACGGTCATCATGATCATTCCCATGGCCATCATCACGACCATGATCATGATCACCACCATCACGTTGACGGCGGTCTCCGACAGACCCAAGGCCTGGTGGACGCCGGCAGCGGGCTTGGCGGTGTCCACGTGGCGGGTCTGAGCCAGGACCGGATCGTCCGCATCGAGCGCGACATCCTCTCCAAGAACGACGGCTACGCGCGCGAAAACCGGATGCGGTTCGCTCGCACCGGCACGTTCGCGCTGAATTTTGTCTCCAGCCCGGGCTCGGGCAAGACGACGCTGCTTTGCCGTGCCATCACGGAACTCAAGGACCGCCTGCCGATCGCCGTGATCGAGGGCGACCAGCAGACCTCCAACGATGCCGAACGCATCCGCGCCACCGGCGTGAAGGCGGTGCAGGTGAATACTGGCAGAGGCTGCCATCTCGATGCGCACATGGTCGGCCACGCGCTCGACGACCTGCCGAGCGAGCCGAACGGCCTACTGTTCATCGAGAATGTCGGAAATCTTGTCTGCCCGTCCGCATTCGACCTGGGCGAGGCGCACAAGGTGGGGGTGCTGTCGGTCACCGAGGGCGAGGACAAGCCATTGAAATATCCGGATATATTCGCCGCCGCCGACCTCATGCTGCTGAACAAGTCCGATCTGTTGCCGCATCTCGATTTCGACGTCGCTGCCTGCATGGCGGCGGCGCTGCGAGTCAACCCGCGGCTGCAGATCCTGACGGTTTCGGCGCGGACCGGGGAAGGCCTCGCCGCCTTATATGCCTGGATCGAGGCGCGGGCCGCGGCGGCGCGACCGCTGCCGGCCTGATGGCGTGGATGGCGCCCCCGTCCGGCGCGAGCCTCGGCACGACCGAGCGCGTGCGTGTCCGGCTGAGCGGGGCGGTCCAGGGCGTCGGCATGCGACCATTCGTGCATCGGCTCGCTGCAGAGACCGGTCTCGCCGGCTTTGTGCGCAACGGTGCCGACGGCGTGACGATCGAGGTCGAGGGCAGCCGGATCGCCGACTTCATCGCCCGGCTGTCGGCGGAAGCTCCGCCGCTGGCCCGGATCGACGCGCTGACGATCGAGAAGCTGGCCCTGGCCGGCGGTGCCGGTTTCGCCATCCGTGCGAGCACCGGCGGCCGGGCCGCGACCTGCCCGACCTGCCTGGCGGACCTGTTCGATCCCGCCAGCCGGTTTTTTCTCTATCCCTTCGTCAATTGCACCCAGTGCGGCCCGCGCTACACCATCACGCGCCGCCTGCCCTACGACCGGGCGCAGACCGCCATGGCCGGTTTCGCGATGTGTGCCGCCTGTGCCGCCGACTATGCCGATCCGCTGAACCGGCGCTTCCACGCCGAACCGATCGCCTGCCCGTCCTGCGGACCGCGCCTCAGCCACTCCATCGCGACGATTGCCGCGGCGCTGCTGGCCGGGCGGATCGTCGCATTGAAGGGCATTGGCGGCTTTCATCTGCTGTGCAACGCGCGCAACGAGCCGGTGGTGGCCGAACTGCGCCGGCGGAAGTCGCGTGAGGCCAAGCCGTTCGCCGTGATGCTCGCCAACGCCGCATCGGTTGCCGCGATCACGCGGGCGACGGAGGCTGAGGTCGCGCTGGCAGCCGGCACGTCCCGCCCGATCGTGCTGATGCAGGCAGTGCCGGGCGTGCTCGCCCCGTCGGTGTCGCCCGGTCTGGCCTGCGTCGGCGTCATGCTCGCCTACGCCCCGCCGCACCATCTGCTGTTCAACGCGCTCGCGGGCGCGGGACATGACCCGTCGGCGCCCAATTCCGCCGTGCTGGTCGCGACCTCCGCCAACCCGAACGGCGAGCCGCTGGTGGTCGGCGATGCCGAGGCTGAGCGCCGCCTGGTCGGCATCGCCGACCTGATCGTCAGACATGACCGGCCGATCGTGGTCCGTGCCGACGATAGCGTGGCGCAGATCGTCGCCGGCGCCCCTGCTTTGCTGCGCCGGGCGCGCGGCTTCGTGCCGGACCCTATCCAATTGCCGGCGGATGGTCCCGACGTGCTGGCGCTCGGGGGGCATTTGAAATCCACGGTGACGGTTACCCGCCGCCGGGAGGCATTCGTCTCGCAGCATATCGGCGACCTCGACACCGCCGAGACGGTGAAATTCCATCGCGAAACCACCGCGCATCTGCTGGCGATCCTCAACGTGACGCCGGAGCGTGTGGTGTGCGACCTGCATCCCGACTACCGCTC
>DATEQV010000094.1:0-3065 GCA_035272265.1 Acidisphaera sp. | reverse complement strand
GTGACGCTCGCCCGCACGGCTTGACCCCTCCCGGCCGAGGTCCTACACGCGGCGGCCTCACGCGGGTGTAGCTCAGTTGGTTAGAGCGCCGGCCTGTCACGCCGGAGGTCGCGGGTTCGAGCCCCGTCACTCGCGCCATCGCACCGTCGCCCCGGTTTCATCGCCGCGCGCAAAACTGGTCACAGCTTAGCCTTTCTCTCCGGGCCGACCTTGCGCCGGACGCTCCGGCTTGTATGGTCCGGCCGGATTGTGCAGCGCGGCGAGACCGCCGGTTATGGCGGGCCGTCGCGCCGTCGCGTTCGCTTGCGGTCGAGAGGGCTCATGCTCGCACACTACTGGCCGATCCTCGTCTTCATCGTGATCGCCGCCGGGGTCGCCGGCGCCATGATCGGCGGCTCGATGCTGCTGGCGCCCAACCGGCCCTATCCCGAAAAGCTGTCGCCCTACGAATGCGGCTTCGAGCCGTTCGACGACGCGCGGCGGCGCTTCGACGTACGGTTCTACCTCGTCGCCATCCTGTTCATCATCTTCGACCTCGAGGTCGCCTTCCTGTTCCCCTGGGCGGTCAGCCTGTCACATATCGGCGTGTTCGGATTCCTCTCCATGATGGGGTTCCTTGCGGTGCTGACCGTCGGTTTCATCTATGAGTGGTGCAAGGGCGCGCTCGAATGGGAATAGCGCCCGCACCGGAGTTCGCAGCATGAGCGCAGCCACGACACGGCACGGCGGCGACGCCGGCGGCATCGCATGGAACCGCGACGCTCTCCCGCCCGGCCCGGATCAAGACGCCGTGGTCCGCGGCATCACCGGCGAGATCGAGAACAAGGGCTTCCTCGTCGCCAACCTCGACAAGGCGGTCAACTGGGCACGCACCGGCAGCCTGTGGCCGATGACGTTCGGCTTGGCGTGCTGCGCGATCGAGATGATCCACGCCTACATGCCGCGCTACGACCTCGACCGCATGGGCGTCATCCCGCGCGCCTCGCCGCGGCAGAGCGACGTCATGATCGTCGCCGGCACGCTGACCAACAAGATGGCCCCGGCGTTGCGCAAGGTGTACGACCAGATGGCCGAGCCGCGCTGGGTCATCAGCATGGGCAGCTGTGCGAACGGCGGCGGCTACTACCACTTCAGCTATTCGGTGGTGCGCGGCTGCGACCGCATCGTCCCGGTCGACGTCTACGTGCCCGGCTGCCCGCCGAGCGCCGAGGCGCTGGTCTACGGCATCATGCAGTTGCAGAAGAAAATCCGCCGCACGGGGACGATCCTGCGTGTCTGACACCGTTGCACCCGCTGGCGCACCCCACGGCGCACCCGCCGGCCTGGAGGCGCTGCGCGACGTCGTCACCGGCATGCCCGGCATCACCTCGGCGCGGATCGAGCGGGGCGAGCTGATCGCGGAGATGGAGCGCGACGCGGTGCCGCAGGCGATGCTCGCGTTGCGCGACGATCCGCGCACCGCCTTCGAGCAGATGATGGACCTCTGCGGCGTCGACTGGCCCGAGCGGGCGCAGCGTTTCGACGTCGTCTACAACCTGCTGTCGGTGTCGCTGAACCACCGCCTGCGCGTCGTGGTGCAGACCGACGAGCGCACCCCGGTCGCATCGGTGCACGAGATCTGGCCCGCCGCCACGTGGTGGGAGCGCGAGGCGTGGGACCTGTTCGGGATCGTGTTTTCCGGCCAGCCCGACCTGCGCCGCATCCTGACCGACTACGGCTTCTCCGGCCATCCGATGCGCAAGGACTTCCCGCTGACCGGCTATGTCGAGTGCCGCTACGACGAGGACCGCAAGGAAGTCATCTACGAACCGGTCAAGATGACGCAGGACTGGCGGACGTTCGACTTCCTCTCGCCGTGGGAAGGCATGACCACGCTGCCGGGCGACGAGAAGGTGCACCTCGCGCGCGCCGCCGAAGGCGCGCCGCCCGCCCGGCCGGCTGACGCGAAGGGCTGAGGACATGGCAGACACCGTCATCCCGGACGTCGCCCCAGGGGTCGCCCAAGGGCTCGCGCACGACGACAGCCGCAAGCCGCTGTCGGACCAGCGCATCCGCCCCGAAGGCGTCGAGCAGCAAACGCCCGGCCGCAAGACGGTCGAGATCGACAGCCACGCGATCAATTTCGGCCCGCAGCATCCCGCCGCGCACGGCGTGCTGCGCCTCGTGCTGGAACTGGACGGCGAGGTGGTGGAGCGCGCCGATCCGCATGTCGGCCTGCTGCATCGCGGCACCGAGAAGCTGATGGAGTACCGCACGTACGTGCAGAACGTGCCGTACATGGACCGGCTGGATTACGTCTCGCCGATGTGCCAGGAGCACAGCTTCGTGCTCGCGGTGGAGCGCCTGCTCGGCGTCGAGGTGCCGGAGCGCGCGCAGTGGATCCGCACGCTGTTCGCCGAGATCACCCGCGTGCTGAACCACCTGCTGAACGTCACGTCCTACGCGCTCGACGTCGGCGCGGTGACGCCAAGCTTGTGGGGGTTCGAGGAGCGCGAGAAGCTGATGGAGTTCTACGAGCAGGCGTCCGGCGCGCGCCTGCACGCGAACTACTATCGGCCGGGCGGCGTGTCGCGTGACCTGCCGGCGGGCCTGACGGACCGCATCGCCGCATGGGCGGAAACCTTCCCGCGCTTCGTCGACGAACTCGAGACGCTGCTGACCGAGAACCGCATCTGGAAGCAGCGCACGGTCGATATCGGCATCATCAACGCGCAGGACGCGCTGGCCTGGGGCTTCAGCGGGCCGAACCTGCGCGCGTCCGGCGTGCCGTGGGACCTGCGGCGCGCGCAGCCCTACGACAAATACGCCGAGGTGGATTTCGACATCCCGGTCGGGCGCAACGGCGACTGCTACGACCGCTACCTGCTGCGCATCGAGGAGATGCGCCAGTGCGTGAAGATCATCCAGCAGTGCCTGGCGAAGATGAAGCCGGGCCCGGTCAAGGCGCTGGATCACAAGATCACCCCGCCCACGCGCGGCGAGATGAAGCGCTCGATGGAAGCGCTGATCCATCACTTCAAGCTCTTTACCGAAGGCTATCACGTCCCGGCCGGCGCCACCTACAC
>DATEQV010000093.1:0-3681 GCA_035272265.1 Acidisphaera sp. | reverse complement strand
ACCGCACCGCTCTACGAGTGGCTAATGGCGCCCTCCGGTGTCTCGCGGTTCCTCGCCGTGCCGATCGCGCGTAACGGTCGAACGCGCGGCGCGGTGATGCTCGAGGACGCACATGCCGACTCCACGCATCGCGATCTGGCGCGTGCCTGCGCAGCGCTGGTCGCGCTGGGTGCACCATCCACGGCGTCCACCAGCGCCGCCGCATCGCAGCTCTCGGCGACGCACGCCGAACCGGCCGCGGACTCGCGGGCGCTCGCTCCGGTAGTTCTCGTCCCCGATGGCACGGAGGAACCGGCGGGGCGGGCGCGTGCGGCCGCCCTCGTGCTGCGCCTGCCCGACAGTCTGCTCGCGCGGCGCGATGCGATGGCGGACCAGGACGCGGAGTGCGCCGTCTCATGCGTCGCCCGCGCTGTCGAGAAAGCGGCCGCCGCGCACGGCCTGCCGTACGCAAGAATGCTCGGCGGCACCGTCGTCGCCGCGGCGGGGCTTAGCGACTCGTCTGAGGCCGCTCTCACCGACGCCGCATTGCGTTTGGCCGACGCCGCGATCACCCTGCGCGAACGCTGCCTCGCGCTGTTTGCGAACGAGGACGAGACGCCAATTTTCGGACTTGGCCTCGATGTCGACCTCGTGCAGGCGACGCGCCTCGTGGGAGGTGACGGCCAGGCGCATGTGAACTTGTGGGGCGCCGCGCTGCGGAGCGCGCAAGCGCTGGCGGATTCCGCCCCTGCCGGATCCATCCAGGCCAGCGAGCAGGCCTACCGGCGCCTGCGTCAGCACTTCGTGTTCCGCCAGCGCGGCCTCTTCCATCGGCCCGGCGTCGGCGATGTGGGCTGCTACCTTTTGGCAGGTCGGGCATGAGCCCAAGCGGGTATGCATGAACGTCGCGTTGCGCATTCTTGCCGTGATCGGCGCCGCGACACGGCGGCGCATCGCGTTCCCGCTGCGGGCAGCCGCCCTGTTCTGGGGCGTCGTTACGGAAAGCGTGCGACCGTCGACGTGGCGGCGGACGGTGCGCAGTGCCTTCCGAGGCGCGCTTACGCGCATCGTCGCTGGCGCACTTGGAACGGTCGCGGTGGCCGCGGTGATCGCCGGCCTTGGCCTCGTCTTCGAAGCGCTGTACTGGCTGCGCACTGCCGCCGAGGAAGCCGCCGCCGGGCGCATCCTGGTCACGGTTCTGTTCCGCGAAATCGCTCCACTTCTAGTCGGCATCATCCTGCTCGGCCGCAACGGCACCGCGACGGTCGCCGAACTCGGCGGACTCCTCGCCGAAGACGAGGTCGCCATCCTGCAGGCCGAGGGGATCGATCCATTCCAGTTCCTCGTGCTGCCCAGAGTGCTGGCCTTCGCCGTGGCCGCCTTCACGCTCGGCACGGTCTTCCTTCTGCTGGCTCTGCTCAGCGGTTACACGACGGGAACCGCGACCGGTGTCGCGCACGCCTCGGTCTTTGGCTTTTTCGGGAACGTCCTGCGCACGATGTCGCCGGCCGACCTCGCTGTCGTTCCCGCGAAGCTTCTTCTGATTGGATCGCTGGTCGGCCTGACCTGCTGCGCCACCGCTCTCGGCCCGCGGGGCCACGAGGGACCGGCGCGCCTGCTGCCACGCGCGTTCACCCGGGGCGTGACCTCCATCCTCATGGTCACGATCGCGCTGAGCGCTACGCTGTGAGTGCGCCGCCATAAGCGCCGGGTCGGTGCTCGCCCTCGCCTGTGCTGTCGGCGAGGGCCCGTTGCTGCCGCGGGGGCCAGTAGATCTGGTGCTCTCGCCCGGCGACTTCGCGGTGATCGAGACACCGGGCGCCCGGCGCGGCGCCGCCTTCGCCAACCTCTGCGCGGGACTCGTATCGCTTTCGGCCGGCAGCGTGCGCTTCCTCGGGCGCGACTGGCGCGCGGTGCCGGACGACCATGCGGACGCGCTGCGCGGCCATATCGGCCGGTTGTTCCATCAGCGCCTGCGCGCCGACACGCCGGACGTCGCCTCTCGCGTGCTCCTCGCCCGTCTGCACCATACACGCACCCCGGAGCCCGCGTTGCGCGATCAGGCTGCCGCCCTCGCGGTTAACTTCGGCCTGCCGGGCCTGCCGACGGGGCCCGCTTGGCTTTTGTCGGAGGCCGACCTGCTGCGCGCCGCCGCCGTGCGCGCCTTCCTCGGCGAGCCGCGCCTGTTGATCTTGGAACTTCCGCCTGCGGCGCAGGACGACGATTTCCTCTCGGGCTTGCTCTCCGCCGGAACCGACGCGCGCAGGCGCGGTGCCGCGGTGATGTGGCTCGCGGCCGCCGGGCCTGCCCTGCGTACGCGTGCCGCGATGCCGACGCAGCGGCTGCACATCACCGATTATGGGCTGATCAGACTGTCCGGCGGGCGCCGGCCGTGAAGGTGCTGCGCCACACCGACGAATGGGTCGGACTGCTGGTCGTGCTCTCCCTCGGCCTGTTCGTCGCCGCGGTGCTGGAGGCGCGTGTGGTCGGCGACTGGTTCCGCCCCGTCGCCGAGCTGCGCGTGCTGTTGCCGGCTGGAGGTAGTCAGGGCCTCTCGGCCGGCGCGGATGTCGTGGTGCTGGGCACCCGCGTGGGCACGATACGCCGTGTCGTGATCGAGCCGAGCCAGCGCATGTATGCCGATGCCGAGCTCGAAGAGTCGGCAACCGCGTTCATCCGCCGTGACAGCGTCGCCATCATCAGGAAGCAGTTCGGCATCGCGGGTGCCGCCTATCTCGACATCATTCGCGGCACCGGCGCGCCGATCGACTGGCACTTCGCGGTGATTGAAGCGACGTCAGAACGCGATCCGAGCGAAACCGTCAGCGCGCTGCTCGACGAGGTGAAGCGCAAGGTGCTCCCGATCATCGACGACGCCGGCCGCGCGATGCACGCGCTCGCCGACACGACCGAGTCGATCTCGCAGGGCCATGGCGACGTCGGCCGTCTGGTGAAGAACGAGGAGATCACCAGTGAGATAAGGCACCTTCTCAAAACGCTCAACGATGCCGCGGACCAGGCCGAAAGCGCTGTCGCCGAGCTGCGCGTCGCCACCACGAACGGCTCGCAGGGCGTGCCCGCGCTGCTGCATCGTCTGGACGACGCGCTCGCTTCGGTCCAGGCCGCGTCGCACGACCTCGCCAAGGTCACGTCGATGCTGCCCGGCATCGCCCGCAACGTCTCGGGCGGCACCGCCGACCTGCCCGCATTGCTGACTCAGGCGCAACAGAGCATGAGCGAGCTGGAGAAGCTGCTCTTCCAGCTCCGCCACACATGGCCCCTGTCCGGCGCCGCAGCGCCCGAGCAGCGGCGCCTGCCGCCGTCGGAAGTGCGGCCGTGACGCGCGCGTTTGTATCGCTGCTCATGGCGTGCGCCGTTGCGCACCTCGTTGGATGCGCGTCGCGCCCGCAAGGACCGCCGCAGGACGAGACGCTCGCGCGCCTCGTCCGCGCGGGCGCGAGCGCCTATGACCTGGAACGGCCTGACGAGGCGGCGACGCAGTACCGCGCCGCCCTGACACGCGCACGTGCGCGCGATGATGCGGGCGCAATTGCCGATGCAGGCTTCAATCTCGCCGCCGCCGAGTTGCGCGCCGGCAAATCGCAGGCAGCGATGGCGACTGCGCAGGAGGTGGAGGCTGAGCTTGCGCGACGCGGCCACGCGGATCACGGCTTCGACCTCATCATCGCCACCGCACTGTAC
>DATEQV010000092.1:0-3299 GCA_035272265.1 Acidisphaera sp. | reverse complement strand
CGAGTGCGGCCGCAAGCAGCGGTACTTCCTGTGTTGTGATCTCCAGCCCCATCGTGTGGGCGCCGGTTGCGGGCTCGAAGCTGTCCTCGCACCGTACGACGCGGCCCTGGCCCGTCAGGCGCCACAGACCCACCCGACGGGCGCCGGTTGCTTCAGCCAGCGTCTCGGTCAGGGCCGGAGGCGGCCGTCCTGCCTCGTCGAATTTCCCCGCCTCCTGTGCCAGGCGTGCGAAAGCTGCGCTTTGTCGTGCGAGTGCCGCCGCGCGTTCGGCCACCGCCCGGTCGGCGCGATCGGCGCGAAGGCCCTGGCGAACCAGCAACACCGCAATACCGACTGCGAGCAGGATCACGACCAGCGACAGCTCGGCGCCATGGCGTGAATTGACCGCCACGAAGCCGCTGAACTCAGCCTCCGGCACGGTGATCATCAGCAGCCACCCGCCGATCGCGCCGGCGAGCGGTGTCGCAATTGAAATGAGGCGCCGGCCGCCGGCCTCGATGACACGCGAACCGGATCCCTGGATGCGGAAATGGTCCCACGCCGCGGCGAGGTCGGCATCGCCCATGTCGTCGATCCTCACAGGTTCCAGGCCGCTGTCACCCAGGCGCATGATGCGGGCAGGGTCGGGCCCGGCTATCATCTCGCCCGCGGGGCTGACGATGTAGGCGCGGCCGGTGCGCGCTATCGACAAGCTGCCGAGGAAGTTCGAAAGCTCATCGAGCTTGATGTCGACGCCAATCACGTCCGGATCGTCGTTCGGTCCGCGCACCGCGGCCGTTACACCAGGCACGTGCCCAGTGACGAAGACGTAGACGCGGGTCCAGAACACGTCGCCCGCAGCGCGTGCACCGGAGAACCAGCTGCGCGTGCGAGCGTCATAAGTGTCGGCGCGATCGGCGCGGCGCGTCAGAACCGCACCCGCGCGGTCCCGGATGACCCATTCCACGCTGCGCCCCTCGGGGCCCATGCGGATCAGTTTCGTTGCGGTCCCTCCGGGTACATCGGCGCTGGTGCGAGTGACGAGCTGGAAGTTTCCCGCGCCGTCAGCGAACAGCATGTTCTCCACCTGCGGAGTGTGCCGCAGCACGGCAGTGGCGAAGGCCCGCGCTTCGTCCGCGCGGTTCGTGGCGCCGCCGCGGCCGATCAGGCTTTGTGCGAGCAGCGTCGCGCGCTCAGATGGGACGAGATGGGCTGAGACCTTGAGTGCGATGCGCTCCTGCAACCCTTCCAGCAGCGAGTTCGACAGGACCAGCACGCCGTCGCGGTTGGCCTCGTCGGTGTACAGCGCGATGCCGAAGAGGAAGCCGATGATGAGGCCGACGCCGCCGAGCGGCAGGCCAACGCGCAGTAGGGTACGCCGGCGACGTGCCCGTTCGCCCAACGGATCTTTGTCGATATCGACGATGTCGGTGCGCTCGGCCATAAGGGACCTCTCGTGCGCGCGCCCGCCGATGGCGCGCCGCAGTACTGCGGTCGATCCAAGCTATTCTGAGACGCCCAGGCGGGAAAGGCCACAGTGGCCCGTCCGCGGCCCGAGCGAATGCCGCGCAGCCGTGCAGTGAACCGCGAACCCCGCTCGTGGTCGACGTCACGGTGGGCGACCCAGAAAGCGTAATCGATCGCAATCCTGGTGCGATCCAGCGGTCATCCACGAGCTCCGGCACAAAGACATCCTCGGCGAGGCCGCCATTGCGCGACGACTTGGCATAGGCCGGGCCGGCATCTATCGCATCCTCCACAACAAGTTCGCATTGCCATGCCCAATCCGCCAGGAGGTGCGACCACTGTGTCCCCCCCGCACTGGCGCGGGCTAAGGCGTCGCGTCCGTTTCGGGCGCGCTGAAGGGCGGTGCTAACGTTGTCGTCGACCATACCTCGCCCGCCCGATCCCTCCTCGCCTGCGAGTCGGCGTGGTCGCACTGTAGAAGGCCGGCACGCATGTCGAGGCGGCGCGGCCATTCGGCGGCTACCGCCAGTCGCTCGCCTCGGTTGACGATCTCACCCAGTTCGGCGCGTCGCACACGCGGGTCCTGCAAGAGATCAAGCCGGTCACAGGATCGAGCCATGGCCGCAGTTCTTGGCTGCGAGCCGGGGAGGCGCTGGCTTCGGGTCTCAAGCCGGCGGCTGCAACGGCAGACGGAAGCGCCGCCGATCGACGTTCGGCTGCACCGTCGCGCCTGCATCGCCGCCGGCGCCGCCGGCACCCGCATTGCCGCCTGCACCGGTGGACACGCCGCCGCTCGACGCCGCGTCCGCGCCGTTGCCGCCGATCCCGCCCCAACCGCCGTCCGCGGTGGCCGACCCGATACGATCGCGCGAGGGTGGGATCGTTGCGGTCGCCGCGCCGCCCGCGCTGCCGGCGGTGCCGGAGCCACCCGGACTGACGCCGTTGATGCCCGCCACGCCGCCCGTACCCTGTCGCGCTGACGGTAATTGTGCAACACGGAACCGAGGAAAATCAGGGTCTTTGCTGCAGCGAAAATCCGCACGAGTGACGCTAATTCTGCAACACAGCAGGGCGTGTTTCGACCCTTATGCGCGACAAAGTGCTCAGACTTTGACCCTTATACGCGACAGACTGCTTCTGGAGATATCGCCCTCGTCAAAGACTCGGACGCCCCACTTACCGCATCTACTCGCATCCGGTGACGAACTCGTTGTCAGTGACATCGTTGCGACGGCCGGCTTATTTGCGACGCGCTGATTTGGGGTCAATGCGACAGCGCGGCCCAGCACGAAGCGCAGCTCCGGCCAGCTTGTCGCGAGCGTGCTCACCGCGGCCTGCGGCGTCTCGCCTTCGGTGAAGAACCCGTAGCCGATCACTGCATGCCCGGCCGGCAAGCGCCGCCCCGGTCGCCCGGGCCGCACCTCGACGTGGCGCAGGCATTGGGTGCCCCAATGCGCAGCCAACCACGCCAGCGTTTCGGGATCGTTCGGGCCGAGTTCCAATAGCGTCGCCGGCACCGGGAGCAAGGCGTGCAGGTCGAATGCGCAGGCGCGGCTGTGCACGACCCGGGCGATCGCCCTGGCGTGGTGCGCCGCGACCCGCTCGCGGAACTGGCGCCCCAGCTGACGGCAGCCGGCGATCGTCAGGCGCCGCTGCGCCGGCGGCTGGGCAGCCGCCAGGTTGAACAAATCCTCCTCGATGCGGGCGACATCGAGCCGCCAGGGAATCACGCCGGCGCCGCGCGCTGCCGCGGCAAAGGCGGCGACGCGATCGGCCGGCCCGCTGATCGTCAGGTGGTGATACAGCCACCCCGCAGCGTCATGTGTGACCTCCAGGGCCCGTGGTCGTCGCCC
>DATEQV010000091.1:0-3905 GCA_035272265.1 Acidisphaera sp. | reverse complement strand
CTCGTCGTAGATCTTCAGCGCCTCTACCGCGACCGCGGCGGGCACCGGGTGGCCCGAGTACGTGTAGCCGTGGCCGAAGGTGCCGATCTCGTGGCTCTCCTTCGCCAGCCCGTCGAACACGCGCGCGTTCACCATCACCGCGCTGATCGGCAGGTAGGCCGCCGACAGCGCCTTGGCACAGGTGAGCATGTCGGGCTGGATGTCGTAATACTGGCTGCCCCAGTAGGTGCCGAGGCGGCCGAAGCCGCAGATCACCTCGTCGGCCACCAGCAGGACGTCGTGCTTGCGCAGCACCTGCTGGATCTTGTGGAAGTAGCCGTGCGGCGGAACGATGACGCCGCCGGCACCCATGATCGGCTCGGCGAACATCGCGGCGACCGTCTCCGGTCCCTCGGCGACGATCAGCTTGTCGAGTTCCTCGGCGCAGCGCGTCGCGAAGGCGTCCTCGCTCTCGCCGGGCAGCCCCTGGTGGTAGTGGTGCGGTGTCATGGTGTGCAGGAAGCCGGGCAGCGGCAGGTCGAAGCTGCGGTGATTCACCGCCAGGCCGGTCAGCGACGCGGAGGCCAGCGTGATGCCGTGATAGCCGCGGATGCGGCCGATGATCTTCTTCTTGTCCGGCCGGCCGACGGCGTTGTTGAAGTAGCGAATCATCTTGATCGCGGTGTCGTTCGCCTCGGACCCCGAGTTGGCGAAGAACACCTTGCTCATCGGCGCCGGCGCGCGTTCGAGCAGCATCTCGGCCAGCTCGATCAGCGGCTCGTGCGATTTGGCCGCGAAGCCGTGGTAGAACGGCAGCTTGCGCATCTGCGCCGCCGCCGCCTGCACCAGACGCTCGTTGTCGAAGCCGAGCGAGGCGCACCACAGCCCGGCGAGGCTCTCGATGTATTCCTTGCCGGCATCGTCCCACACGCGCACGCCTTTACCGCGCGTGATCACCACCGGGCCGACCTCGAGGTGCGTCTGCAGGTCGGTGTAGGGGTGCAGCACGCTCGCGATGTCGCGCGCGGCGTTGGAATTGGGACGGAAGGCGGTCATGAGCAGCACTCCATGCGGCGCCGGGATGATAGGCGCGGGCGACTGCGGGGCGGAACCCTCAGGTTGACGACGGCCGCCATGCTCGGGCACGAGGTCGTGAGCAAGACAGCGGGAAGTGTGATGCGGCGGTTCGGTGTGCTTGCCTGCCTCGCTTTCGGTCTGGCCGCCTGTGCGGGGTCGGGCAAGCCCGCGCAGACCTTCGTGGTGTTCTTCGGCCAGTGGTCCGACAAGCTCGACGACGCGGGGCGCGGCTCGGTGCGCGCCGCTGCCGACTGGGCGAAGTCGCATCCGGACGCGCCCATCACGGTGGTCGGCTATGCCCCCCCGGACGTGCAGAAGGCCGAGACCGGCATCTCGGGGACGCGGGCGCAGCTCGTGGTCGACCAGCTCGTGGCCGACGGCATTCCGGCCGGGCGGATCGCCAGGGCGGCGAGAGGTCCGGTCGACTACACGCTGTCGTCGCAGGAGAACCGTCGCGTCGAGATCCAGGTGGACTAGTGTCCAGATTCCGAAGTTCGTCGAACTTCGGAATCTGAGTGGGACACTAGAAATCAAAGTCTTAGTGGCCTGCTTATCCCAGAAGTTCGCATGCGAACTTCTGGGGCAGGACACTAGGGGTAGCGGGGACTCCGCGACCTGAGTCAGGGTTTTCGTCATCGCGACCGCGAGCCGAAGGCGTGGCGGGTGGCGATCCAGGGCCGCGTGGCAGATGCCTGTCGCGCGGCCCTGGATCGCCACGGCGCTGCGCGCCTCGCGATGACGAGATAAAGCGGCGGAACGTATTTGAAATCGCAGGCAATTCTTGCACCCAGTCAGTTCGGTGACGACCCGGCCGAGGTGTTGCGCCGCGTCTTCGGCTTTCCCGCCTTCCGTGGGCTGCAGGAGGACGCCGTCCGCCATGTGACCGAGGGCGGCGACGCCCTGGTGCTGATGCCCACCGGGGGCGGCAAGAGCGTCTGCTACCAGGTGCCCGCATTGTGCCGGCTCGGTGTGGCCGTGGTGGTCTCGCCGCTGATCGCGCTGATGGACGACCAGGTTGCTGCCCTGCGGCAACTCGGCGTCGCGGCCGGGGCGCTGCATTCCGACCTCGATCCGAGCGAGGCCGCGCGCACCGGGCGGGCGCTGGCCGACGGGACGCTCGACCTGCTCTACGTCTCGCCCGAGCGGCTGCTGGGGACCGCGCTGCTCGACCGGCTGGCCGGGCTGCGGCTGGCGCTGTTCGCGATCGACGAGGCGCACTGCGTCTCGCAATGGGGGCACGAGTTCCGGCCCGAGTATCGCGGCCTGCGCGTGCTCGGCGAACGGTTCCCCGGGGTGCCGCGCATCGCGCTGACCGCCACCGCCGATCCGCGGACGCGCGACGACATCCTGGCCGCACTCGGGATGCAGACCGCGCGGGTGTTCGCCGCCAGCTTTCACCGGCCGAACCTGCATATCGCGGCGGCGGCGAAGACCAGCGAGGCGAACCAGCTGCTGGCCTTCCTGCGGCGGCACAAGGGCGAATGCGGCATCGTCTATTGCGGCAGCCGGGCGAAGACGGAGCGGGTCGCCGAGCGGCTGCGCGCGGCGGGGATGCAAGCGGTCGCGTTCCATGCCGGGCTCGATCCCGCGGCCAAGCGCGCGGCGGCGTCCCGGTTCCGCTCCGGCGAGCCGATGATCGTGGTGGCGACGATCGCCTTCGGCATGGGCATCGACCGGCCCGATGTGCGCTTCGTCGTGCACCTCGACATGCCGGACAGTCCGGAGGGCTACTACCAGCAGATCGGGCGTGCGGGGCGCGACGGCGAGCCTGCCGAGACGCTGCTGCTGTATGGCGGCGAGGACATCGCGCGCGCGCGCCACTGGCTGCTGCGGTCCAGCGCGCCGGACGCGCAGCTGCGGGTGATGCTCGCGCGGCTGGAGGCGATGATCCAACTCACCGAGACCAGCGAGTGCCGCACCGCGGCACTGCTCGCCTGTTTCGGCGAGCGTCTGGCCGCGCCGTGCGGGCATTGCGACACCTGTGCGAAGCCGCCGAAGCGGATCGACGGCACGGTGGCTGCGCAGAAGGTGCTGTCGGCCATCGTGCGCACCGGGCAGATGTTCGGCGCGGTGCACATCGCCGCGGTGCTGCGCGGCGAGCGCACCGAGCAGGTCGAGCGGCACGGCCACGCCGGCCTGCCGACGTTCGGCGCCGGGAGCGACCGGCCGGCGAACTACTGGCGCAGCGTGATCCGGCAGCTGGTGGCGCTGGGCGCGGTGGACGTGGACGTCGAGGGGCACGGCGGGTTGCGCCTGGTGCCCGACCGGGCGCGGCCGATCCTGCGCGGCGAGGTGCCGTTCGCCTTGCGCGAGGACTCCACCGTCGCGCCGCCCGCTCGTGAGGTGCGCGTGCGGGGGCGTGCGGAGGTGGGCTCGGGCGAGCGCGGCGTGTTCGACGCGTTGCGCGACTGGCGCCGGGAGGTCGCGCGCGAGCAGGGCGTGCCGCCGTAC
This sequence comes from Acidisphaera sp., assembly GCA_035272265.1. GTDB lineage: Bacteria > Pseudomonadota > Alphaproteobacteria > Acetobacterales > Acetobacteraceae > Acidisphaera. The sequence goes on along the minus strand of DATEQV010000091.1, from coordinate 398 downwards.
CTGATCTTCCACGACGCCACGCTGGCGGAGATCGTGCAGGCGGGCCCGGAGACGCTTGAGGAGCTGGCGCAGGTGAAGGGCGTGGGCGCGAACAAGCTCGCGCTGTATGGCGCGGCGATCCTGGACGTGCTGCGCGCGCCCGGCTGAGGGGATGGGTGCGTGCAGCTGCGGTTCGTTCCGTTCTGTTTCGCCGGATTCCGGCAGGCGCGAGCGCTCGCCCGTCATGGCGGGCCGGAGCCGTCGTCGGGCGGGCGTTCGGCCCGACCGGGGGGCGCGGAATCACGTTGTCCTTGATAATCAAGCGATCGTTGCGCCGGCTCCGAAACCTTGTCATTGCGATTTAGCGATGACTGCAAGGGGTCAGCACAAGTCTGCCCTTGCGACAGGAGAAGTCCTGG
>DATEQV010000090.1:0-17061 GCA_035272265.1 Acidisphaera sp. | reverse complement strand
CGAACTTCCTTGGCATTGCCCTGATGCTCGGCCTGCTCGGTACGCTGCTGCTGTTCGTGTCGCGGACGCTCTGAGATGCACGGGCTCGATTTCGACGTCGCTCACATGCTCGCCGGCGGCCTCGTGCTGGTGAGCCTGATGATGCTGTATCAGGACCGGCTCTACGCGCTGATCAACACGCTCGCCTTGCATGCCTTCATCCTGGCGTTGTCGGTCGCCTGGCAGGCCTATATCCATAACGCGCCGCACCTGTACATCACCGCCGCCATCGCGCTCGGCTTCAAGGCCTTGATCGTTCCGGCGGCGCTGCGCAACATTGTCTTTCGCCTCGGCATTCACCGCGAGATCGAGACCGTGGTGGGGATCGGCGTGACGATGCTGGTCGGCATCGGCCTGGTGGCGCTGTCGCTGGAGGTGATGCTGCCGGTTACGACGCGCGCCGATCCGCTCGCGCGCGAGGACATCGCGCTGGCGCTGTCGGTGGTGCTGATCGGGCTGCTGATGATGGTCACGCGCCGCAATGCCGTCAGTCAGGTGGCCGGCTTCATGTCGCTGGAGAACGGCATCGTGCTGGCCGCGACCGGCGCGCAGGGTATGCCGCTGGTCGTCGAGATCAGCGTGGCATTCTCGGTTCTCATCGCCTTCATCGTCATCGGCATCTTCCTCTTCCGCATCCGTGAGCGGTTCGACACCGTCGATGTCGGCGCGCTCGACTCCTTCCGCGGCGAGCACGAGTAGTGGCGGCCAGGGTGGCATGAACATGCTCGGTTTCGATCCGCTCGCCGGGATCCTGCTGATCCCCGTCGTCGCGGCAGGACTACTGGCGGTGCTGCCCGGCTACGTGATCCCGGCGCGGATCAACGTGCTGGCAAGCCTGTTGTCGTTCGGCTGCGCGCTGCTGCTGCTCGCGCACCGGTCGGAATCGGGCTCCTATCTGCTCGTCGACGACCTGAACATCGTCTTCATCGTGCTCAACACGTTCGTCGGCTTCACCACCGCGGCGTTCAGCGCCAGCTACATCGCCCACGAGATCGAGACGGGACGCCTGACGCTCGGCTTCCTGCGTTTCTATCACGCAATGTACCAGGTTATGATGTTCGGCATGAACCTGGCGCTGGTGGCCAACAACATCGGCCTGATGTGGGTGGCCGTGGAACTGGCGACGCTGACGACGGTCGTCATGGTCGGCATCTACCGGACGCACGAGGCGATCGAGGCGGCGTGGAAATACTTCATCCTCGGCAGCGTCGGCATCGCGCTCGCGCTGTTCGGCACGATCCTGGTCTATCTTGCCGCGCGTCCCGTGCTCGGCGAGGGGCCGGGCGCGATGATCTGGACCGTGCTCGTCACCCGCGCCTCCGGGTTCGACCCGGCGCTGCTCAACGTCGCCTTCGTCTTCCTGCTGCTCGGCTACGGCACCAAGGTCGGGCTGGCGCCGTTGCATGCGTGGCTGCCGGACGCGCACGCCGAGGGCCCGACGCCGATCTCGGCCGTGCTGTCGGGGCTGCTGCTGAACGTCGCGCTCTACGCGCTGCTTCGCTTCAAGATCCTGCTCGCGGCCAATCCGGACGTCATCGCGCCCGGGCCGCTGATGATCATCCTCGGCCTGCTGTCGCTGATCTTTGCGGCGTTCATGCTGTACCGGCGGCGCGACATCAAGCGGATGTTCGCCTATTCCTCGATCGAGCACATGGGCATCATCGTGTTCGCGTTCGGCATGGCGGGCCCGCTCGGGAATTTCGCCGGGTTGCTGCAGATGACGATGCACAGCCTGACCAAGTCCGCGATCTTCTTCTCGGTCGGGCACGTGACGCAGGCGAAGGGCACGCAACGCATCGCCGACATCACGGGACTGACAGAGAGCCATCCGGTGCTCGGCGCGTGCCTCGTGCTCGCCGTGATGGCGATCGCCGGCCTGCCGCCGTTCGGCGTCTTCATGAGCGAGTTCCTGATCGTCAGCTCCACCTTCGAGCGGGAGCCGCTGCTGGCCGCCGCCGTCGTGTTCGGTCTGCTGATCGGGTTCGGCGCGCTCATGCTGCGTGTCGGCGGCCTCGCCTTCGGCACGCCGCGCGGCCGCAGTGAGCCCGTGCACGCGTCGTATCTGCCGATCTTCGCGCACCTGACCCTGGTGCTGATCGCCGGGCTCTACCTTCCCCCGGCCGTCGTGACGTGGTTCCAGCATGTCGCCACCTTGCTGGATACCGGCGGTGTGGGGCGATGACGGAAACGGAACTGGGTACGATCGCGCGGCACACGCCGTGGCCGCGTGTTCCGGTCGACGCGGATCGCTGGGAAGCCACGGCACGCTGGCTCGGGTCCGGCGCCGGCACGCTGGTCGGACTCTGGGGCGATGTTGCCGGCGACGCCGCCGCGGTCCACATGGCGGTGCACGACGACGGCACGCCGCCCGGCTTCCGCGTCGTTTCGCTAAAGACGCCGGAGCGGCGTTTCCCGTCGGTCGGGCGCTGGCATGCGCCGGCGATCCGGCTGGAGCGCGCCGTCCGCGATCTGTTCGAACTCGTGCCTGTGGGCGCGCCGGACACGCGGCGCTGGCTCGATCACGGAACGTGGCAGGGCGGCCCGCCTGCGGACTACGCCTTCCTTGCCGTGGAAGGCGAGGACCTGCACGAGATTCCCGTCGGACCGGTTCATGCGGGCGTGATCGAGCCGGGGCATTTCCGCTTCACCGCCGACGGCGAGACGGTCGTCCGGTTGGAGCAGCGTCTCGGCTACACCCACAAGGGCGTCGAGCGGCTGCTGGTCGGTAGCACGCTCGATCACGCCGCACGTCTCGCCGGGCGTGTCAGCGGCGATTCGACCGTCGCCTATGCGCTGGCCTTCGCGCGCGCGTCCGAGGCCGCGGCCGGCATCGAGGCGCCTTCGCGCGCGATCTGGCTGCGCGCGCTCATGGCCGAGCTGGAACGCATGGCGAACCATCTCGGCGACATCGGCGCGATCTGCAACGACGCGTCGTTCGCGATCATCAACGCGCATTGCGCCATCCTGCGCGAGCGCGTCGCCCGCGCGGCCGACCGCTGCTTCGGCCACCGCCTGATGATGGACCGCATCGTGCCGGGCGGCGTCGCGGTCGATCTCGCAGCCGATGGTCCGGCGATCATCGAGGCGCTCTGCCGGGAGGTCGGCCCCCGCCTCAAGCATCTGACCGCACTCTACGACCGCACCGCCTCGCTGCAGGATCGCACGGTGGGCACCGGGATCGTGCCGCTCGCTTTCGTCCGGCGCTTCGGCTGCGGCGGCTTCATCGGCCGCGCCGCCAAGCGCGATTTCGATGCGCGGCGCGACGCTGCCTATCCGCCGTACGACAGGCTGCGGTTCGATGTGCCGCTGATGGAGAAGGGCGACGTCAATGCGCGCGTCTGGGTGCGCATCCGCGAGATCGAAGCGAGCCTGTCGCTCATCCGGCAGATCCTGGCGGACTTGCCGGGCGGCGTGGTGCGCCTCGCCACCGACATCGGCGCTGCCGCGGCCGGCTGCGAGGGCGTGGCACTCGTCGAAGCCTTCCGCGGCGACGTGCTCGCGTGGCTGCGCGTCGACGCGGCCGGGCATGTCGGGCGCTGCCATCTGCGCGACCCGTCGTGGTTCCAATGGCCGCTGCTGGAGACCGCGATCGAAGGCAACATCGTTGCCGACTTCCCGCTCTGCAACAAGTCGTTCAACTGCTCCTATTCGGGGCATGACCTGTAACGGAACCGACTATGCGCAAGCTCCTGTTCGAGGGCCTGTTCCGGCGTCCGTTGACGGATCCGCCGCCACTGCTGGACGACGCCGAGGTCGCCGAACTCGCCGCGCGCGTCGATGCCGCGTCGCGTCGGCAGCTCGGACGCAGCCTGGCGATCCGCGAGGTGGATGCAGGCTCCTGTAATGGCTGCGAACTGGAGGTCAACGCGCTGCAGAATGCGTTCTACGACCTGGAGCGCTTCGGCCTGCGCTTCGTCGCCTCGCCCCGCCACGCCGACGTGCTGCTCGTCACCGGGCCGGTGACGAAGAACATGCGCGAGGCGCTCGAGCGCACCTACACCGCGACTCCCGATCCGAAATGGGTCGTCGCGGTCGGCGATTGCGCGGCCAGCGGCGGCCTGTTCGCGCAGAGCTACGCGTGTGTCGGCCCGGTCTCCGCGGTCGTCCCCGTGGCACTCGCCATCCCCGGTTGCCCGCCGCGGCCGCGGGCGCTGTTGCAGGGCTTGCTGACGCTGCTCGCGTCGTGACCTTCGGGCCGGTCGTCAGCTGCCGACCGGATTGGGGTCGCGCCATGCCCGCTCGAACGGCAGCCGCCAGGCATGCGGGGCGACGAGCTGGTGGATCGACTTCGGGCCCCATGAACCGGGCGGATACAGCCGCACCGGCGGCGGCGCTTCCAGCAACGGCATCGACACTTCCCACAGCCGTTCGATCCCGTCGGCGGTCGTGAACAGCGTGCGGTCGCCGCGCATCGCATCCAGGATCAGCCGCTCGTAAGCTTCCAGCACGTCGCCGATCCGCCCGGTGTCGTGCATCGCGAACTGCATGCTCAGCTTGTCCAGCCGCATGCCCGGACCGGGACGCTTACCGTAGAACGACAGCGACATCTTCGCCGCGTCCGCCAGATCGAAGGTCAGGTGGTCCGGGCCCTGCGCACCGACCCCCGAGCCGACAGGGAACATGCTCTTCGGTGGCTCACGGAAAGCGATCGAGATGATCCGCTGTCCCTCCGCCAGCTTCTTGCCGGTGCGCAAAAAGAACGGCACGCCTGCCCACCGCCAGTTGTCGATCGAGCATTTCAACGCGATGAAGGTTTCAGTATCCGATTCCGGGTCGACCCCGTCCTCGTCGCGGTATCCCGAATATTGCCCGCGTACGACGTCCTTCGGGTCGATCGGCAACATGCTGCGGAAGACTTTGTTCTTCTCCTCGCTGATCGACATCGGCTCCAGCGCCGTCGGCGGCTCCATCGCCATGAACCCGAGGATCTGGAACAGGTGCGTCACCACCATGTCGCGGTATGCGCCGGTCTGTTCGTAGAACGCCGTCCGCTTGCCCAGGCCCAGCGTCTCCGGCACGTCGATCTGCACGTGGTCGATGAAGTTGCGGTTCCAGATCGGCTCGAAAAGGCCGTTGGCAAAGCGGAACGCCAGGATGTTCTGCGCCGGTTCCTTGCCCAGGAAGTGATCGATCCGGAAAATCTGTTCCTCGGCGAACACCTCGTGCAGCCTGGCGTTCAGTGACACCGCACTCGTCAGGTCCGTGCCGAACGGCTTTTCCATGATGATCCGGGACCCGTCGGCTAGCCCGGCTTCGGCCAGCAGCCGCACCGCCGGCAAGGCGGCGCTGGGCGGCACGCTGAGGTAATGCACGCGGCGGCTGCTGCCGTTCAACGCGTGCTCCGCGGCCTCAACCGTCGCCCTGAGGACGTGAGCACCCGCGGACAGCGGCACGTATTCCAGGGTTTGCGCGAACGCGGCCCAGTGGTCCTCGTTCACCTTGCGCGTAAAGAACTGATCGAGGGCCTCACGCACGAACGTGCGGAAGGCATCGTGGTCGAGGTCTTCCAGCGAGACGCCGATGATCCGCGAGCCGGGGATGAATCCGCCGCTCGCCAAGTGGAACAGGCCGGGCAGCAGCTTGCGCCGGGACAGGTCGCCGGTCGCGCCGACCAGCACGACGACCTGCGATTCTTTCGGACCTACGCCCGGAGGGACTTTTCGCATCGATCAACCCCGTCATGGCGACCCCGGCCGATGCCGACGACCGGGGTTGGCCCACAGTCTTCCTCAACCGTCACCGTTGCATGCAATTTCGTTGCCTCACGCCCGGCACGCGCCCTCGCGTCTCACATCCGCGCGTCGATGACCGTCAGATCGTCCGCCATGCGGCCGTGCAGCAGCAGCGCCACCAGCGCCGTCCAGCCGGTCTGGTGCGACGCGCCCAGCCCTGCCCCGGTATCGCCGTGGAAGAATTCGTGGAACAGCAGATGGTCGCGGAAATGCCTGTTGGTCTGCAAAAGCTCCGAATCCCCGAACGCGGGGCGCCGGCGGTCCGGCCCGCGCAGGAACAGGCGCGTCAGGCGTTCGGATAACGCGTCCGCCACCTCGCGCAAGGACAGCAGCGTGCCGGATCCGGTCGGGTACTCCACGCGGAAATCATCGCCGTAGTAGCGGTGGAAACCGTAGATCGCCTCGATGATCATGAAGTTGAGCGGCATCCAGATCGGGCCGCGCCAGTTCGAATTGCCGCCGAAATCGCGGCTGGTGCTGTCGCCCGGCACATAGCTCAGCGAGAAATGCTGGCCGTCCAGGTCGAGCGTGAACGGCTTGTCCAGATGGATGCGGCTGAGGCTGCGCACGCCATACGGCGAGAGGAACTCGGCCTCGTCCAGCATCCGCCGCAGCAGCGCCTTCATGCGGCTGCCGCGCAGCAGGGACAGCAGGCGGCGGTGGCCCTTGCCTTCGACCTCCCAGTGCGAAACCAGCGCGGCCAGTTCGGGCCGGTGCTGCAGAACCCATTGTAGGCGCGCCGCGAACTTCGGTGAGCGTTCCAGCACCTCCGGCTCCAGCACTTCGACCGCCAGCAGCGGGATCAGGCCGACCATCGAGTAGATGCGCAGCGGGATGCTCGTCCCATCGGGACGCTGCAGGACGTTGTGATAGAATCTGGTCTCGTCGTCCCACAGTCCGCGGCTCGCGTGCTGGCGCGTCATCGCTTCGGCGATCGCCAGGAAGTGCTCGAAGAACTTGCTCGCCGTGCTCTCGTAGACCGGGTTGAAGCTCGCGAGCTCGAGCGAGATGCGCAGCATGTTCAGCGCATACATCGCCATCCAGGATGTGCCGTCCGACTGGTCGATGTGTCCGGCGACGGGCAGTTCCCGGCTGCGGTCGAACACGCTGATGTTGTCCAGCCCGAGAAAGCCGCCCTGGAACACGTTGCGGCCCTCGGCGTCCTGCCGGTTGACCCAGCCGGTGAAGTTCATCAGCAGCTTGTGGAAAATGCGCTCGAGGAACTCGGTATCCGGCTTGCCGCTGTGCACGGCGTCCATCCGGAACACGCGCCATGCTGCCCAGGCGTGCACCGGCGGATTGGCCTCGGCGAAATTCCACTCGTAGGACGGCAGCGACCCGTTCGGGTGCATGAACCATTCATGCGTCAGCAGCAGAAGCTGTTCCTTGGCGAAACCCGGATCGATCAGCGCGAAGGTGACCGCGTGGAACGCCAGGTCCCAGGCCGCGTACCACGGGTATTCCCAGGTATCCGGCATGGCGATGACGTCGCCGTTGTTCAGGTGCTGCCAGTCCGCGTTGCGGATGGCGCGGCGTTGCGGCGGCGGCGGCGGCTGCAACGGGTCGCCCTCGAGCCAGCGGCGCACGTCGAAGCGGTAGAACTGCTTGGACCACAGCAGCCCGGCCAGCGCCTGCCGTTGCACCATCTTCGCGTCCGCGTCTGCGATGTTGGCCTGCAGGGCGGCGTAGAATTCGTCCGCCTCGGCCCGGCGGCGCGCCACGATGGCGTCATGGTCGAGGAACGGCTCGGGCGCCTCCTTCGCCGGACGCCAGCGCAACCGCAGCACGCGGGGTTCGCCGGGGCGCACGCGCATGCTGACATGGGCGGCGCATTTGGTGCCCTGCCGCTTGTGGATCGCATCGGTGCGCTTGTGCACGACGTAGTCGTTGATGCCGTCCTTGAACGGACCGCGCGCATCGTGGCCGTACAGCAGCCTCACGTTCGTCTCGTTGCGGCAGAACAGCCAGTCGGCGCCGGCGTCGATGTCGAGGCGGCGGTCCGGCATCCTGGCGTGATAGGCGTTCACGCCGCGTCCGGCGAGTTGCAGGCGCGGCGTGGGAATGCCCGGCTTCCAGCTCCAGGTGTTGCGCGCCCAGAGATGCGGCAGCACGTGCAGCGTAGCGGTGTCGGGGCCGAGGTTGTCGATCGTGACGCGCATCAGGATGTCCTCGGGCGACGCCTTGGCGTATTCGACCGTCACGTCGAAATAGCGGTCGCCCTTGAACACGCCCGTATCGGTCAGCTCGTATTCCGGCTCGTGCAGGCCGCGTGACGCGTTGGTTGACAGCAGGTCCTCGTACGGGAAGCGCCGCTGCGGGTATTTGTACAGCATGTGCATGTACGAATGCGTCGGCGTGCCGTCGAGGTAGTAGTACAGTTCCTTGACGTCCTCCCCGTGATTACCCTCGCCGTTGGTCAGGCCGAAGAAACGCTCCTTCAGACACGGGTCCCTGCCGTTCCACAGAGCCAGCGAAAGGCACCAGTGGAGGCGGTCGTTGCTGAACCCGGCGATGCCGTCCTCGCCCCAGCGATACGCGCGGCTACGGGCGTGGTCGTGCGGAAAGAACGCCCAGGCATTGCCGTCGGCCGAGTAGTCCTCGCGCACGGTGCCCCATTGCCGGTCAGCCAGGTACGGACCCCAGCGAAGCCACGCCTGCCGGTCCGCGAGACGCCTGCCTTCGGCGGTTGCAAGCAGGCTCAAGGCCGCCGCCCCAGGCCGGCGACGTCCCTCTGCCGCGATGAATGACGAATCTGTCGCATCTCCCCGGCGGGGCTTTGCAACGGTCGGGCCAGCGCGGCGCGAGGCACGCGTGATCGGGACTCCGCGCGGGGCAGGGCGAACGGGCCGGCCTTCACCCCGGATGGCGTGCGTGATCCGGCCGGCCTGTCTTACTTACCCTTGTCCTTCGGGGTTTCGGGCTTGGTCGGGGTCTGGAACCTCGACGCGACCGTGGGGGCGACTGGTTTCTTCGCCGCCTTCGGCTTTTTCGGCTCCCGGCCGCTTCGCTTCTGTCCCTTGGCCATCGCACTTGCCTCCTCTGGCTCGACCCTGGACCACGACGTGACCGGGCCCTTACGGCGAGCCCATCACGTCAGCATCGGCGGTACGATGTCGGCCCACATCGTCCGACCACACATTCAGTCGGCCGGAGACGCCGCTCGGCCGCGCCCGCAGCTTCTCCAGAGCGACCTTCTCGATGCGTCCACGCGCCTTCGCGAAGCAGCGTAACAGATCCTCTGTCCGGTGGCAGCGCGTGCCGGCGATGTCTTCCAGCGCCGCCCGCGAGATCGCGCACGGAACCTGTTCATCGTTCTCGGTGATCTCGAACAGGATATGGCTGTCATCCCTGCGGCGCGACGAAGAAGAGAAAGTTTTCGATTCAAACCGGCTCAATTTGCAACTCCGAGTCTACAGGCAAGGGCGCGTAGTCCCTCGCATGCGAATAAATGGCTATGCCCGCATGCACATACAAGCGGCATCGAACGGCCGATCGAGGCAACTCGACCCGAACGCGTGAGCAGAAAGCCCGACTGCGATCGCCCCCTGGTTGGAAAGCAAACCGTTGTCAGCGCTTCGGCACCCATGCATCGCCGACTTTGCGGTAGCTGCGCTTCACGGCCGCCCACGCGATCCGATGCGCCGTGGCCTCGTCCGCCTGTGCGTAGCCCGCGAACCACGCGCTGTTGAAGGCGGCACGATAGATGTCCTGGGCATGCTCGGGCAGCACACGACGCACGCCGGCGGGCAGATCGTCGTTGGTCTCATACGGCATGCGGCGAGTATCCCGCGCCGTGTTCCTTGACGACATAGGTCCGGAACCGCACGCGGCCGTCCGGCTCGGCTTCGCGATAGATGCCCTGGATTTCGGTCTCGAACCCGGGGAACAAGTTGGCGGCCTGCTCGAAGATGCGCAGATACGCGATCATGGGCTGCGCCGCCTCGGTCAGCCGCTCGCCCGGAACGACGGTCGCGATCCCCGGCGGATAAACCACCCACAGCGTCGTCGCGATCCGCCCGGCGGCCTGCTCGATCGGCACGTAGTCGACGTCGTTGCGCACGAGGCGCTGCATCGCTTCGGCCGGATGCATGGCCGGTGCGGGGAAGTGCTCGGCGCGGAACTGGGCGCGCTGCAGCGTGCTGGTGCCGGCCTGCCGGTAATAGGCGTGCATCTCCGCGCACAGGTCGCGCAGGCCGACGCCGCGGTAGCGCGCGGGGCGCGCTCGGACGAATTCGGGCATCGCGTCGTCCAGCGGTACGTTGTCGTCGTGCTGGCGCTTGAAATAGACCAGTGCGCTGACGAGGTTGCCCGCCTTGCTGCTTTCCACGCCGGGCGTCAGCAGGAACAGGATCGAGTTCAGGTCGTTCTTCTCCGGCACCACGCGGTTCTCGCGCAGCCACGCGGCGAGCACCGGCGCGGGGACGCCCTGGTCGGCGTACTCGCCGGTCTGCCGGTCGAAACCGGGCGTGAGCAGCGTCAGCTTGTTCGGATCCGTCATCGCCCAGCCGTTGCCGACATGGGTGAAGCCGTGCCACCGCGTGCCCGGCGCCAGCGCCCAGAAGGACGGATCGGTGGCCAGCGCGTCGGTCGGCACATCCTCCCACGGCACCTCGCGCTCGCCGCCGTCGTCGCGGATGGTGGCCCGTTCGGGGACGAAGGGTTCGAAAAACCACTGCCGGGCCGGGTCCGCCTCGCGCACCCGGATTTCCTGCGCGACGGCGCGCAGCTTCTTGCGCAACTCGATGCCCAAGCGGATCGTGTCGTCCCACAGCACCTCGCCGCTGCGGCCCTTCATCATCTGCGCGCCGACATCCAGGCTCGCGAACAGCGGATAGAACGGCGACGTGCTGGCGTGCATCATGAACATCTCATTGAACCGCCGATGCTCCAGCCGCCGCGCCTGGCCGGCGATGTGGCTGTCGCGCACATGGATCTGGCTGGCCTGCGAGAAGCTCGCGAGCTGCTTGTGCGTCGACTGCGTCGCCATGATGCCGGGGGCGCTCGCGTCCAGTCCCTGCAGCCCCATCGCGTAGCGGCCGCGATAGATCGGATGGAACTTCATGAAGCCGCCCCAGGCCTCGTCGAACAGGATATAGTCGCACAGATGCCCGATGCGCCTGATGATCTGCTCGGTCGAGTGGATCGTGCCGTCGTACGTGCACTGTTCGATCACCGCCACGCGGAACGGCCGCTCGCGCCGCCACGCCTGCGGATCGTCGACCAGCGGATGCGTGCGGATGCGCTCGCGCAGCGCCGCCTCGTCCAGCGCGTCGGCATCGAGCGGGCCGATCAGCCCGTACGCGTTGCGGTCCGTCGGCAGGAAGATCGGGATGCCGCCGCCGAGCAGCAGCGCGCCGTGATGCGCCGCCTTGTGGTTGTTGCGGTCGAACAGCACGAGGTCGCCGGGCGCGACGAGTCCCTGCAACACGACCTTGTTCGACGTGGACGTGCCGTTCAGCACGAAATAGGTCCGCTCGGCGCCGAAAATCTTCGCCGCCTCGCGCTGCGCGGCCAGCGCCGGTCCTTCATGCGTCAGCAGGTCGCCGAGTTCGACGACCGAGTTGTCGAGGTCGTCGCGAAACACCGCCTCGCCGAGATGGTCGACGAAGATGCGTCCGATCGGGCTGCGCGAGTAGAACACGCCGCCGTTGTGCCCCGGACAGGTCCAGAGCTGGTTGGCTTCCTCGTTGTAGTCGACGAGGGCGCCGAAGAACGGCGTCTTCAGCGTCTCGGCGTACTGGCGCAGCCGGCTGACGAGATTCTTGGCGATGAACTCCGGCGTTTCCTCGGCCAGGAAGACATAGCCGTCGGCCTCGTGCAGCACGTCGACCGGGATGTCCTCCAGCCGGTGATGGCGCACCAGGATGTAGATCGGCGTGTCCAGTCCGCGCCTGCGGATGAACTGCACCAGCGCCGCCATCTTGCCTTGCGGCCCCTGCTTGCCCCAGTCGAGGACCACGCAGCCCACCGCGGCGTCGGTCCGTATGACGAGTTCGGCGTCGTCCGGCTTGCGCGCCTTGATGACGGTGTAGCCGATGCGCGTGACCTCATCGACGATCTGGGCGAGTCTCTGGCCTTCGAGATCGTCGTCGTCGAATGCGCGCGCACAGACGAGGAACTTGAACCTCCGCTCGTATTCCATCGAACCGGGATTCCCCCTGGCTGTTTCGCTCGCGCGCCGCCGGCAGCTTTAGGCTCGGACGGCCGGGGCCGGCAACGGTCGCCGCCGTGACATCGCCGGCCCGGCGCCGGTCAGGTGACGCGGAAGTTCCCGAACTGACACGGGCAGTCCGTGTCCAGCTCCTCGGGGAACAGCCCGCCGCGATCGGCCAGCGGCGTCCAGTCGCTGTAGGCCCCGGCCATTTCGCCGAGATACGGTGTCGTGATCTCCATGATCCGGACATGGTCGAGCTCGTCGGCCTCCACCACGCCGGCCTGCGGGTTTTCGATCGCCCAGACCATGCCGGCCAGCACCGCCGCGGTCACCTGCAACGAGGTGGCATTGTTGCGCGGCGCCAGACGGCGCGCCTCCTCGATCGACAGGCGCGAGCCATACCAGTAGGCGCCGCGCGCATGTCCCATCAGCAGCACGCCCAGCTCGTCGATGCCGTCGTCGATGTCCTCCATCATGATCCGCGTCGTCGGCTGCAGGTGCCAGTTCTTGCCGGCCAGTTCGTGCAGCGACAGCACCGCGTGATCGCTCGGATGGTAGGCATAATGGACCGTCGGCCTGTACCGGACGGCCCCGCCCTCGATCACCGAATAATAGTCGGCGATGGAAATCGCCTCGTTATGCGTGATGAGGAAGCCGTGGTAAGGGCCTTCCAGCGGCGTCCAGCTGCGCACGCGCGTCGCAGCCCCGCGGCGATTGAGGTAGATCGCCGCGCCGCAGCCGAACTCGTGATGGCGGGCATCGGGCGGCAGGTGCTTCTCGTGCGTGCCCCAGCCCAGTTCGGCCGGTTGGTTGCCTTCGCCGACGAAGCCGTCGACCGACCATGTGTTGACGAACTCGCCACGCTGCTTCGCTCTGCCGTCCGTCTGGGTGTCGCGTTCGGCGATGTGGATCACCTTCACGCCCAGCGTTGCCGCGAGGTTCGCCCAGTCGCCGCGCGTGGCCGGCATGCCCACGTCCACGCCGGTATCGGCCGCGACGTTGAGCAGCGCCTGCTTGACGAAGTGCGACACCAGCCCCGGATTGGCGCCGTGGGTCATCACCGCGGTCGGGTCGCCTGCTCCGGGTCGCCGCAGCGCCAGCGCGCTCTCGCGCAGGGCGTAGTTGCTGCGCTCGGACGGTGACAGCGACGGATCGGTGTAGCCGCCGGCCCAGGGCTCCACGCAGGTGTCGAGGTAAAGCGCGCCGGCCTCGCGGCACAGCCGCACCATCGCCACCGACGAGACATCCACCGACAGGTTGAGCAGGAAATCGCCGCGGCCTAGCAGCGGGCCCAGCACTGCGCGGAAGTTCTCGCGGGTGACCGGTATGATCGTATGCTCGATGCCATACTCCGCCGCCTCGGCAGCGCCTCGCGCATCGGCGGTGACGATGTGGATGCGCTCGCGCGGCATGTCGATGTGCCGCAGGATCAAGGGCAACACGCCCTGGCCGATGCTGCCGAAGCCTAGAATCACCAGGCGGCCGTTGAAGGTCGCGTGCGTTGTCATCGTTCTGTCGTCTCCGAACACACCGCGGCGCGGTCTACGGTTCAACCGGTGGCCGCGCGTGTTTGCCTGTCCACTGGCCTGAGGTCGATAGGCTGCCTGAGCGAAAGCCGGCCCCAACGCCGCCGGGCCGCCATGGGTCGGGGCGTGGCACCCCTTTTGCGTCGCGCGGACAAGGAAGCAGCCCGAGGCTCCGCGCCCCAGCACAGCCGGGGATCCTGCGGGCCCTCTGCCGGAACCCGATGGAGCGGCCTATGACCACGCCCAATCCTCACGCGCGACTTATGGACGTCACGGAGCGGATCGCTGCACGAAGCCGTGATACGCGGCGGCGCTATCTGGACGGCGTCGAGGCGGCGGCGAAACGCCCAAGCCGGGCGAGGCTCGGCTGCGCCAATCTCGCGCACGGCTTCGCCGCCTGCGGGCCGGAGGACAAAGCCGCCTTGCGCGGCGGGGAGGTGCCGAGCCTCGGGATCGTCACCGCCTACAACGACATGCTGTCCGCGCATCAGCCGTATGAGCGCTTCCCCGAGATCATCCGCGACGCGGCGCGCGAGGCGGGCGGCGTGGCGCAGGTCGCGGGCGGCGTGCCGGCGATGTGCGACGGGATCACCCAGGGCGAGGCGGGGATGGAACTGTCGCTGTTCTCGCGCGACGTGATCGCGCTGAGCACCGCGGTCGCGCTGTCGCACCAGACGTTCGACGCCGCGGTGTTCCTCGGCATCTGCGACAAGATCGTCCCCGGGCTGGTGATCGGCGCCTTGTCGTTCGGGCATCTGCCCGCAGTGTTCATCCCGGCCGGCCCGATGACGTCCGGGATGCCCAACCGCGACAAGGCGAAGATCCGCCAGCTCTATGCCGAGGGGAAGGTCGGGCGCGATGCGCTGCTGGAGGCCGAGTCGCAATCCTATCACGGCCCCGGCACCTGCACGTTCTACGGCACGGCGAACACCAACCAGATGATGATGGAGGTGATGGGGCTGCACTTGCCGGGTGCGGCGTTCGTCAACCCGAACACGACGCTGCGCGATGCGCTGACGCGCGAGGCGGCGCGCCGTGCGCTTCAGATCACCGTACTCGGCAACGACTACACGCCGGTCGGCCGCATGCTCGACGAGCGGGCCTTCGTCAACGCGATCGTCGGGCTGCACGCGACCGGCGGCTCGACCAACCACACGATCCACCTGCTCGCGATGGCGTCGGCCGCCGGCATCCGCCTGCTGTGGGAGGATCTGTCCGACCTTGCCGAAATCGTGCCGTTGCTGGCGCGTATCTATCCGAACGGGTCGGCGGACGTGAACCACTTCCACGCTGCCGGCGGCATGGGGTTCGTGATCCGCGAACTGATCGACGCCGGGCTGCTGCACGAGGACGTGCAGACGGTGTGGGGAACCGGGCTGTCGCTCTACGCGCGCGAGCCGAAGCTGGCGGCGGACGGCGGCGTGACGTGGACCGATCCGCCGTCGTCCAGCGGCGACGAAGCGGTGCTGCGCGGGCCGGCGGCGCCGTTCGCGCCGACCGGCGGATTGACGGTGCTGCGCGGAGAACTCGGCCACGCGGTCATCAAGACGTCCGCCATCGCGGCCGACCGCTTGGTGATCGAGGCGCCCGCACGGGTGTTCGACAGCCAGGAAGAGTTGCAGGCGGCGTTCAAGTCCGGCGCGCTGGACGGCGACATGGTCGCCGTCGTGCGGTTCCAGGGGCCGCGCGCGAACGGGATGCCGGAGCTGCACAAGCTGATGCCGCCGCTCGGCGTGCTGCAGGATCGTGGGCATCGCGTGGCGCTCGTGACGGACGGACGAATGTCGGGCGCGTCCGGCAAGGTGCCGGCGGCGATTCACGTGACGCCCGAGGCAGCGGAGGGCGGCGCGATCGCGAAAGTGCGCGACGGCGACATCGTGTGCGTCGATGCGGTCGCGGGCACGCTCACCGTGTGCGTCGACCCAGCGACCTGGGCGGCGCGCACAGCCGAGACGGTCGATCTCGACGCCTCGTCGCGCGGCACCGGGCGGGAGTTGTTCTCGGTCTTCCGCCGCGCGGTCGGCCCTGCCGATGCCGGCGCGACGATCTTCGAGGGGATCGCCGCCTAAGCGCCGTTAAGTCAGGCCGCGGGACGGGCACAGTTCGCGTAGTCGCTCGGGGGGGCGGTCCGCAGGAACGGGCTCTCGATCGCGTGCGACGACTCTGTCCCGCACAGGGCGGCCCGGTCCCAATACGTGTAGGTGCGGTCGCCGATCAGCTCGATGCTGATGGTCCGGGCGCCGGCAGGCAGTCGCGCCGCGCCGGCCGTCCAGCGCCACGTCGCGATGTCGTCGCTCTCCAAGCCATGCCAGCCGTCGTCCAGATCGGGCCGGTCGAGCGGAACACTGTGCGCGTCGTCGAGCCGGATGCGGCTCACCCGCACGCCCAGGGGCCGCGTATCGTGGCTCCCCGGCACCATGTGCGCGGGAACCGAGACGCGCGACATCAGGCGGATGTCCGACGCTCCGGCCGGAAGCCCGAAGCGATACTGGCCGATCTCGGCCTCGCAGGCGGAGACGATCTGACCATCGACGACCAGATGCAGATCGCAATCATAGGTGATGGCGTAGCCGAGTTCCTCGGTGGCGCGCCGCAGCAGGCGCGCCTGCACCGCCGTGATCTGCGGGCCCGACATCGCCAGCGGTGCGCAGGTCTCGGTCCAGTGCTTAGGCATGAAATCCGGATGCAGCTCGACGAAGCTCTCGGCATTGGCGAAGGCATTGCGGTTGCCGGTGTCCAGGTAGCTCTCGACCTGGAGTCCTTCGGCGAGCAGCACGTCATGTTGGTCGAGCTCGACGTGCCAGTAGGTGACCTCGTGCCGCGGCACCTGCACGATGGTGGCGCCATTCACCAGCTTGCTGATCTGGATCAGCACCCCGTCGACGAACACGAAATGCCCCGGGCTGAGCCAGAGATCGCGATGCGGGCTGCCATCGGCGAACGCGCCGGCGGACACGCTGATCGGGTGCACGGTTTCCGGCTTCGGATGGGTCCGCAGATCGAGCCGGCGGTGACCGATCCAGCGGATCCGCCGCAGGCCGCCGGCGAGCAGGGCCATCGCCTGGTCGCCCACACGCAGTCCCTCGACCGGCACCTCGCCACGCGCGGTCAGGATGCGCGCACCGGTCACAAAGCACGGGATCGCGGTGTCTTGCACCGCAACGTAACCGCCGTAAGTGACGAACTGAAAGGTGTCATTCAGGCCATCGGCAGTCGAAGCGTTCAGAGAATAATTGATACCGTTGAGGGTGAACGTCAGCTTACCGGAACCGGTATTGTAAGTTGGCCCAGTTCCCTCAAGAGCCGGACCAATATTATAGAAGACGATCTGGTCGCCGGTAGCGAAACCCGAGAAGGACGAGCCCCTCATAGTCGCGTTCTTACCTGACGGCGAGTTTTTGCCATCGACGATGAACTGGTCGACACCGCTTACGAAATCGACGGTAAGGCCTTTGGTGAAGTCTTTGTTGATGCTTGAGAGTCCGGGATTTGCTCAGAATTTCGGTTCATGCGGCGAGGTGGAAGGTCTGCATCTTGTTGGTGTCCTGACGTTCGGCGATGAATTTCGCGAAGATGTTGGTTTGGTCGGTATTCAACAGAAATTCCGGAA
>DATEQV010000089.1:0-4653 GCA_035272265.1 Acidisphaera sp. | reverse complement strand
AGATGATCTTGACCTGCGCGCGCTGCTTGTCGGGATCCCAGACGTTTTCGGCGAGCTGCAGGTGGGTCAGGACCGACCCGTCGGCTCGCTTCTGCCGCGATTCGCGCAGATACATGTATCCAAAGATACTCGCATGAGCCCACCCAAGCAAGCCGTAAGTCGGCCAGCCATGTATCTAGGCGTTTTCGCTCGGAATGGCTGTCGCGCAAAGGTAAGCGCTTGTTTTACCTAACCTTCAACCCCGCCGCCACCCTTCGATGTGCGTCCCAACTGTCAAACTCGGGTCTGTGTCAGCCGCCCGGCTCCCAGAATTTCTTCGGCCATGGATAACCACCTACTGCCTTGGGCGTGGCGGGCTTTCCGGCCTGCGCGGGAGTCTGTCTCGTGGCGGTGGTGGTTGTCTGCGCCGCGTTCGGCGCTCCTTTCTTATCGGCTCCTCGAGCGCAAGGGGGCACCGGCTCTTGCCGATGAATAGGGTCTGGTAAAGACATTTCACCCTCCGACTAAAATCTACCTCTTTGGGTTTCCTGCGCGTCCGGGCGGCTTTGAGCTTGCCGTATAATTCGATATGGAAAGGGTTTTGTGTGATGGTAGAGCATTTGTTTGGCCGACTCAAATAAATCGTGGTGGCGCGGAGTTGAAATTTGTGCCCCCCTCTGTGTACCAGCACCATTCTCCAGGAGCGCCCCCATTTTCGATCGCCAAGGTGAACTCCCGACCAGCTAGGAAACGTGAGCGCCGACCGCCTGGACGCCGAGAACGCGATGATTGTCGCGGCGAGCGACCACACGTACAAACCAGCCGTCTTCCCCCGCCTCCATGGTCAGCGCACGGCCGTTGGCAGCAAACGGAAATTGGGCAACGATCAGTTCGTTACCGGGTTCGCTGGCGTCCGCTGGGTTCAAGTCGACGCTGACGATCTCGGGATCCGTGAAGCATACGGCGGGGATGGCCACGGGATCGAACTGCCGTCGGACGCCGCTGATGATCTCCGCCACCATCTCGCCCTGCGCCGATGCCTTGTGCGCGAGCATCGGCTCGCCGACCAGATCGCCGATTGCCCATACGTCCCGCATCGATGTCCGGCAACGTCCGTCGATGCGTACGAACGGCCCGGCCATATCGACGGCTATCGCCTCCAGCCCCCAGCCTTCCGGCGACACGCACGACAACTGGCTGCTGGTGAAGGAACGCGACGAGGCGGCCCGGCGGGGGAGCGGAGCGGCCGTCGTCGATGATCATCCGCTAAGCGTCGAGAGCGGCCGCACGCTAGCGCGGCTTTTTCACATCTCGATCCAGATGGCGAGCGCGCGCGGCTGTTTGTCGCCCTGGAGGACCGGTTGAACGACGGGGTGCCGCTGTCCGGACCGGTCGCCCGCGAATGACTGCAAAGTTGGTACGGACGCAACGACCCGGCGCACCTGCGCGGGCGGATCGCGGGCGCGCCGGTCGATCCGAAAAGCATCAGGATGCCCGCGTTCGTGGCGGTTCCGGGATGAGGCCGCATCGTTCCGCCTGCCAGTGCACTGCCGCTCGCGCGCGCGATCCCAGGCGCCGCGGTGCACGAACCCGATGCCGGGCATGTCGGGATGGTAGCGGGATCATCGGCCGAGCGCGTGTTGTGGCAGTCCTTGCACGCATGGCTGGCAACACTGGCGAGTAGGAGGCGGCGGCGCTAGGTTCCGCTCCGGGCGGCGAGCCCGCCGTCCGATGGCACTTAGAATTAGGAGAAGCCGAATGGACGATATCGTCATCGTTGCCGCCGCGCGCACGCCGGTCGGCAGCTTCAACGGCACGCTCGGATCACTTGCGGCGCACCAGCTTGCGGTGGTTGCGATCAAGGCCGCGATGGAGCGCGCCAAGCTGCAGCCCGGCGATGTGGACGAGGTGATCCTCGGCCAGATCCTCGCGGCCGGCGAGGGCCAGAACCCGGCACGCCAGGCCGCGCGCCAGGCGGGAATTCCGGACAGTAAGACCGCGTTCGGCGTCAACCAGCTCTGCGGGTCCGGCCTGCGTTCGGTCGCGCTCGCGGCGCAGCAGATCCGCACCGGCGAGAGCGACATCGTCGTCGCCGGCGGCATGGAGAGCATGAGCCAGGCGCAGCATGCTGCCTACCTGCGCAGCGGCACCAAGATGGGCGCCGTCGAGTTTGTCGACACGCTGCTGCGCGACGGGTTGTGGGACGCGTTCCACGGCTACCACATGGGCGTGACCGCGGAGAACGTCGCGCAGAAGTACCAGATCACCCGCGACGAACAGGACGCCTTCGCGCTCGCCTCGCAGCAGAAGGCGAGTGCGGCGCAGAAGTCCGGCCGGTTCAAGGACGAGATCGCGCCGGTGACGGTGAAGGGCCGCAAGGGCGACACGGTGGTGAGCGAGGACGAGTACATCCGCCATGACGCGACGGCCGAAGGCATGGCGAAGCTGCGGCCTGCCTTCAACAAGGAAGGGACGGTCACCGCCGGCAATGCGAGCGGCATCAACGACGGCGCCGCGGCGCTGGTGGTGATGAGTGCGGCCGAGGCGAAAAAGCGTGGCCTGACGCCGCTGGCGCGCATCGCCGCGTTCGCGACCTCGGGCGTCGATCCGGCGCTGATGGGCACCGGGCCAATCCCGGCGACGCGCAAGGTGCTGAAGCGCGCCGGCTGGAACATCCAGGACATCGACCTAGTCGAGGCCAACGAGGCGTTCGCCGCGCAGGCCTGCGCGGTGAACAAGGACCTCGGCTGGGATACGTCGAAGGTTAACGTCAACGGCGGCGCGATCGCGATCGGCCATCCGATCGGCGCGTCCGGCGCGGTCATCCTGATCAAGCTGCTGAACGAGATGCAGAAGCGCGATGCCAAGAAGGGCTTGGCGACGCTGTGCGTCGGCGGCGGCATGGGTGTCGCGATGTGCGTCGAGCGTTGAACTGAGAAGGAGCGCGGCTCCCCGAGGCTGAACTGCCCCGGGCCGCGCTCCACCCCTACGGCGCATCTTGCGCCACGGCGACGAGGTCGAGGCCGCGCATTCGTGCCGCGGCCTCGATTGCTTTCGGCAGCTCCGCCAGCGGGAAGACCTGCACGCGGATCGGCGACAGGTCGAGCCGGCCCGAGGCCACCAGGGACGCCAGCCGGGCGGGCGCCTCGCGCGGATACATGAAGCAGCCGACCACGTCCCAGTCGTTCGACAGCATCTCGCCGAACGTAATCTCCAGCGGCGCCTCCGCGCTGCCCATCAGCACCAGCCGCCCGCCGCGCCGCAGGCTGCGAAGCGTCGACAACGTCGTCGCCGTGCTCGTTGCGCGCCCGAGCAGGTCGAGTGCCCGATCGGCGCGGCCTGCGGCGGCATCGGTCAGCGTTGTGACATCGGTGTCGATCTGCCCTGTCAGGCATGCGGCTCGCACGCGCGGATCGAGCGCCGCCACGTCCGCCAGGGCGTCGCGGTCCCCCCCCGCCGCGACCACGCGGCCGGCGCCCATCGCAAGTGCGAGAAGCACGCCGGCGGAGCCGAAATAGCCGCTCGCACCGTTGACGATGACCGTCTCGCCCGGCTGGAGCCCGGATCGCAGCAGGCCGCCGAACGACACGACGAGCTTGGCGAAGCCGATCAGTCCCGCGGCCGTATGATCGTCCAGCCGGTCGAGCGGTGTCGCGCATAGCGCGGGCCAGTGCGCCACCTCGCAGGACAGCCGTCGCGCCAGATTTCCTGCAGCCGGCGCGCCGCGTCTGGCACGGACCCGAAACGGCTCGATCCCATCGGCGTCAGTCCGATCAGGATCTGCGGCCCGTCGCCGGCCGGCACGGGGGCGGACAGATGCGGGCTGAGGAAGACGCGCCGGCCGGCCGCCAGGTGGCTCACCTCGTCGCCGACGGCGAGGACCCGGCCGACGGCGAGGACCCGGCCAACGGCGAGGACCCGGCCAACGGCGTTGGTGCCGGGGACGAACGGAAACGGCGGCAGCGCGTAGCCCAACGTGCCGTCGATGACCTTGCCGAGATACGACAGCACGCTCGCCGTTTCGATACGGACGAGGGTGCCATCCGGCCGCAACGCAGGGATGGGCCGCTCCTGCCACGCAAGATCGCCGGGTCCGCGCACGACCCATGCATGCTGCCTCGTCGCTTGGCCTGCCGCGCTCATCGGTGCCTCCCGTGCTGTAGGCGCGGGACGCTAGCAGCCCGGCGACCCGGTGCGGGCGGCCGAGGCGATCCTGACGATCGTCGACGCGCCGAACCCGCCGTTGCGGCTGGTGCTGGGCAAGCCCGCGCTCGAGGCGGTGCGCGCCAAGCTCGCCGACGTCGCGAAGGACGTCGACGCCTGGGAGCAGCTCAGCCTGTCGGCCAACTTCCCCGACGCCTGAGCGGGGGCGCGCCGGCTGTTCTAGAATTTCTCAAGAACATGCCACCATCACAGCCAAGGCTGTTCAACGCTGGCGGGTGGGCTGAACTGAGTCCGCGCCGCAACACGGGCTGATCGAACTGAAGCGGCTGATAAGAACGGGGAGTCGCGAATCGGCTAATGTCTGACTCCTGGGCTGGCAACCGAGTCGGAGGTTGCCATGCCGCCATTTTCGCCGTTGCTGGGTCTGCTGGCGGAAGTGCCTGATCCCCGCCGTGGGCAGGGACTGAAATACAAGCTTCCCCACGTGTTGCTGTTCTCTATCCTTGCCGT
>DATEQV010000088.1:0-12527 GCA_035272265.1 Acidisphaera sp. | reverse complement strand
CAGCCCGCCGATCAGCAGGCCGATCACCACATAGGGGTTGTCCAGCGAGAACGACACGCCCGGCAGGTTGGGGAAGTAGTGCGCCAGGTCCTGCGTGTAGGCGGCGAACAGCACCAGCGACGCCAGACCCGCCGAGCCGATCGCGTAGCCCTTGGTCACCGCCTTGGTGGTGTTGCCGACCGCATCGAGCGCGTCGGTCGTCACCCGCACCTCCTTCGGCAGGTCGGCCATCTCGGCGATGCCGCCGGCGTTGTCGGTGACCGGACCATACGCATCAAGGGCCACGATCATCCCGGCCAGCGACAGCATCGTCGTCGCCGCGATGGCGATGCCGAACAGGCCCGCGAGCATGTAGCTCGCCACGATGCCGATGCAGATCACCACCACCGGCGCCGCGGTCGCTTCCATCGAAATGGCAAGGCCCTGGATCACGTTGGTGCCGTGGCCGGTCGTGGAGCTCTGCGCGATGCTGCGCACGGGACGATAGGCGGTGGACGTGTAATACTCGGTGATCACCACGATCCCGCCCGTCACGCCCAGCCCGACGAGCGCGGAGGCGAACAGCAGCCCGCCGCTGATCGTGCCGCCGCCCACCAGCGGCAGCGGCGTATGGAACCCGGCGAACGCCGCGATCATCACCAGGATGCCGATCACCGACAGCCCGCCGGTCACCAGCAGGCCCTTGTACAGCGCCCACATGATGTTGTTGTCGGGCCCGAGCTTCACGTAGTACGTGCCCGCCACCGACGTCGCGATGCAGATCGCGCCGATCGCCAGCGGCAGCATCATCAGCCAGAGCCGCACCGACGGATCGAACAGGATCGCGGCCAGCACCATGGTCGCCACGATCGTCACCACGTAGGTCTCGAACAGGTCGGCCGCCATGCCGGCGCAGTCGCCCACGTTGTCGCCCACGTTGTCGGCGATGACGGCCGGGTTGCGGGGGTCGTCCTCGGGGATGCCCGCCTCGACCTTGCCGACCAGGTCCGCACCCACGTCCGCACCCTTGGTGAAGATGCCGCCGCCCAGACGGGCGAAGATCGAGATCAGCGAGGCGCCGAAGCCCAGGCCCACCATCCCCTCCAGCACCGGCCGCATGTCGGGCGTCGCCGGCATCACCGCGCGCAGGAAGGCGTAATACAGCGTCACCCCGATCAGCCCGAAGCCGACCACCAGCATGCCGGTGATCGCGCCCGACTTGAACGCGATGTCCAGGCCTTGGGCCAGCCCGCTGATCGACGCTTGCGCGGTGCGAACATTGGCGCGGACGGACACGTTCATCCCGACATAGCCGGCCGCGCCCGACAGCACGGCGCCGATCAGGAACCCCGCGCCGACGTGAACGCCGAGCGTGACGCTGAGGAAGATCATGATCACCACGCCGACGATGGCGATGGTGCGGTACTGGCGATTGAGGTAGGCGCGGGCGCCTTCCTGCACGGCGGCGGAAATTTCCTGCATCCGCGCGCTGCCGGCGTCCGCCGCCAGCACGATCTTGCCGGTGTGGTAGCCGTACCCGATCGCCAGCAGGCCGCAAAGGATGATGACGAGGTAGCCGAGCAACATCGAGCGTTCCCCTCGAAGGATAGGGCGGGCAGTGCCTGCCTGACGGGTTGTTGCGGCGGCGAAAGACCCCGCCGTGAAGCGGCGTGGGTATGCCAGCGCCCCGCTCCCGACGCAAATTCGCGTGACCCCGCCCATGGGGCCCCGGCTGCCTCCGTCGTGGCCACTTGACGGAAGCGGGCCAACGGTAGACTGCCGCGAAATGAAACCGCGTACTGGGCGCCCTGTCGTCAAGATCACCGACGTGGCCGCGATGGCCGGTGTGGCCCCGATGACCGTCTCCCGCGTCCTGAACGCGCCCGAGCGGGTCTCCGCCGAGACCGCCGAACGTGTGCGCGCTGCGATCGAGACCCTCGGCTACGTGCCGAACCTGATCGCCGGCGGGCTCTCGTCCCGCCGCAGCCGGATGATCGCCGCCGTCGTCCCGACGATCGCCAGCCAATTGTTCGCCGACCCGATCCAGGCCTTCACCGACACGCTCGAGCGGGCCGGCTACCAGGTGCTGCTGGCGCTCAGCGGCTACGGCAGCCACGACGAGGACGCGCTGTTGCGCCAGATCCTTTCGCGCCGGCCCGACGGGCTGCTGCTGACCGGTGCCCACCGGAGCGAGGCGGCGCGGCGGCTGCTGACGGACGCGCGCGTGCCCGTCGTCGAGATCTGGGACACCGCCGAGGAGCCGACCGACATGCTGGTCGGCTTCGACCACCGCGAGGTCGGCGCCGCCATCGCCACCCACTTCCTCCGCCACGGCCACACGGACATGGCCGTCGTGGGCGCACGCGACGTCCGCGCGATGGCGCGCCGCCAGGGTTTCGTCGAAACGGTGGAGGCGGGGGGCGGGCGGATCGTGGCCGAGCACGAGGTGCCGGCCCCGGCCAACATCGCCAACTCGCGCGCCGCCGCACGCACGCTGTTCGAAACCATGGAAGGACCTGTCGCCGTCTGCTGCAGCTCCGACAACGTCGCCTTCGGCGTCGTCACCGAGGCCCGGCTGCGGGGCCTGCGGATGCCCGAGGACGTGGCCGTCTGCGGTTTCGGCGACATCGAGCTCAGCCGCGAGTCGGCGCCGCCCTTCACCACCGTCAGCGTCGACGGAATGGGGATCGGCCGGACCGCGGCGGAGTTCCTGCTCGCCCGGCTGCGCGGCGACGACAGCGCCCGCCGCGTCCACATCCCGTTCCGCATCGTCGCTCGTGGAACGGAGTGAGCCGGAGTTTGCAGGCCGAACTTTTCTCCCCTGGGCTTTTGCCGCCAGGGGCGGACTGAGCTAAACGCCGCCGTTTCGACGGCCCGATGCGGCTGACGCGCCGGGCCGCGGGTTGCAGGAGAGTACGCATGGACATGGTGGAGATCAGCGGACTGCGCATCGCTCGCGTCCTGCATGATTTCGTGGCCAACGAGGCGACGGCCGACCTCGACATCGATCCCGACCGCCTGTGGACCGGCTTCGCCGCGATCGTGCGCGACCTCGCGCCGCGCAACCTCGCCCTGCTCCGCCGCCGCGACGAGCTGCAGTCCCGCATCGACGACTGGCACCTGGAGCACCGGGGCAAGAAGCTGGACGTAGGCGAGTACACCGCCTTCCTGCGCGAGATCGGCTACCTGCAGCCCGAACCGCCGCCGTTCTCGGTGACGACCGAGGGCGTGGATGCGGAGATCGCGCAGATCGCCGGCCCGCAGCTCGTCGTGCCGGTGATGAACGCGCGCTATGCGCTGAACGCCGCCAACGCGCGCTGGGGCAGCCTGTACGACGCGCTGTACGGCACCGACGCGATCGACGAATCCGACGGCGCGACACGCGGCAGCGGCTACAACCCCAAGCGCGGCGCCAAGGTGATCGCGCGGGCCCGCGCGCTGCTCGACCAGATCGCGCCGCTCGCCCGCGGCGGCCACGCCGACGCGACCGGCTACGCGCTCGACGGCGAACAGCTGTCGGTGACGCTGAAGGACGGCACGCGCACGGCGCTGCGCGATCCGGCCGGCTTCGTCGCCTATCGCGGCGACGCCTCGGCGCTGTCGGCGGTGCTGCTGCGCCACCACGGGTTGCACGCGGAGATCGTGATCGACCGCAAGACGCCGATCGGCCGCGACGATCCGGCCGGCGTCTCCGACGTCGTGCTCGAGTCCGCAGTGACGACGATCCAGGACCTCGAGGACAGCATCGCGGCCGTCGATGCCGAGGACAAGGTCGAGGCCTATCGCAACTGGCTCGGCCTGATGCGCGGCACGCTGGTCGAGACGTTCGAGAAGGGCGGCAAGACCGTCACCCGCCGCCTGCACACTGACCGCATGTACGAGATGCCGGCCGGCGGGACCTACACGGTGCCCGGCCGCAGCCTGATGCTGATCCGCAATGTCGGCCATCACATGTACACCGACGCGGTGCGCGATGCCGCGGGCAACGACGTGCCCGAAGGGCTGCTGGACGCGACGATCACCTCGCTGATCGCGCTGCACGACCTGCGCAACACCGGCCCGCTGCGCAACAGCCGCGCGGGCTCGGTCTACATCGTCAAGCCGAAGATGCACGGCCCCGAGGAAGTGGCGTTCACCGACACGATCTTCGGCCGCGTGGAGGACCTGCTCGACCTGCCGCGCAACACGCTGAAGGTCGGCATCATGGACGAGGAGCGGCGCACCTCGGCCAACCTCGCCGCCTGCATCCACGCGGTGCGCGCCCGCGTCGTGTTCATCAACACCGGCTTCCTCGACCGCACCGGCGACGAGATGCACACCTCGATGGAAGCCGGGGCGATGATCCGCAAGGCGGAGATGAAGAACACGCCCTGGATCCGCGCCTACGAGGACCAGAACGTCGACATCGGGCTGGCCTGCGGCCTGCGCGGGCGGGCGCAGATCGGCAAGGGCATGTGGGCCGCACCCGACCTGATGGCGGAGATGCTCAAGCAGAAGGTCGGGCATCCGCAGGCGGGCGCCAACACCGCCTGGGTCCCCTCGCCCACCGCCGCGACGCTGCACGCGCTGCACTACCACCAGGTGGACGTCGCCGCCCGACAGTCCGAACTCGCCGGGAAGCGGCGCGGCACGCTCGACGACCTGCTGACCATCCCGGTCGCCGAGGGCCGCAACTGGAGCCCCGAGGAGGTCCAGCAGGAACTCGACAACAACGCCCAGGGCATCCTGGGCTACGTGGTCCGCTGGATCGACCAGGGCGTCGGCTGCTCCAAGGTGCCCGACATCCACGACGTCGCCCTGATGGAGGACCGCGCGACCTTGCGCATCTCCAGCCAGCACATCGCCAACTGGCTGCACCACGGCGTCGCGACCGAGGCCCAGGTGATGGAGACGATGAAGCGCATGGCCGCCGTCGTGGACCGGCAGAACGCCGGCGACCCGGCCTACACGCCGATGGCGCCCGGGTTCGACGGCCCGGCCTTCAAGGCCGCCTGCGACCTCGTCTTTAAGGGCCGGGTGCAGCCGAACGGCTACACCGAGTTCATCCTGACCGCCCGCCGGAAGGAGGCGAAGGCCGCGCACGCCTGAGGCTCGTGCGCCACGCATGGCTGGAATTCGCCCTTTCACGGCGGGATGATCGCCGCAAATCGCGACAACCAACGATCAATTAGCGTATTTAGCTTATTCCACCTGTTGACCTTGGTATTTCCGCGATGCCTGACCTTCCCCTGCCCGGCCCGCTCCCCGACGTCGACCGGCTGAACGTCGACGCCGCTGCGCTCGGCTGGATGGAGCGCATCCGCCTGGCGGCCGGGGCCGTCGCCGGCCGGATCGTGTTCACCACCAGCTTCGGGATCGACGACCAGGTGGTCGTGCACGCGCTGGCCCAGGCCGGGCGCCTGCACGGACCGGGCGCGGTCGACGTGGTGACCTTGGACACCGGCCGGCTGTTCGCCGAGACCTACGCGACATGGCGCGAGACCGAGCACCGCTATGGCCTGCGCATCCGCGCGCTCTATCCCCGCACCGAGGAGGTCCAGGCGCTGGTGCTGCGCGACGGCATCGACGGCTTCACCCGCTCGGTCGCGCAGCGGCAGGCGTGCTGCGGGGTGCGCAAGGTCGAACCGCTGGGCCGCGCCCTGGCGGGTGCGGCCGGCTGGATCACCGGCCTGCGCGCCGAGCAGTCGCCGGACCGCAGCCGCGTGCGCTTCGCCGAGCGCGACGGTCAGTTCGGCCTGTTGAAGATCAGCCCGCTGCACGACGCGTCGCGCGAGGACGTGCTGGCGCTGATCCGCGCCGCCGACATCCCGTACAGTCCGCTGGAAGATCGCGGCTTCCGCTCGGTCGGCTGCCAGCCCTGCACGCGCGCCATCGCGCCCGGCGAGCCGGAACGCGCCGGCCGCTGGTGGTGGGAGACAGACGAAAAGAAGGAGTGCGGCTTGCACCTCGATGACAGCGGACGGCTCGTCCGCATCCGCGCGGCGGCCTAGACCATGACCCGCGATCACCTCGACCGGCTCGAAGCCGAAAGCATCCACATCTTCCGCGAGGTTGCGGCGGAGTGCGACAAGCCGGTGCTGCTCTATTCGATCGGCAAGGACTCCGCGGTGCTGCTGCACCTCGCGCGCAAGGCGTTCTTCCCCGGCCGGCTGCCGTTCCCCCTGCTGCACGTCGACACCACCTGGAAGTTCCGCGAGATGATCGCGTTTCGCGACCGCATCGCGCGCGAGACCGGCGTCGACCTGCTGGTCCACATCAACCAGGAGGGGCTGGAGCTGGGCATCAGCCCGATCACCCACGGCTCCCGCGTGCATACCGACATCATGAAGACGGTGGCGCTGAAGCAGGCGCTGGACCGCTACGGGTTCGACGCCGCGTTCGGCGGCGCGCGGCGCGACGAGGAGAAGTCGCGCGCCAAGGAGCGCGTGCTGTCGTTCCGCAGCGAACAGCATCGCTGGGACCCGAAGAACCAGCGGCCGGAGTTCTGGCGCCTCTACAACACGCGCAAGAACAAGGGCGAGTCGATCCGCGTCTTCCCGCTGTCGAACTGGACCGAGCTCGACGTCTGGCAATACATCGAGCGCGAGGACATCCCGGTCGTGCCGCTGTATTTCGCCGCCCCGCGTCCCGTGGTGCAGCGCGAGGCCGGCCTCATCATGGTCGACGACGAACGGCTGCCGATCGCGCCGGGCGAGCAGGTGCAGACCCGAATCGTGCGGTTCCGCACGCTGGGCTGCTACCCGCTCAGCGGCGCCATCGAGAGCACCGCCACGGACGTCGCCGAGATCATCGCCGAGCTGCGCGCGAGCCGCATGTCGGAGCGGCAGGGACGGGCGATCGACTACGACAGCGGCGCCTCGATGGAGCAGAAGAAGGTCGAGGGGTATTTCTAGATGTCGCACCTGACCGCCCTCGCCGCCACGTCGGCGGTCGCGGAGACGGCCAGTCGCAGCGTCTCCGCGTCGATCCTGCGCTTCATCACCTGCGGCTCGGTCGACGACGGCAAGTCGACGCTGATCGGCCGGCTGCTGACCGAGACCGGCAGCGTGCCGGACGACCAGCTGGACGCGCTCGCCAGCGACAGCCGGCGGTTCGGCACGCAGGACGGCGCGGTGGACTACGCGCTGCTGCTCGACGGGCTCGCGGCCGAGCGCGAGCAGGGCATCACCATCGACGTCGCGTACCGCTACTTCGCCACCCCGCGCCGCAGCTTCATCGTCGCCGACGCGCCGGGCCACAAGCAGTACACCCGCAACATGGCGACCGGCGCCTCGACGTCCGACCTCGCGGTGCTGCTGGTCGATGCGCGGCGCGGCGTGCTGACGCAGACGCGGCGGCACGCGCTGATCGCGTCGATGCTCGGCATCCGCCACGTCGTGCTGGCGGTCAACAAGATGGACCTCGTGGGCCTCGTGCGCGGCCCGTTCGCCGCCATCGAGGCCGACTTCCGCCGCTTCGCCGACGGGCTGGGGGTCGAGACCATCGCCTGCATCCCGATCTCGGCCAAGCGCGGGCTGAACGTGGCCGTGCGCAGCGCGGAGATGCCGTGGTACCACGGCCCGTCGCTGCTGTCGTACCTGGAGGAGATCGAGACCGAGGAGGCGGACGCGGCGCTGCCGTTCCGCCTGCCGGTGCAGTGGGTCAACCGCCCGAGCCAGGACTTTCGCGGCTATGCCGGCCTGATCGCCGCCGGCACCGTGCGCGTGGGCGACCGCTTGCTGGTGCAGCCGGCGGGACTGGCGGCATCGGTCGCGCGCATCGTCACCGCCGACGGCGACCTGCCCGAGGCGGTGGCCGGCGACTCCGTCACCCTGGTGCTCGACGACGAGATCGACGTCTCCCGCGGCGACGTGCTGGCCGCCGCCCGGCATCCCGCGACGGTGGCCGACGCCGTCGACGCCTCGGTCCTGTGGGTCTCCGAGCGGCCGTTGCAGCCGGGGCAGACCTACCTGCTCAAGTCCGGCGCCGCCACGGTCTCCGCCCGGGTCGACGCGCCCGAGGAGGGGATCGACGTCGAGACCGGCGCGCACACGCGCATCGACGGACTGACGCTGAACGAGATCGGGCGGGTGCGCGTCCGGCTCGACCGTCCGATCGCCGTCGACCCCTACGCGACCAGCCGGCAGACCGGCGGGTTCGTGCTGATCGACCGGGTGACGAACGAGACCGTCGCGATGGGGCTGGTCGAGCGCGCCGTGGCGCCGCGCCGGGCGCACGAGATGCCGTGGCGCAGCCTGGCCAAGGCGCTGTCCTGGCGCACGACCGGCACGATCGTCACCGTCATCCTGGCCTACCTGTTCACCGGCAAGGCCGACATCGCCGCGGCGATCGGCGGGGTCGAGGTGGTACTCAAGATCGGCCTGTTCTACCTGCACGAGCGCGCCTGGGCGCATATCCGCTTCGGGCGCAGCAAGGCCTAGTGTCCTGCCCCAGAAGTTCGCTCGCGAACTTCTGGGATAAGCAGGCCACTAAGACTTTGATTTCCTAGTGTCCCACTCTGATTCCGAAGTTCGACGAACTTCGGAATCGGGACACTAGCGGCGCGTCGCCGGCGGTTGCCAGTCCGCCCCCCGCCCGCGAATAGTGCGGGCGGAGGAACCGTCCATGACCGAACTCAGCTACGTCCACGGCGCGCGCGCGACCACGCTACTCGGCGAGACCATCGGCGCGAACTTCGACCGCACCGTCGCCCGCTTCCCCGACCGCCCCGCCCTCGTCGGGCGCCAGCAGGGCGTGCGCTGGACGTACCGCGAGCTCGCCGAACGCGTGGACGCGTTCGCCACCGGCCTGCTGTCGCTCGGCCTGGAGCCGGGCGAGCGGATCGGCATCTGGTCGCCCAACAACGCCGAATGGATCGTCACCATGTACGCCGCCGCCAAGGCGGGGCTGATCCTGGTGAACGTCAATCCCGCCTACCGCCTCGCCGAGCTCGAATACGCGCTCAACAAGGTGACCTGCCGCGCGCTGGTCACCGCGACGTCGTTCAAGACCAGCGACTACGTGGGCATGATCAACACGCTCGCCCCGGAGCTAGCGCACAGCCGGCCAGGCGAGTTGCACGCCGCGCGCCTGCCGCACCTGCGCACCGTCATCCAGCTCGGCGCACAGCCCACCGCCGGCGCGTACGGGTTCGAGGACGTCGCCCGCCTGGGCGGCAACGCGGCGGAACTCGCCGTCATCGGCGCGCGGCTGCAGTTCGACGACGCGGTGAACATCCAGTTCACCTCCGGCACCACCGGCAGCCCGAAGGGCGCCACCCTCACCCACCACAACGTGCTCAACAACGGCTACTTCGTCGGCGAGGCGATCCGCATGACGGAGCAGGACCGGCTGTGCATCCCGGTGCCGATGTACCACTGTTTCGGCATGGTGATGAGCGCGCTCGCCTGCACCTCGCACGGCGCCTGCATGGTGTTCCCCGGCGAAGGCTTCGATCCGCTGGCCGTGCTGGAAACCGTCTCCGAGGAGCGCTGCACGATCCTCTACGGCGTGCCGACGATGTTCATCGCCGAACTCGAGCACCCGCGCTTCGCCGAGTTCGACCTCGCCAGCCTGCGCACCGGCATCATGGCCGGCTCGCCCTGCCCGATCGAGGTGATGCGCCGCGTCATCGACAAGATGCACATGCCCGAGGTCACCATCGCCTACGGCATGACAGAGACCAGCCCGGTCTCGTTCCAGAGCGCCGTCGACGATCCGATCGCCCGCCGCGTCTCCACCGTCGGCCGCATCCATCCGCATCTCGAGGTCAAGATCGTCGACGTCGAGGGCCGCATCGTCCCGCGCGGCACCCCCGGCGAACTCTGCACGCGCGGCTACTCGGTGATGCTGGGCTACTGGGACGACGACGACCGCACCGCGCAGGTGCTCGACCGCGCGCGCTGGATGCACACCGGCGACCTCGCGACGATCGACGACGAGGGCTATTGCAACATCGTCGGCCGCATCAAGGACATGATCATCCGCGGCGGCGAGAACGTCTATCCGCGCGAGGTCGAGGAATTCCTCTACCGCCATCCGAAGATCGCCGACGTGCAGGTCTTCGGCATCCCAGACGCGAAATACGGCGAGGAGATCTGCGCCTGGGTCAAGCTGCGTGCCGGCGAGACGCTGACCGAGGCGGAGCTGCTCGCGTTCTGCGAAGGCCAGATCGCCCATTACAAGATCCCGCGCCACATCCGCGTCGTCGACGAGTTCCCGATGACGGTGACCGGCAAAATGCAAAAATTCATCATGCGCGAGCGGATGAAGTCCGAGCTGGGCGTGGGCGAGGCGAAGACGGCGTGAGGGAGGACGGCTAAACTCGACGGCTACGGCCCGACTGACGGGCAGGTGGCACTGTCAGGCCCGCCCGCACCGTCACAGTGCCTGGGCCCGCAGGCGAGGCATGGTGTTCGTGCGCTCGCCTCGCATTTTGTTCGTGCTTGACGAAGAACTTGGCTAAAACTGCGCGGCTGGAAGCAAGAGCATGGAAGAGCCGACGTTCGAATCAGAGAGAGGTCTTGAACACGCGGTGGCAGCGGCGATTGAAGGCGCATCTAGTAACGGCGATCGCGTCATCGTGCTTCACGGCTTTGGCCTGGACCTAGCGGTATTCGCCGAAACTTCCATGGGGTCTCGCGCTTGCTTTTTCGAGGTCAAGGCATTCGCTCAGCACCACGGTCGATGCGGCGTTGGCAACGGTCGAGGCGAAGGTAACCAGATTAGATTGCTCTACAACGAAACGACAAAATTACCTCGTGACTGGTCAGAGTTGGCTGTATTCGAGCGGACGGTAAGATGGGTGCTCGGTAATCGTTCGGAACCACTCGGAGCGCCGCGCTTTCTTTTCTTCGACTGCAAACAGGCTCAGGAGGCCGCCATGGG
Organism: Acidisphaera sp.; assembly: GCA_035272265.1. Classification (GTDB taxonomy): domain Bacteria; phylum Pseudomonadota; class Alphaproteobacteria; order Acetobacterales; family Acetobacteraceae; genus Acidisphaera. Next base: position 1,682 of record DATEQV010000088.1, on the reverse strand, counting down.
GGGAGTCCGCCCTGGGAAGCAAAACAACTTGAACTTAGCACGCTTCAGGAACACCGAATGGATCACGTGGCCAGTGCTGATCGGCCGCGTCACCAAGTTTGTCTATGGCGGGTAGGTAAGGGCTGTGCGGCCGAAGAGAAGCTACACCACTGATCGAGCTATGAATGGGATAGGCCACGACCCAGACACTCTCGAACTCCTTGACATGGCAAATCTGGAAGAAGCTGACACCGGCATTCCCGGCATCGTTTACGTGTCAACTCAGCAGGGCAGCCACGCCGCGCGCGTCAAGTGGTACCCGTCCCGCCCGAAGTCGCGGACCGACGATTGTCTCAGCGTGACCGTCGGCACCGATCCGAAGGTCTTCAACCACGGGCTTCCCAAAGTCATCGAAACCCGCGTAGCCGACTCGCTCAAGCGGTGGGTGACGCTCAATCAGAGCGAACTGCTCGATTTCTGGGACAACGGCTGGCAGTGGACCCGCAGCGAGGTCGCGGCGTTCTTCGAGAAGCTCAAGAAGGTCTGATCGTTCCCGTATGAAACTGATCAGCGCCACGCCGAGCCCCTATGCCCGCAAGGTGCGCATCGCACTCGCCGAAAAGGGCATCCCGTTCGAACTGCTGACCGAGGTGCCGTGGAACGACGACACGTCGCTGCCGCAGCACAACCCGCTGGAGAAGCTGCCGGTCCTGCTGCCCGACGACGGACCGCCGGTCTACCATTCCAGCCACATCATGGAATGGCTCGAGCGGCGCTACCCGACCCCGCCGCTGCTGCCGGCCGACGACGACGGCATCCTGGCGCACAAGCAGGTCGAGGTCCTCGGCGACGGCATCTGCGACGCCTTCCTGCTGGTCTTCTTCGAATGGCAGCGGCCGCAGGCGCATCAGAGCGCGCCGTGGATCGCGCGGCAAATGCGCAAGGTGGACGGCGGCATCGCCGAACTCGCGCGCATCGCCGGAGATGGCGAGTACATGATCGGCGGCCGGTTCGGGCTGGCCGACATCGCCGCCGGCTCCGCGCTCGGCTACCTCGACGTGCGCTTCCCGCAACTGGACTGGCGCGGCCGGCACCCGAACCTCGACGCGTACACGCAACGGCTGTTCCGGCGCCCGTCGTTCCAGGCGACCATGCCGGTGCCGCAGGTGATCCGCGACGCGGTCGTCTGACGCTCCACGCCACCCGCCATGGTCCGCTCCCCGGGGCATTGCCCGTGGCAAGCCCGGCCAGGACGGGAGAGAAAAAAGTCCTGCCAACTCCAAAATACATTCCTATTTTGGGGCTGCCCGCGGCAAGCAGCCGGAAAAGGAGGGGCCGATGTTCGACTTCCTGCCGCCCTTCCTCCAGCGGCTCTACCAAAGCCTCCGCGTCCCCTACGCCCGCGGCACCCGCGTGCGCGCCGCTCCGGAGCCCGAGCCCGAGATCGCCGTCGGCATGCGCGAGCGCATGTTCAGGGTCGAGATCATCCAGGACGCCTTCTGCCAACGCCGGCCCAGGCCCGAGCGGCTGTTCCGCAAGCCGACGGGCCATCGCGACCTCTACTCCTGGTGCGACCTCGAGGCCTCCCGCTACCCCACCACCCGCCACCGCTGCGCCCACTGCACCGATGCCCGCAACCTCTACAGGCGCGCCAACCAAGGCGACTGGCAGGCCGAATGCCGCCTGCACCGGCTGGCGACGCG
>DATEQV010000087.1:0-11747 GCA_035272265.1 Acidisphaera sp. | reverse complement strand
GAAGATGCCGTGCGCGCCGGTCATCATGTCGGGACCCACCATCACGGTGCCGTCGGACTTGGCGGCGATGCCGGGGATGCCCTTCAGGAAGCTGCTGTCGGTCTCCTGTCCCAGCGCGAGCACGACGGCGTCGGCCTCCAGCGTCTCGAAACGGCCGGTCGGGCGCGGGAATCCGTCAGGCCCGAGTTCCATCGCCTCGACAGTGAGCTGCTGGCCGGCGATGTCCGTGATCGTGGTGAGCCACTTGATGCGGACGTCCTCGGATTCCGCCTCGTCGGCCTCGAATGCGTGCGCCGGCATGTGCGCGCGGTCGCGGCGGTAGACGATCATCGCGTCCTCCGCACCCAGCCGCCGCACGGTGCGCGCGGCGTCCATTGCCGTGTTGCCGCCGCCATACACCACCACGCGGCGGCCGAGCAGCGGCCGCTCGCCCGCGCCCACGTCGCGCAGGAAGGTCACCGCGTCGACTACGCGCGCGGCATCGCGCGCCGGGATGTCGACGTGGCGGGAGATGTGTGCGCCGATGGCGACGAAGGCGGCGTCGAACTTGCCGGTTTCCTTCTCCGCCTGCAGGTCCGTGACCTTGTGGTTCAAAACGATGCGCACGCCCATCGCCTCGATGCGGGCGATTTCCTTCGCCAGATCGGCGCGGGGCAGGCGGTACGACGGGATGCCGAACCGCATCATGCCGCCGGCGGCGGTCTCCGCGTCGCGGATCTCCACGCTGTGACCGAGCCGCGCCAGGTGGTAGGCGGCCGACAGCCCGCTTGGCCCCGCGCCGACGATCAGCACGCGCTTGCCGCTCGGCGGCGCGTCGATCGTCGGCATCCAGCCTTCGCGCGCCGCAAGGTCACCGAGGTAGCGCTCCACCGCGTGGATGCTGACGGAGTCGTCCAGTTCCTTGCGGTTGCAGCTGCTTTCGCACGGATGGTAGCAGACCCGTCCGTGCACGGCGGGCAGCGGGTTGTCGCGCATCAGCACGTCCCACGCACGCCGGTATTTGCCGGCCTGCGCCAGATCCAGCCACGCCTGGATGTTCTCGCCTGCCGGACAGGCATTGTTGCAGGGGGGCAACAGGTCGACATACACGGGCCGCCGCGCGCGCACCGGGCCGGTGCCCTTCTCGTGCGTCAGGTCCGCGAGCCGCGTCATATCGCTCGGCTTGAGCGTCATGGGGTCCCTCCCGTTGTCTGGGCCGGCGACCACGACCCGACGCATTCTCGCCGCGGACCCCGGCGCGGCGGTTGATGCAAATCAACGGGGAAAGGGCAGGGCGCTCAGTTGGCGGCGAATCCGCCCGTTATCGGCGCGGATCGGCGAGGCCGGGGTGTCGACCCCCGAAATCCTCGCCGACCGCCCGCCTCAGGCGTGCACCTTCGCCGGCTTTTTCAGCGCCCGCAGGTCGATGACGCCCGGCTGCGCGCGCGGGTCGGTGCCCGGCGGGAACAGCTTGATCTTGACGAACTTCTGCGAACTGCCGGTCGGCAGGCTCTCGAGGAACAGGTACCAGCCCGGCGCCTTGAAATACGCCATCCGCGCGGTGCACCACGCGGTCAGCTCACGGGCCAGCGCCTCGCCCGCATCGTCCATCGAGAACAGCACGATGCAGGCCATCACCTCCTCCTCGCGCAGCTCGTCGGGCACCGCGATCGCCGCCGCCTGGCGCACCTTCTCGTGCGTCACCAGGCACGCCTCGATCTCCGCCGCGGCGATGTTCTCGCCGGAGCGGCGGATGATGTTCTTCTTGCGATCCATGAAGAACAGCATGCCCGTCTCGTCGCGCATCACGACGTCGCCGGTGTGGAACCAGCCGCCGCGCCACGCCTCCTCGGTCGCCGTGGCGTCCTTCAGGTAGCCGGAGAAGAAGCCCTTGCGCGGCGCCGCCTCGCTGTTGCGCACCAGCAGCTCGCCCGGCACCCCCGCCGGCTGCTCGTTGCCGTTCTCGTCGGCCACGCGGGCTTCGTGGCCCGGACCGGAGCGGCCGAACGCCCGCGTATGCACCGCACGTGGCTCGATGTGGTCGGTGATCAGGCGGCCGGTCTCCGACATCGCCCACATCTCGATCAGCGGGAAGCCGAAACGCTCCTCGAACGCCGCGTGCAGGCTGGGCTCGACGCCGGCGCACAGCGCGAACTTGACCATGTGCGCACGCTCCTCCGGCACCTCCGGCAGCTTCATCAGGATGTTCGGGATGACGCCCTGGAACTGGATCGCGGTGACGCCGCAGGCGGAGATGTCCTTCCAGAACGTGCCCGCATGGAAGCGGTCGGGGAACACCAGGCAGCCGCCCAGCAGCAGCATTGCCGGCAAGGAGATCGACAGGCAGTTGGCGTGGTGCAGCGGCAGCGGGTTGTACAGCCGCTCCACGCCCTCCTGCATCGCCAGCCACCCGCCCTTGCTGGCGAAGCTGTTGCCGAACGTGTGGAAATACTCGTTCGACTGCACGCAGCCTTTCGGGCGCCCGGTGGTGCCGGAGGTGTACAGCAGCGCCGCTTCGGTCGTGCCGTCGGGCGTGAAGCTCCCGGGCGGCGTCTTCGGACGCGGCAGGGGTGCATCGAGATCGTCGAACCGCAGCACCGGCACACCCAGCGCGTCGGCCGCCGCGCGCACGTCGACCAGGCGCGGCTCGATCGCCAGCGCGACGCACGGCTCGGAGTGCTCGAGCAGGTAGGCGATCTCGTCCTGCCGGTAGTCCGGGTTGATCGGCACCGTGCTGCAGCCGAGCGCGTTCAGCGCGAAGTGGTGGAAGACGAATTCCGGCCGCTGGTCGAACAGGATCGCCACGCGGTGGCCCGGACCGTAGCCCGCGGCGGCGTAGTACGACTTGCGCCGCTGCACCTCCGCCCAGGTCTGCGACCAGGTGAACTCGCATCCGTCGGGGTGGTAGGCACGGCCGGGCATCGGCGGCACCGCGTAGGCGGGGCGGTCGCCGTACTTGGCGACCGTCCGCTCCAGCGACTGATACAGCGTGCCGAGTTCGAGCAGATCCATCGTCGTGACCTCCGTCCCGCCCGTTACTTGTTCACCAGCTTCGCCGGCACCGTCAGGATGAACACGCCGCCGACGATCACGATCGCGCCGAACAGATACAGCGCCGATTGCGACGAGCCGGTCAGGTCGGTCATCCAGCCGACGAAGAAGTTGCTGACGAAGCCGGCGATGTTGCCGATCGAGTTGATCAGCGCGATCCCCGCCGCCGCAGCGGCACCGCCCAGGAACGCCGCCGGCAGGCACCAGAACGAGGCCTGCGCGCTCGACGCCCCGGCCGCCGCCAGCGTCAGCCCGAGCATCGCCAGCACCACGTTCTTGCCGGCGAAGCCCGCCAGCAGCAGCCCGACGCCGCAGACGACCGCCGGCAGCAAGGTGTGCCAGCGCCGCTCGCGCAAGCGGTCGCCGCTGACGTTCACCGCGATCATCGCGACGATCGCGGCGATGTACGGGATCGCGCTCAGGAAGCCGATGGTCAGCGTGTCGGACACCCCGGCCGCCCTGATCAAGGAGGGCAGCCAGAAGCTGATGATGTAGATGCCGCAGACGATGCAGAAATAGATGCCGCTCAGCAGCCACACCTTCGGCTCGGTGAAGGCCTGGCTGAGGTGCGAGTGGCCTTCCTTCTTCTGGTCTTCCTTGGCGATGTTGTTGCGCAGCAGGCGCTTTTCCTCGTCGTCGAGCCATGTCACGTCGACGATCCGGTCCTTGAGGTAGAACAGCGTGACGATGCCGAGCACGATCGAGGGGATCGTCTCGATGAGGAACAGCCACTGCCAGCCGCTCAGGCCCTGCGCGCCGCTGACGGCGCTCAGGATGAAGCCGGAAAGCGGGCCGCCGATGATGGTTGCCATCGGGATCGCGGTCAGGAAGATCGCGGTGATCCTGCCGCGGCGCGCGGCCGGGAACCAGTAGGTCAGATACAGCAGGATGCCGGGAATGAATCCGGCCTCGGCCGCGCCGAGCAGGAAGCGCAGCACGTAGAACATCCACGCCGTCTTGACGAAGATCATCGCGCCGGAGATCAGGCCCCAGGTGATCATGATGCGGGCGATCCAGATCTTCGGCCCGACGCGCAGCATGACGATGTTGCTCGGCACCTCGAACAGCACGTAGCCGATGAAGAAGATGCTGGCGCCGAGGCCGTACACGGTCTCGCTGAAGCCCAGCTCCTTGAGCATCTGCAGCTTCGCGAACCCGACGTTCACGCGGTCGAGGTAGGCGGCGAGGTAGCAGATGAACAGGAACGGAATGATGCGCATCGTGACCTTGCGGTAGGTCCGTTCCTCGATGTCGAGCGGCGCGGGCCCGAACGCCGCGCTGGTTGCCTGTGACGCCATTGTCTCCTCCCAGAGATCAGCCCGGCATTGGTGGAAGCCGCGCGCCGGCCGCGGCGATTCATGTTGGTGTGCGGTAGCGGGTTCAGCCTGCCGTCTGGCGGCGCCGCAGCTCGGCGTCGTTCCACGCCTCGAGCGGCTGATAGTCGGGCACGAAGCCCAGCCCCTTCTTCGCGTCCGACGACACGGCGGACTGCGACGTCACCACGTCGATCAGCGCCGGCGCGTTGGCCAGCGCCCGCTCCAGCGCCGCCGGCAGGTCCGCCGCGTTCTCCACCCGCTCGCCATGCGCTCCGAGTGCGCGGGCCATCGCCGCGTAGTCGGAATGGCGCAGCGTGGTGCCGACCACGCGCCCGCCGTAGTTCACCTCCTGGTCGTAGCGCTCGATGTTCCAGGCGGCGTTGTTGGACACGATGAACACCGCCTTCGCGCCATGACGGACGGCGGTGTCGATCTCCATTGCGTTGATGCCGAACGCGCCGTCGCCGGTGACGCAGATCACCTGCCGTCCGGGGAAGGCCAGCGCGGCGGCGACCGCATACGGCGTGCCGACGCCCAGGCAGCCGAACGCGCCCGCGTCCAGATACGTGCGCGCCTGCAGCCCGACGCGCGCGAAACTCAGCAGGTCGCCGCCGTCGGCGATGGCGATGTAGTCGGGCGATGCGACGCGGGCGATCGACTCGAAGATCGCCATCGGATGCACCTTGCCGTCGGCGGTCGGCGCCGCGCTCACCGACTTGCCGGACGGCGTCGTGCGGTCGCGCTGCTTGCGGCGCAGCGCATCCGCCCATGCGGCGTCGACGTTCGGCTTGCGGTTGCCCGCCGCCTTCACGATCGCGTCGAGCGCCAGACGCGGGCTCGCGAGCAGTTCCGGCTGGCCGCGCCGGTTGTCGAGCAGCTCGCCCGCGTTGTCGGCGATGCGGATGAAGCGCGCGGCGTTCGGAAACACCGCCGGCGATCCGTAGCCGAGCTGGTAGTCGAGCTTGCGGCCGATCACCAGCACCGTGTCGGCCTCGGTCATCGCCGCCGCGCGCACCGCGCCGACCACGGACGGATGGTCCGACGGCACCAGACCGCGGCTCTCCTGCGTGTCGAGATACAGCGCCCCGCTCGCATCCAGCAGCCGGACCAGCGCCTCCTCCGCCCCGCGCGCGCCCCGCCCGGTGACCACGACGGGCCGGCGCGCCGACCACAGCGCCTCGACGGCGGCGGCGACCTGGTCCGGATTGGGCGGGATGTCCCGCGCCGGCTTCGCGGTCATCCACTCGGTCAGGACAAGCTGCGGCGGGATGTCGACGCGCAGCACGTCGGTCGGGATCTCGATATAGACCGGCCCCGGCTCGCCGAGATCACCTGTGGCCTTCGCCACCGCCTCGTCCAGCTCGCGGATCACCTGTTCGGGCACGCGCAGGGTGCGCGACTCCCGGGTGACGGGGCGCAGGATGTCGGTGTGCGGGATGTCCTGCAGCGGGCCCATGTTGACCTGCGGCCGCGGCGGGCAGCCGCCGATCAGCAGCACGGGCATGCGTGCGATCGAGGCGTTGGCGATCGCGCTGACGGTGTTGGTCACGCCCGGGCCGGCGGTGACCATCGCGACCGCCAGCGTACCGGTCAGCTCGGCATGGGCGTGCGCCATGTGCACCGCGGCGCCCTCGTCGCGCACGTCGACGATGCGGATGCCGAGGCGTGCGGCATGGTCCCAGATCGGCTGGATGTGGCCGCCCTGCAGCCCGAAGATACGGTCGATGCCGCGCGCCTGCAGGAAGCGCGCGATCCAGGCGGCGCAGCTCAGTCCGTCTGCGCCCGGGTCAGCCGGGCCGGTTGCCGTCAATCCGATCGGCGCGTCGTTTGGCATCCGTACGTTTCCTTTCCTCGTCCTGTTTGTTTTGCGGTGCAGCGTGTCCGGTGCCGTCGACCAGCCGGCCGGCGGCATTCTTGATGTGTCCAACGATACGCTGTTCGGCGGCGCTTGCATCACCTGCAACGATTGAATTCAGAATGTCGCGGTGCTGTTCCCAGATGCCGATCGGGGGACCCGACGTGCGCAGGACCTCGCCCATGACGCGGCGCAAAAAGCGCCAGTGCAGTTCCGCCGACGGCGCGATCATCGCGTTGCCCGACGCCGCGTAGATGAACGAGTGGAAGGCGACGTCCTGGGCGATCATCGCGTTGACGTCGCCGGCCTCGACCGCCGCCAGCCCGCCTTCGACGATCGCCGTGCCGTCCGTCCCGACCTGCGCGGCGACGGCGGGGGAGGCGGCGCAGCGCTGCGCCGCAAGCCGGGCGGCCAAGGCATCGAGCGCGGCGCGGACCTCGTAGCGGTCGCGCATCATCTGCATGTCGAGCGGCGCCACGATCAGCCCGCGCCGGCCGGCGTCCTGCACGATGCCGTCGCTCTTGAGCAGCAGCAGGGCCTGCTGGATCGGCTGGCGTGAGACGCCGTAGCGGGCGGCGAGGTCTTCCTGGATCAGGTGCGTGCTCGGCGGCAGCGAGCCGTCGGCGATTTCGCCGAGGATCGCGTCATAGGCCTGTTCGACGAGGCTGGGCTGGGGCGTGAGCAGCACGGGCGGTCCCTGTGTTCCGTATTCTGAATTCAGAATGTTGAATACAGAATGCACGGACTGGCCGCGTCGTCAAGCGGTTTTCTGCAGGGGTGGTGCGCGCCGGCTCGCGGAGCCCCGGCCGAAAGGGGCCGCGAGGGCGGTGGCTTACACGCTGAGGTAGTGCACGGCCGTTCGGCTCGGCAGCCAGAAGTAGCCGCCACCGATCGGGGTGACGAAGTCCGGCATGCCGGCGAGATACTGCGGCCCCTGCTCGCCTTGCACCGTCAGGGCGCCGGTGCCGCCGTTCGCGCCGACCAGCGGATCGGTCTCGTCGCGCAGGCCGTCGAAGCTCGGACCCAGCACCCAGGTCTGCTGCAGGAACTCGAACTGCCGTTCGATCTCCGTATTGAGGCACATGAACAGCATGCCGCCCGCATTCCCGTGCGGCGGCACGATATACGGTCGCCCGACGCGCAGGATGCGGTGCCGGTTGGTGATCCTGACCGCCTGTTCCGCCTTTGCGTGCAGCGCGTCCCGGGGGTTCGAGCGGCGGATATGGGCGCCGCGCGGGCAGCCGAAGGCGCGCGGGTCGTCGCGGCGGAACAGGAAATCGTTGTCCGGATCGTCGGTGCCCGGCGCCCGCGGGTTGCGGACCAGCGAGGTTCCGTTCTGCCACCGGCCAATCAGCTGGGCGGCGATGTAGTCCGCCGGCATGCTCAGCGCGGCGGCGCACCCGGCCACCCAGTTGTCGAACGCCGCCACGTCCTGCCGCAGCTGCCGGACGACCAGGAACGTGCTGTTGCGCCCGATGTCGCGCTGGCCGTTGGACGCGGTCGGCAGCACGCCGTCAGGGTCGTTGGCCGACGCGACCGTCGGCGCGGCCGGCAGGTAGCCGTGGCTGTCGGCGTAGCCGAGCACGAACTCGCCGGCCGCCACCACGTCGTTGGACTGCGGCGTCGCCGCCGCCGCGGGCGGCGTGCCGGGAATCAGTGGCTGCGAAATGCCGTCGAGGAAGCCGAACGGCTCGACCATGAACCCGGACGGCGTCTGCGCGCGGACCTGCAGCTTGATCTCCTGCACTAGGTGCACGTCAGGCGGCAGCAGCACCGCGCCCACGGCGGCGCTCAACTGTGCCTGCGACAAGGCGTAGATGAACAGCAGGGCGTCCGCCGGCGCGGCGTCGTTCCCCCAATCCCAGCAACCCGGCCGCCTGTCGCCCTCGTCGCCCAGCGCGCGGGAGCGGTACGGTGCGGTCATCCCGTTGACGAACGCGGCCGAGAACGTGTCCAGGTCCGCCGTATCGAGGCCGAGCGCGGTGAGCCCGCTCGCGGCCAGCGCCAGCACATGCGCCGGCGCGTTGCGGTCGGCGATGCCGTAGGTCAGCCTGCCGGCCAGCGTCCTCAGCCACACCCGGCGCGCCGCGACGCCGCCCGGCGTGAAGCGAAGCACGAGGCAGGTCGCGTACTGCCATCGCGTGAGCGCGCCGAACACCAAGGTCGGGACTTCGTTGGCGTCCAGCGGCACCGGCTCGGTCATCGCGGCGCACTGAACAGATCGAGCCACGCCTGCGCCTCCTGTTCCGTCTGCGCGCCCGCGATCCCCAGGCGGATCGCCGCGTTGGTGCGCATCTGCACCAGCGTCAGGTCAGGAAATGCCGCGTACCAGAACCCAGTGGCGATCTGGTAGCGGCGGACGTAGCGGCGGAAACGGTCGCTGTCCTTCGCGCCCTTCCAGAACAGCAGGAACGTCTTGGGAAACCCGCGGCAGTTCGTCCACACGGCGGTCACGCCGTAGGCGACGAGTTCGACGAAGTCCTCCAGGTAGCTCTCCCACGCGCCGTCGTAGTTGGAGGCGAACACGAGCTGGTCGGTCCCCGGCAGCAGGACCCAGCGCGCGAACTGCACCACGCCGACATCGCCGAGCCATCCCGGAACGCCGATCCGCGCCAGCGCCGCCGAGGTCACCCAGAAGCCGGCGCGCAGAGTGAATCGGCGCAACCACCCGGGCTTCAGGCGCGTGACCACGATCAGCAGGTTCAGCGTGACATGGTTCTCGCCGTCCATGACCTCGGCGACGTGCTGCGGGCTGGGCGCGACGTCCTCGGGGATGTCGGTCTTCTCCGCGCGCCGGACCAGCACGAGCAGCACCGCGGCGAGCACGATGAGCAACAGAGCAAAGACCCCGACGACGCTCGGAATCCACCACCAGTGAAGCACCGACCAGCGCAGCGCGCAGATGAGCAGCGCCACCAGCAGCACCGGCCACAGCAACGCCGGGATCGATGCGAGGAAGATGCGGGCGTACACCGAGGGGGTGTCATCGCGCCGCGGCAGCAGGAACGGCGTCTGCTCCGCGTCGAAGGCCCATTTCCACCTGCCGCGTGCCCACAGCCGGTCCCGCACCGCCGCCAGTTTGTCGAGCGCCGGACCCGGCCCGTAGAGAAGGTCCGACCAGTCCGCCACCAGATCGCCGAGCGCCGCTTCGTCCCTGATCCGCCGCAAGGGCATGTTCGGCGAGCCGCAGAACGCCAGCCCCAGCGCGCCGCCGCTGCGCGCGGTGCCGTACCAGGTCGTGGCCAGCGTGCGGCTGTGACGCGACAGGAAGGCGGGCAGGCCGGTCGCGGACACGGTGTACCCCGCTGCGGTGAGAACGTCGGTGAGCGGCTGCGCAAGCGCCACCGCGACGCCGCGCAGCGCCGCCTCGCCGGGTCCGTCCACCGACATCTCCAGCAGCAGATGGGCTCTGTCCCCTTGGTCGGCGGGAATGACGTTGACGCTCATGAAGTGAACGACGTCGAGCGACTCGATCGACGTGCGCAGCGCCGGCGCGGCCGGGTTGCCCATCCCCCGCACCAGCGTAAGCACGTCGCCGGCACGCCCGGCGGCGAACGGCACGACGACGGTGACGAAGGAGTGGCTCACCGCAGCTGCACCATCAGCGTCAGCGGCACCGTTCCGAAATACGCGGGCGGCAGGCGGTCGATCCTGCGCTGCCACACGCGGCGATGCAGCAGCGGCTTCAGCGTCTCGACCACCAGCGCACGTCCGAACGCGTGCCCGATGCAGAAGTGCCGTCCGTATCCCAGCACCATGCTGTCCCCTGCCGGACGGTCCGGGTCGAACCTGCGCGGCGCCGCCACCCGCGTTCCGTCGAACATGGCCGAGTGCGTCGCCGGCATCACCACGTCGCCGGACCGCACGGCACACCGGCGCCGCGTGCCCGCGGCGATCGTGTAGTCCGCGATGCAATCCCGGAACGCGCCCGGAAAGATCGGGCTGAAGCGGATGGCTTCGAACAGGCAGCGGCCGAGGGCGGCGTCGTCGCAGTCGGCCGCGGCTTCCCGTGCCGCCCGCATCGCGCGCGAACGGCCGAGCAGCACCTGCAGGGCATGAATGGCGGCGACCGTCGCTCCGCCGACCCACCCGGCCACGAAGCCCGTCAGCATCGCCTCGATGTCGCCGGCAGCCACGCCGCTTGCCACCAGCCGCCCGATCAGCGTGTTCGGCCCCGCGGCGGGCGCGTGGGCGATCGACCGCCGCATGATCGCGGAAATCTCGGCGCCGGCCGCTCGGCTGGCCCGCCACGTATCCGAGCCCGTCGCCTGCACGCCGAACATGTAGTTGCCGAGTGCGAGGCCGCAGAGCGCGAACTGCGGCAACGCCGCGTCGTCCACGTCCAGCCCGAAGTAGCGCCGTGCGGCGTCCGCTTGCGTCAGTCGGATCAGCTCCGCCGCGTCGATCGTCGTCCGCCCCGCCAGCCGGGGTTCGACGAAGCCGCGTGCGATACGGGCCACGCCCGGCACGTCGCCCAGCTCCAACACCGCCGACGCTGCCTGCAACGCTTCGGCGTATGTGCCGTCGTCGTCGCTGCCCAGGCCGAAGACGGGCGTGTTCGGATAATCCGGATGCAGCGCCGCCAGCCGCGGCCCGACGCGGGTCGCGAAGGCGCCGGTCTGCGACATCACGTCCTCGACGTCGTCGCGCCGCGTCACCAGGACGTATCGGCAGACCCGCAGGTTCGGCCATACGGCCCGAAAGAACGCGAACAGGAACCCGGGATGATCGACCAGCCACTGCGCGCAACGGCCCCGGAAGCTGCGGACCTCCAGCAGCGAAGGGTCGAATGGCGTCGGCATGCGACGACGTTACAGACGCGCAACGCCCGCGTCCAGCGCAAACGCGTGCCAGGGCGCGGCATTGTGTCTGTTCACCGGCGCGAACTCCTGAAAAGCTGGTGCCGCGATACGTGCCGCGCGGTCCGGCCGTGCGGCGAGGGGGGAGAGGATGGATCTCGGCCTGCGAGGCAAACGCGCACTGATCACCGGCGAGAGCAAGGGCATCGGACGTGCGGTCGCCGAGGTGCTGGCCGAGGAAGGCTGCGGCGTGATGCTCGCCAGCCGCACCGGGGACACGCTGCAGCAGGCGGCCGACGCGATCCGCGCCGCGCACAACGGGCCGGTCGAGGTGGTCGTGTCCGACCTGTCGCGCACCGCCGACCAGGACGCGCTCGCCGCCGCCTGCGGCGACGTCGACATTCTGGTCAACAACGCCGGCGCCAATCCGCCCGGCACGCTGGACGACGTCGACGACGCGACCTGGCGCGGCGCGTGGGACCTGAAGGTGTTCGGCTTCATCAACGTCACCCGCGGCGTCTATCGCCACATGGCCGCGCGCGGCCGTGGCGTGATCGTCAACATCATCGGCAGCGCGGCAGCAGTTCTCAATGCGATTGAGTCGCGTTTGCGCGGGTATGGTCTGCCGAGTAGGTGGGGACGTTGCCGCCCCCACCCCTCACAGACCCGGACGTGCGGATTTCCCGCATCCGGTTCCTCACGAGAGAGATTCGCTCGCGGCAGCGTAGGATGACGCCGTCCGTGACT
>DATEQV010000086.1:0-11613 GCA_035272265.1 Acidisphaera sp. | reverse complement strand
GTTATATTGCCACGAATAATGCGGTATCGCGACGGGTCAATAGAGCGTAAGCGCCGTCTAAATACTCCCGGAAGTATCTCGTTGTTCGTGCCGGGCCACCAGATTTAGTGGTTGTATGTGACAAGCGGATAGGCAAGGTATGCTACATACCGTCGACGAGGAACTGACTCGACTTCGTCGTTCGGTGTCGAATCGCGTCAACCTCCCTTGAGCGTTCCGAAGCCTTCCAGGCTTTCGCTTTCTCCACGTTGTCAAACGCAATGACCACAAATCGCTTGGGCGCGGTTCCATCGAGTGCGGTAATGTTTTCAGTGCGTATGATGTACCTCCCGCCGAAAGGAGCCAGTGTCTCCGGGCCGGCTTTGGGAGGAATCGCCTTGAAGCCTTCAGGGTCCGTGATGTCGCTGATGTCGACGACGACATAAACCGGCGGCGTGGCCTGAGCGTGCAGCTCGTGGACGACTGCCCCGCCAACGGCAACGCCGGCAATGAGCGCAACAGCAAGCTGGCGCGTGGATTTCATAGGATCGATCCTCCCCTTGGCGGCCGACACGGCAGCATCCCTCGATACATCGGGCATCGACAGCCGGCCAGCGCTATTCACGGCCGCCAGATCGCCAGCGCGATCTCGGCGATGATCAGCAGCACGATCAGCACCTCTAGCAGCTCCGACCGCCCGCTCAGCGCCTCGTCGTACAGCGCGGTGTAGGTGTCGCGGATCAGCGCCAGCTTGCGGTTCACCGCCGCGTTCACCTCCGGCACCCGGAACAGGTTCAGCGCCGCCGCATAGATGCGGGCGAGGTAGACGTCCTCGGTCACCTGCAGCGCGTTGTCGACGCGCTCGGCGAGCTCCGTCGCCTCCGCCACCAGCGTGTACAGCCGCCGCGCGAGGTGGGCGAAGCGGCGTGCGGACAGCAGCGAGGCTGTCCGGCGCGCCGCCTCGACAAGGTCGTACATGCGCGGCAGCTCGTCATCCAGCAGCTCGTCGTAGTAGCGCATCTCCAGCAGCTGCGCGTTGGCGACCTCCAGCACGTCCAGCACGTCGGTCTCGCCGCGCGGCTCCAGCAGAAAGGCGCGGTCCCAGGTCAGCACCGTCAGGTCGTCGGTGTAATAGCCGAAGCGGTTGCGCAGCACCTCGGCGCGCGCCGCGTCCGACAGCGCGCGCATCTCGCCCGTCAGCAGCGGGATCAGATCCAGCCGCTCGATCACCTCGGCGGCAGCCAGCGGCGGGTCGAAGCCTTGCACCACGCCGATGAGGTAGTCCTCCTCGATCGTCTGCGCCGACGGCCGGTCCATCGCCGGCGCCAGCGTCGCGCGCAGCGGATCGAGCAGCCCAGGCCACGGCCGCTCCGCCGACTTCGCATCCACCGCGGCAGCCACCGCATTCACCCGTGCCACGAACGCCGCCCAGTCGAGATCGGCGGCGGCGACGCGCAACGTCAGCACGACGACGCCGAAATCGTACAGCCGCGCCGACGCGCTCGCCTCGACGTCGCCGCCGGGCAGCTTCAGCGTGATCGGTTCGAGCGGCAGGTCGACCGGCGGCACGCCGAAATCCACCGCCTTGCTCGGCGTCGAGACCAGCCGAGCGCGCCGCGCGCCGACGCGCGGCTGGCGCTCCGCCCAGATGCGCTCGGCGCGAGTCAGGTCAATGGCATAGGCGACGTCGTACAGACGCGAGGCAATGACCTGCCCGCCGCGGACCCGCGGCACCTCGGGCGGCGTCAGGTGCGGCATCGGGCCGAACACCGCCGCGCGTTCCGCCAAGTCATGCGCTTTGAGTGCCGCCGCGCGGTTGTGGTGAACGTCATTGCACTAAACCGTCGCATACCTTGAAGGAAGTGGACGACCCTGTGTGCCCCAGGTAAAGGTCGCATACGAGACGGCCTGACTCGGTCGCGTCCCCGTATCGATGCCGGAGCGGTCGCGGCAGGATCGGCTCGCTGCGCCGCGGGGACGGAAGCATGAGCGATCTGACGCAGACGGCCAGCACCGCCGCACAGCTCGACGCCGAGATTCGAAGTGTCGACAGCGTCTCGCAGGGCGGCACCATCGCCGCCTACACGATCGATATCGCCCAGGACATTTCGCTTTATACGCTGACGGACGACCTCGCTGGCGTGGTGCTCGGCACCGGCTCCAGCCTGACCATCATCGGCAACGGCCACACTATGTCCGGGTTACATGGGTATCCGGAGGATCGCGGCCTGTTCGCCTATCGCGGCGTTCTGACCGTCGAAGGCCTGACCATCGCGGATGCAGATGCGGTAGGCGGCTGGGGGGCGGTGGCGGTATCGACCAAGGCGGTGCGGGCGGCGGAGCCGGCCTAGGCGGTGGCCTGTTCGTGGCTGCCGGCGCCGACGTCACGCTCGTCGATGTCAATTTCAGCGGTGACGCGGCGACGGGCGGGAACGGCGGTAGCGCGTTCCAGGCGGGCTCCCAAGGCGGCGGCGGAGGCGGAGGCCTCGGCGGGAGCGGTGGCAGCTCGCGAAATGTCCCTTTTTTCCACGGGCCCGGCGGTGGCGGCGGCGTCGGCCGTTCTGCGCTTGGCGCCGGGTATTTCAATTCCACGAGTGGTAACGGCGGCCCTGGAATCCTGCCCGGTGCCGGCCGTGCCGAGACGCCCTTTCCCGGCATCGGCGGCGCGTCGGCCGGCGGTGGCGGCGAAGCCGGGCACGGCGGTGATTCTGCAAATGCCGGCTTCGGCGGTGGGGGTGCCGGCGGCGGGGAAGGCTTTACGGTCGGTACGCAGGGAGTCGGCGGTTTCGGCGGCGGCGGAGGAAGCGGATCGGCGGGGGGCTTCGGCGGCGGCGGCGGCGGCGGTAACGGCAGCCCCGGCGGCTTCGGCGCCGGCGCCGGTGCCAGCGGCACAGACGCGGCGGGCGGGCGGCGGCGGGCTCGGCGCCGGCGGCGACGTGTTCGTCCAGCAAGGCGGCACACTCATCATTCAAGCGGGCTCACTCGGCGTGGGCACCGTCGAGGGCGGTCTCAGCAGCCCATATGTCAGCAATAAACTGGGCGGTACCGGCGACGCCTTCGGCTCGGGCATCTTCATCCAGGGCGATGAGACCGTCACGCTCGCCGCCTCTTCCGACCAGCCGACGCTCGAAGTCGCCGGCGTGATCGCCGACGAGCCCGGCTCGATCGCCGGCTACACGCAGGACGGGGCCGGAGCACTGGTGATCGGCGGCGGCACCGTGCAACTGGACGCCGACAACACGTACACCGGCGGCACCACCATCGGCACCGCCGCGACGCTCGTCCTCGACAACCCGCAGGCGGCCGGTTCGGGCGCGATCGTCTTCGACCCGGGATCGCTGGAGTTCACCGCCGCCAACGCGCCCGCGAACGCGATCACCGACTTCTATGCCGGCGACACGATCAGGATCGACGGCTTCACCGTCGCCGCCTCGTCCTACAGCGGCGGCGTCCTGATGCTGTCAGGGCAAGGCGGCCCGGTGGACCTGACGATCCCCGGTCTCGTGCTGTCGGATCTGACGTACAGCAACGGCGCGGGCGGCGTCACTCTGACCACCTCGCAGCTTCCGGTGTGTTTCGGCGGCCGCACCCGCATTGCAACGCCTGACGGCGAACGCGTGGCCGAGTCGCTCAAGCGCGGCGACCGCGTCGTCGCACTCGACCAGCTTGGCCGCCCGTCGGTCGACACCGTGCGCTGGGTCGGCATGCGGACGCTTCGACTGGCCGGCCATCCCGATCCGGCCCTCGCCGCGCCGATCCGCATCCGTGCCGGCGCGTTCGGGCCCTGCCTGCCGGCGCGCGACCTGCGGCTTTCGCCCGACCACTGCCTGCTGATGGAGGGCCATCTGCTGCGCGCCTTTCGCCTGCTCAACGGAGTCTCCGTTGTCCAGGAGCTGGGTCGGCGCGCCATCACCTACGTGCACGTCGCACTCGATCGCCACGCCCTGCTGCTCGCCGAGGGCATCCTGGCGGAGAGCTATCGCGAGGAGGGTCACGCCGCTTTCTTCAGCGCCGCGCTCGCCTCGCCCTGCCCGTTGCACGATCGTTCGCCGATGGCTGCCTGCGCGCCGTTCGCGCCCGATGAAACCTTCGCCGAACGCGTCTGGCGCCGCGTCGCCGCGCGCGCCGGTGTGGCGTCCGCGCCGTCCATGCCCCGCCTGCGGCGCACGCTGACGCTCGTCGCCGGCGAATGCAGCTTGCGCCCGGCCTTGGCGGACGGCCCGAGGCAGGTCTTCGCGATCCCGCCCGGTGCGTCGCATGTGCGCTTGGTCTCGCCCTCTGCACGGCCGACCGAGGCCCGTCCCTGGGTCGAGGATCGCCGCCGCCTGGGGGTGAACGTGCGTCGCCTCGGCGTGGACGGCACTTGCACGCTGCCGCTCGACAGTGATGCCATCGGCATCGGCTGGTGGCCGCCCGAGCCCGGCCCGGCGCGCTGGACGGACGGCGACGCGCATGTCGATCTCCCTCCCGGCAGCCGTGCGCTGGAGGTCTGTCTGGCGTCCTGAGCGGCGCTGCGCGCTATTGCAGCTCCGCCAGCCGCGCCAGCAGGAAGTCGCGGAACACCGCCACGCGCTTGGAATTCCGCAGCTCCTCCGGATAGACGAAATACACGTCCACCTTCGGCGCCTTCAGGTCGGGCAGCAGACGCACCAGTTCGGTATCGTCCGCAACCATGTAGTCGGGAATGGCGCCGATTCCGAGATCCGAGCGGATCGCGTGCAGCATCGCCTGCACGTTGTTGACCTCCAGCAGCGCGCGGCGCGGGCTGCCGGCGCGGCGTCCCGCCTCGGCCAGCCAGTTGATGTCGGCCACCGGCGGGCGGTACTCGCCGAACAGGATCAGGTTGTGGTCGTCCAGGTCCTCCGGCCGTTGCGGCGTCCCCTTGCGCTTGCAGTACGCCGGCGACGCCACCACCGCCCAGTGCATCGACATCAGGTGCCGCTGGATCAGGTCCGGCTGCTTGGGCGCGTGCATGCGGATCGCCACGTCCGCTTCGCGCATCGCCAGATCGAGGTCGCTGTCGTCGAGCAGCAGCGTCATCGTCACGTCGGGATACTGGTCGAGGAACGCTGCGATGCGCGGCGCCAGCCACGTGGCGCCGAAGCCGACGGTGGTGGTCACCTTGATCCGCCCGGCCGGCTTCTCCTTGCTCTCCGTCAGCAGCGCCTCGGTCATCGCCAGCTTGGCGAACACCTCGCGCACCGTGCGGTTCAGCGCCTCGCCCTGCTCGGTCAGGATCAGCCCGCGCGCGTGGCGGTGGAACAGCGGCACCTGCAGCGCCTCCTCCAGCGCCGAGATCTGCCGCGACACCGCCGACTGGCTCAGGTTCAGCGTGTCGCCGGCGTGGGTGAAGCTGCCCGCCTCGGCGACCGCGTGAAAGACGCGCAGCTTGTCCCAGTCCATGCCGTTCCCTCGCTCGCCCCCGCCGGGCCTTCGTTTGTTCAATCCGCCGCCGCCGCCAGCCCGTCGGCCTGCGATGCCAGCCACTTCTCCGCCTCCAGCGCCGCCATGCAGCCGGTGCCGGCCGCCGTGACCGCCTGCCGATAGACCTTGTCCTGCACGTCGCCTGCCGCGAACACGCCGGCGACCGACGTGCGCATCGTCCCCGGCGCGGTGACGATGTAGCCCTCGTCGTCCATCGCGACCTGGCCGCGGAACAGCGCCGTCGTCGGCGTGTGCCCGATGGCGACGAACAGCCCGTCGACCGCAAGCTCGCTCGGCGCACCCGTCACCGTGTCGCGCAGCCGCACGCCGGTCACGCTTTCCGGCGAGCCCGCGCCCAGCACCTCGTCCGCCGCCGCGTTCCAGATCACGTCGATCTTCGGATTGGCGAACAGCCGCTGCTGCAGGATGCGCTCGGCGCGCAGCCGGTCGCGCCGGTGGATCAGCGTCACGTGGCTGGCGTGATGGGTCAGGTACAGCGCCTCCTCGACCGCGGTGTTGCCGCCGCCGACCACGGCCACGCGCTTGCCGCGGAAGAAGAAGCCGTCGCAGGTGGCGCAGGCGGACACGCCCGCGCCCTGCAGCCGGCGCTCCGAGGGCAGGCCGAGCCAGCGCGCCTGCGCGCCCGTCGCGATGATGACCGCGTCCGCCAGCCACGCGTCGCCCGAATCGGCCGCCGCCCGGAACGGCGTGGCCTTCAGGTCGACTTCGGTGACCAGGTCGTTGACGATCTCGGTGCCGACATGCGCCGCCTGGGCCGCCATCTGCTCCATCAGCCAGGGGCCTTGGATCACCTCGGCGAAGCCGGGGTAGTTCTCCACGTCGGTGGTGATCGTCAGCTGCCCGCCCGGCTGCAGGCCGGTCAGCAGCGCCGGCGCGAGCCCCGCGCGAGCGGCATAGATCGCGGCGGTGTAGCCCGCGGGACCCGCGCCGATGATCAGCACCCGCGTGCGATGCGTCTTGGACATACCTGTTCCTTCGCAATGTGCAGGATAGGAGCCTGTTTCCGCGCCGGGCAAGCGGCGTGAGCCAGATCGGGCCTTCTCGAGCCCCTCGCTTGCCGGACTCCTCTCGCGAAAGATAATTTCGCCACGGGGGGCCGGCTGCCCGCTGGCCGGACGGGAACGTATGAGAACGAGAAACGACGAGGCGCCGATCCTCGACGCCATCGACCGGCGCATTCTGCTGGAATTGCAGATGGATGGGCGGTTGACGAATGTCGAGCTGGCGCGACGGGCCGACATCTCCGCGCCCCCGTGCTTGCGGCGCGTCCGGCGGCTGGAGGAAGCAGGCGTCATCCGCGGCTACCATGCGGACACCGACCCGCAGAAGCTGGGCTGGGAGGTGGCCTTCTTTGCCATCGTCGGCCTCGAGAGCCAGAAGGAGAGCATGCTGTCGGCGTTCGAACAGGCGGTCGGCGCGTGGCCCGAGGTGCGCGAGTGCCACATGATCCGCGGCGGCGGCGACTTCCTGCTGCGCTTGGTCGCCCGCGACACCGCGCACGAGAACGAGCTGACCGGCCGCCTGACCGGCCTGCCGATGGTCAGCCGGGTGCAGACCCTGCAGACGATCCGCACCAGCCGGAGCCTCGCCGGCGTGCCACTGTGACCGGCGCCCGCGATGGCTGATTCCACCCTGGAAGCACGGCCGCTGACCGCTGCGCCCCAAGCGGGCGCGCCGGACGTGACCGTCGTGGTGCCCTGCTACAATGAGCGCGACAACGTCGCCCCGCTGGTCGAGCGGCTCGACGCGGCGCTGGTCGGTTTTGCCTGGGAAGTGGTGTTCGTCGACGACAACAGCCCCGACGGCACCGCCGACGCGGCCCGCGCGCTAGCCGAGCACGATGCCCGCGTCCGCTGCATCCGCCGCATCGGCCGCCGCGGCCTCGCCTCGGCCGTCATCGAGGGCGCGCTGTCCTCCTCGGCGCAGGCAATCGCGGTGATCGACGGCGACCTGCAGCACGACGAGACCAAGGTGCCGGAGATGCTGCGCGACGTGCTGAGCGGCGGCTACGACCTCGCGGTCGGCACGCGGCACGCTGCCGGCGCGGACGATTCCGGCCTGTCCTCGGGCTTCCGCCAGCGCCTGTCGCACGCCGGCATCCGCGTCGCGCAGGCTTTCCTGCCGGTGCGCCTGACCGATCCGATGAGCGGCTTCTTCGCGATCCGCCGCGACGTGTTCGAGCGCACCGCCCCCCGCCTGACCGGCTCGGGGTTCAAGATCCTGCTCGATCTGGTGCTGAGCGCGCCCGCGCCGCTGCGCGTCGCCGAGGTGCCGTTCCGCTTCCGCGCCCGCGCCTCCGGCGACAGCAAGCTCGACGTGCTCGTGCTGGTGCAGTTCGCCGGGCTGCTGCTCGACAAGCTCACCAACGGCGCGTTCCCGCTGCGTTTCGTCGCGTTCGCGCTGGTCGGCGCGCTGGGCGTGCTGGTGAACGTGGCGGTGCTGGTCGCCGCACAGCGTTTCGGCGTCGATTTCACCCGCGCGCAGACGATCGCCACCATCTGCGCCATGGCGTTCAACTTCCTGCTCAACAACCAGGTGACCTATCGCGACCGGCGCCTGCGCGGTGCGGCGGTCTGGCGCGGGCTGCTGCTGTTCATGCTGGTCTGCGGGGTGGGCGCGATCGCCAATATCGGCATCGCCCGCACGCTGTACGCCGAGCACGCCACCAGCATCGCCGCCGGCGCGATGGGCGCGGTGATCGGAGTGGTCTGGAACTACGCGGTGTCGGCCACGCTGGTCTGGCGCGTTCGCTGACGCATGCTCGACGCGAGCGACCGAGCCGGAGTGATTGACCGCGCGCGCCCCGTGCGTGGCGATGCCGACGCGGCGCGCTGGACCGCGATCGGGATTGCAGCGCTCGCCGCACTGACGCTCTCGCGGCTGTGGCTCGCTGCCCACGCGCCGCTGTCGCCGGACGAGGCCTATTACTGGGTCTGGTCGCGCGCGCTCGCGGCGGGCTACCCGGACCACCCGCCGATGGTGGCGCTGTGGATCCGCGCCGGCACGTGGATCGCCGGCCAGACTCCGCTCGGCGTGCGGCTGCTCGGCCCGCTCTCGGGCCTGCTGGGCACGTTCCTGCTGGCCGATGCCGCGCAACGCCTGTTTCCCGCCGCGCGCAACGCCGGCCTGTTCGCCGCCGCCGCGCTGAACGCGACGCTGATGCTCGGCGCCGGCACCGTCATCATGACGCCCGACACGCCGCTGATGTTCTTCTGGATCGCGACGATGTGGGCGCTGGCGCGGTTCCACGCGTCCGCGCGGCCCGGCTGGCTGCTGGCCGCGGGCGCCGCCTCGGGCTGCGCGCTGGCCAGCAAGTACACGGCGGCCTTCCTCGGCTTCGGCGCGGGGCTGTGGTTCGTCGTGGTGCCCGGCCTGCGCCCGTGGCTGCGGCGGCCGTGGCCGTGGCTGGCGGCGGCGCTGGGGCTGGCGATCTTCGCGCCGGTCGTGGCGTGGAACGCCGCGCATCACTGGGCCAGCTTCCTGCGCCAGGGCGGCCGCCTGGAAGCCTGGAGGCCCGCACTCGCGCTCCGCTACCTGCCCGAGCTGATTGGCGGACAGATCGCACTCGCCACCCCGCTGCTGCTGGTGCTGTTCACCGCCGGCGTCGCGGTGGCCACGCTGCGGGCGGTGCGTACACGCGAGGCGGCGGCCACGTTGCTGGCGCTGCTCTCGGTGCCGCCGCTGGCGCTGTTCGCCGAGCACGCGTTGGGCGACCGCGTGCAGGCGAACTGGCCGGCGGTGGTCTATCCGGCCGCCGCCATCGCCGCGGCGGCGTGGCCGGTCCTGCGTGCATGGCGGCGGCCGGCGATCGCCCTCGGCGCGATGATCACGGCCGTCGCCTATGTGCAGGTCGCGTTCGCCCCGCTGCCGCTGCCGCCGTCGATCGACCAGAGCATGCGGACGCTGGCGGGCTGGCAAGGCGTTGCCGGCGAGGTCGAGGCCGCGCGCGTCGCGGCCGGCGCCAGCTTCGTGGTCAGCGACGAATACGGCCTCGCCTCCGAACTGGCCTTCTACCTGCCCGCGAGCGTGCCCGTCGTCGCGGTCGATCCGCGCTGGGCGTTGTTCGATCTCCGTCAGCCGGAGCTTGCCGGGCAGACCGGCCTGTTCCTGAAGGACGCAAGGCGGCACGACCTGCAGTTCCTGCCGCCGCTCGGCGGCGCTGCGCTGACGCCGGTCGGCGAGGCCACGCGCGGCCGCGACGGCATCGTGGCCGAGCGCTTCCTGCTCTATCGCGTGGCCTGGACCGCCGCCAACGACCAGGGATCGGCGCTGCTGCCGCATCCCGGCGAGTGACGACGCTGCCGACATCCGACGACGTCGTTGCCGCTGCCGCGCGGCTCGAAGGCCGCGTCGTGCGCACGCCGATGCGCGTTAGACTTGTATCGACCTGAGCGTGGATGAGGTGGCATCGTCATTGCGAGCGTAGCGAAGCAACCCAGAGCCGCGTGACAGACGGTTTTCGTACGGCCCTGGGTTGCTTCGTCGCTGCGCTCCTCGCAACGACGGGGGTGAGCTGGGCTACACTCAGGCCGATACCGGTCTCGCTCAGTCCGCGTAGCCCGGCGGCGGGCGGAACCCGCCGCGCAGCCGCTCGATCTCCGCCGCCACGCCGACGCACACGCGGTCGCCGTACAGCGGCCCCACGATCTGCACGCCGATCGGCAGCCCGTCCGGGGACATCGCGATCGGCGCGACGCTGGCCGGCAGGTGGAAGCCGCAGGTGATGCCCGGCCAGAACAGCAGGTCGTTGTAGGGGATCGTGACGCCGTCGACCGTCGCGGTGCGCTCCCAGGTCTCGCCATGATCGGTGAACGGCAGCGCCGGCACCCCGAACGCGGGGCACAGCAGCACGTCGTGATCGCGGAAGAACAGGCCCCAGGCGCGGCGGACGACGGCACGCTTCTCGTTCTCCGCCACCCACTCGCGATGCGAGATGTCCACGTTGCGCCCCAGCACCGCATCCGCCCGCATGTCGCGCGAACCCAGCCGCCGCGCGAGCGTGCGCCACTGCTCCAGCACGTCGTCGGTCATGCGGCTGCTCAGCACCGCCATCAGCAGCCGCAGATACGTGTGGAACGCGGCCGCCGCGTCGAACTCCGGCCGCGTGCGCGACACGCGCGCGCCGGCCCTTTCCAGATCCGCCGCAACCGCCTCGATCGCCGCGACCGTCGCCGCATCGGTGCGCGTCGCACCATCCTGCGCCCACACGGCGACGCGCAACCCGAACAAGTTCTCCGGCGGTGCCGGCAGCTCCAGGCGCAGCCCCGTCTCCGCCTCGTCCGGCCGTGCCAGCACGTCCAGCGCCATCATCAGATCGCCCGCCGATCGCGCCAGCGGCCCGATTACCGAGATGTCCGACATCGCCGTCGCGCGCGCCAGCGAGTGCCCGCGCGGCGGCAGCAATCCGTGCGTGGGCTTGTGGCCGAAGGTGCCGCAGAAATGCGCCGGGATCCGGATCGACCCGCCGATGTCGCTGCCAATCTCCAGCGCCGAGAACCCCGCCGCCAGCGCCGCGGCGCTGCCGCCCGACGAGCCGCCCGGCGTGCGCTCCCGGTTCCACGGATTGCGCGTCGCGCCGTACACCGCGTTGTAGCTCTGCCAGTCGCCCAGCGACTTCGGCACGTTGGTCTTGCCGAAGATCACCGCGCCGGCCTGCTTCAGCCGCTGCACCGCCAGCGCATCCTCGGTCGCGATGTTGTCGCGCGAGTCGGCATAGCCCCACGTCGTCGGCAGCCCGGCGACGTCGAAGCTCTCCTTCACCGTCATCGGCACGCCATGCAGCGGCCCGGACTCCCCCACGTTATCACGTTCGCGTGCAGCCTGGCGCGCGCGCTCGAAGTCGCGCACCACCACCGCATTGAGCGCGCCGTCCAGCCGCTCGACCCTGGCGATCATCCGATCCAGCAATTCGAGGCAGCCGATCCGTCTGTCGCGCACCGCGCGCGCAAGGTCGGCGGCCGAGGCGAATGCGAACTCGTCCATGCGTTCCTCTGGCTTTCCGGCCCGCAGGTTGCCTGACTCAGCTTTAGGTTGCCAGCCGCGTGGCGCGCGATGCTATGTCACGCGGCATGGACGATGCGACCAAGCCCGATCCGCACGCCGACGAATTCGCCATTCCCGCCAGCGCGAGCCTGCAGGAACAGCAATCGCGCGTGCTCAAGCACGGCGACACGTTCGCCGTGTTCGACC
>DATEQV010000085.1:0-3538 GCA_035272265.1 Acidisphaera sp. | reverse complement strand
TACTCTGATCCCCGGTTCCGCGAGTGGGCCCGTCCGGTCCTGCCCAAGAAGGCCGAGCAGGTTCACGGCAAGCCGTCCAAGACCGACGTCGTCGGTCACTATCTCGACTCGCGCTCGGGCGAGGTGATGACCGTCGTCTACCGGATGCCCCCCGAGAAGACGAAAGCCAAGGCGGGCAAGCCAAGCGTGACGGACGTCCCGGACGCTCCGGAGCCGAAGGCACGGCCGGACGTCACACAGCGCGGCAACGCCATGATCGGCGACTTCCGCACCGACGCGCTGCACCAGGCGTTGAAGGAGAACGCGATCACCGACCAGACGCTGCTCGCGCTTCTGGTCCTCGCTCTCGCCGGCAATAACGTCTCGGTCCAGAGCGGCGCCGGCACGGGCCCGTGGGAGCGCGAAGCCATTCGGAACATGATCACCGAGGGCGGCGTCATCACGGCCGACGACGCGGCAATCCGTTCGACGGCGCGCGAGATGCTGACGGCGGTGCTCTCCTGCCGCGACAACATGAGCAACAGCGGCCCGGGCGCACGTATCGCCGGCGAGGCGATCGGCGCTTCGGCCTTCCTGCCGACCATGGCGACCGATGAGTTCCTGTCTTGCCTGTCGCGCCAGGCGCTGGAGCGTTCGGCCGCCGCCGAGGGCGTTGCCGTCGAGGTTCGCGTGAAAGACACGCGAGCGCGGATGATCGAGCGGTTCAAAGGTGCGACCTGGCTGTATCCGGGAGCGCTGTTCGCCCTGAGCCCGCAGGAGATCGCCGAGGACGCGCAGGCGGCGCGGTACGTGCCCGGCCATCGCGGCAGCGACGGAGACGACGACCCGGAGGGAGGTGCTCCGCGGGAGGATGGGCTCGACGATGCCGGCGAGGGCGACGACCTCTCCTCCGAGCGGCAGCACGCCGTGCGGGAAGACCAGGCGGTCTACGCCGACGCCGCCGAGTGACCCTGCAAGGCTCAGCCCGGCCGCCCCGGGCTGAGCCTCTCTTCCGCAAGGACCGTCATCATGACGCACCTCAGCCGTGGCGGGGACACCCGCCTGACGTCGTCGCTGATCACGCGCGCGACGACGCCAGTACGCCTGCACCTTGGGATCGACCGTCTGCAGTTGCGCGACGCCATCGCGTCCCGTCGCGCCGCTCTTGCCGCGCTCGAGACGGCGATGGTGGCCGCCTGCGAACAAGAGGCGGCGCGAGCCGCGGGCCCAAACGTCCGGATCGACGACCGCACGACCTGGAACAGGCCGATGTGGGACCGCTATCTCGCCGCCGCTGCGGACCACGAGCCAGACTACATGCCGCGGATGCTGCGGCTGCTGGGTGAGATCGATCGGTTCGAGCGGATCATGGCGCTGACAGTGGTCCCGGAGGCGAAAGCCACATGAGAGAAAAGGCCGACCGGACACTGCCAGCCGACTACTGGGCGGACTGCCGATCCGATGGCTCGGTCGTCCGCCACTGCGACGACGCCGTCAGCCGCAGGGGAGAAAGTGTGGCTTTTCTAACGGGCGCCGGCACGACATCCGGCCTCTGGGCACTGTCCTGGCCAAGATGGAGATCCGGGCGCCCCGATCCTCATAAATCGTGCGGCGTCCAATCGGCGCCATTGTCCAAAGTGGGATTCCGGTTTCCGGCCTGGAAGGGACAGAACACTGTGAGCGGCCGACCTGCCCCGGACCAGGTGAAGGTCTCACACGAAGCGCGGTATGGGTCCGTTATGCGGCGTGCTTCGGTCCGTAAGGTCGATCACGACCTCGTCTACGTAGCACCAGCCCCAGCCTTCAGGCGGGTCATAGCCTTCAATGATCGGATGTCCGGTGGCTTGGAAGTGGTGAGTTGCATGCTTGTTGGGCGAGCTGTCGCAGCAGCCCACGTGGCCGCAGGTGCGGCACAGCCGCAGGTGCACCCAGGGAGAGCCGACCTTCAGGCACTCCTCGCAGCCGAGCGCGCTCGGCGTTACGTTGCGGATCCCAGTCTCGTGCCCACAAACCTTGGACATACGCTCCCCCTCAAGCCGCCGCCAAAGCGTCCGGCGTCTTGACGCGATCCGCCAGGTAGGCATGAACGGCCGCCACCGCCTGGGCACCCTCGCCGACGGCGGCGGCCACCCGCTTGACCGAGCCACAGCGGACATCGCCGATGGCGAAGACGCCGGACAAGCTGGTTTCGAAAGCGCCACGGCCATCGCCGGCGTCCCGACCGGTGCGGATGAAGCCCTTGGCGTCGAGCGCAACCCCTGCGCCGGCAAGCCAGTCCGTATTCGGGTCGGCGCCGATGAACAGGAACAGGTGTCGGACAGGCCGCCGCGTCTCTTCGCCCGTCCTCACGTCGCGCCAGCGCACGGCCTCGAGCAGCCCATCCCGACGCTCCAGTGCGCTGACCGCCGCATTGGTCACCAGCTCGACGTTGTCCAGGCCCGCGATCCGGTCGACAAGGTAGCGGGACATGCTGGCGGCGAGTCCTGGTCCACGGACCAGCATCCACACTTTAGCCGCCCGGCCCGACAGGAAGACCGCCGCCTGACCCGCGGAGTTGCCACCGCCGACCAGCACTACCTCCTGGTGGGCGCAGAGGCGGCCTTCCAGGGGCGAGGCCCAATAGTGCACCGAGGCTGCTTCGATGTCCTCCAAGCCTGTGACGTCGAGCCGGCGGTAGCGCGCGCCAGAAGCGAGCACCACCGTCCGGGCGTGCACTTGCTCGCCGGCAGCCAGGCGGAGCACGAAATTGGCGGACGGTTCGCGCCCCAGACAGGCCGCCTCGCCCGGAATAACCATCTCGACGCCGAACTTGCGCGCCTGGGCATTGGCGCGCGCCATCAGCGCCATGCCGGTGATGCCGGTGGGAAAGCCGAGATAGTTCTCGATCCGGGCCGACGCGCCGGCCTGGCCGCCGAAGGCCCGGCAGTCCAGGACCAAAGCCGCAAGGCCTTCGGAGCCCGCGTAGACAGCGGCGGCGAGACCGGCCGGGCCCGCGCCGACGATCACCACGTCGTAGAGGCGCTCGGGATCGATCGGGGCCACCAGACCGATGCAGCGCGCCAGCTGGTTCTCGCTCGGATTGCGCAGCATCTCGCCGTCTGGACAGAGCACGATCGGCAAGTCGGCCGGCACGACCTGAAAACGGGCGACCAGCGCGGCGGCCTCTTCATCGGTCGCCGAGTCGAGCCGCAGGTGTGGGTGGCCGTTGCGGGAGAGGAAGGTGATGAGCCGGCGCACGTCCGGGTTATCTTCACGCCCGATGATCACCGGGCCGCCGGCGCCGGTCTCGAGCAGGCCGACGCGGCGCAGGATCAGGGCGCGCATGATGCGCTCGCCGAGCTCGGCCTCGGCGACCAGGACGGCGCGCAGGCGTTCGGGGGGAATGATCAGCGCTTCGGCCGGCTGCTCGGCGTGGGCGTCGACCAGCGTCGGCCGGCCGGACAGTTGCCCCAGCTCGCCCGCGAACGAAGCCGCGCCATGGGTCACGATCGCCGTCACGCGGCCGTG
This sequence comes from Acidisphaera sp., assembly GCA_035272265.1. GTDB lineage: Bacteria > Pseudomonadota > Alphaproteobacteria > Acetobacterales > Acetobacteraceae > Acidisphaera. The sequence continues at coordinate 52 of DATEQV010000085.1, read as the reverse complement.
CTCGTCACGCCGCGTGACGAGCACGGCGCCGGAGAGGATCACGGTCAGGCCG